>JAGWPW010000092.1 GCA_028870315.1 Sphingomonadales bacterium | reverse complement strand
GATCGAAAGCGACCTCGTCGAATTCGGCGGGCGCGGCGGCGACATCGCCTTCCTCGCCCCCGATCCGGCGAAGATCGCCGATCGCCTGCCGCTCGCCAGCCCGCGGCTGATGGAGGATCTGTACACGCTCTCCTTCGAGCAGATCCTCGATTACCTCGCCGAACTGGGCGCGAAGCTGACGCTCAGGGACAATCGCTGGCTCCAGGAAGCGCTCGAATATTCCTACGATACCGCGCCGACCACCCGGCCGATCATGGACAGCTTCTTCCATGACATGCCGTTCATGTTCGACAAGGATCGCATCCGTGGCATGGTCGATTTCAACATCGGCATCGATTACCTCGAAGGCTGGGTCGAAAAGGCGATCAACGGCTCGAAGGTCGGCATCCGCGCCTATGGCGCAAGGACGCTGCATATCGTCGCGGGCAACGGCCCGGTGCTCGGCGCGCTCACCGTGCTGCGCGGTGCGGTGACACGCGGCGATACGATCATCAAGGTGCCCTCGAACGATCCATTCACCACCGGCGCGATCGCCCGCACCATGGTCGAGATGGCACCCGATCATCCGATCACGAAGCACCTCGCGGTCGCCTATTGGCGCGGCGGCGACGAGAAGCTCGAAGCGAAACTCTACCAGCCGCATAATATCGAGAAGATCTGCGCCTGGGGCGGCTTCGCCTCGGTCAGGCATGTGACCAGATACATCCAGCCGGGGATCGAACTCATCAGCCTTGATCCCAAACGCTCGGCCAGCATCGTCGGCGGCGAGGCGCTCGAAAGCGAGGCCATGCTCCAGGAAGCCGCCAGCCGCATCGCCTGCGATTTCGCGGTCGGCAACCAGACCGCCTGCGCGGCGGCGCGGATGGTCTATGTGCTGTGCGGAACCGATGACGCGGGGATCGAGCGGCTGAAGCGGCTCGGCAATCTTGCCTATGAGGCGATGCTCGGGCTGCCCGAGGTGCTTTCGACCAGGCCCAAGCGCTATGATCCGGGCCTCAAGGGCCAGGTCGATGCGCTGCGCTTCTCGGAGGATTTCTACACCGTCATCGGCGGCGAGCAGGGCGAGGGCGCGGTGATCGTCAGCCACACCGCCGACCGCGTCGA
Source organism: Sphingomonadales bacterium (assembly GCA_028870315.1). Classification (GTDB taxonomy): domain Bacteria; phylum Pseudomonadota; class Alphaproteobacteria; order Sphingomonadales; family Sphingomonadaceae; genus Novosphingobium. Next base: position 4,677 of record JAGWPW010000092.1, on the reverse strand, counting down.
TTTCTGGGAATATCTCGCCGACCGCACGGTAAACCTGATCCCGGTCGATACGCTCGACGAGGTGCTCGACGTGATCGACGCCTATACCCAGACCGTCGGCATCTTTCCCGAATCGCTGCGCGAAGTGGTTCGCCACAAGGGCGCGCTCCACGGCGGGCAGCGCTTCGTGGCGCTTGGCTATGCGTTCAACGGGCCGGGGCTGGTCGGTCCGCAGGACGGGATCGAGCCGATGCGGCGGATCGTCAAATGGATCATCTCCGAAGAGCCGCTGCCGGGGCGGGTGAAGTTCTGGGAAGCGCGCGCCGAGGATATCAAGGTCGTTGCCTGATCGCGCGCCGGGTCAGCCGGCGAACGCCCGCGCCAGCGCCGCGTCGCGATAGCGCGTCAGCGCCTCCACCTGCGGGCTGCCCGGCACCATGGCAAAGCCGTGATAGGCGCCGGGGATGACATGGAGCTCGACCGCGATCCCCTCGCGCGCGAGGCGGCGGGTCCATTCGAGGCATTCGTCGAGGAACAGGTCGAGCGCGCCGACGGTGAGGAAATGCGGCGGCAGGCCGGCAACGCTTTCGGCACGGGCAGGAACCGCGCCTGCGGGAACCGCGTCACCGCCCGGCTCCACGCCGAGGAGCGCGCGCCAGCCGAAGCGGTTCTTCTCGGGCGTCCAGACGAATGCCCCGCAGGCCGGGTGCGACAGGCTGCGATCATCGAGCATCGGTGAATCGAGCAAGACAAGGCACGGCGGCGGCTCGCTGGCCCCCGCCGCGGCGCGATCGCGGATGTGGAGCGCAAGCGCCACCGCATGGCCGCCACCCGCGCTCTCGCCCGCCAGCACCACCCGCGCCGGATCGATGGCGAGCGCATCGGCATGGGCATGCAGCCATTGGAAGGCGGCGTAATTGTCGTGCAGCGCGCCGGGATGGCGCGTCTCGGGGGCGAGGCGGTAATCGACCGAGACCACCTCGCAGCCATGCGTCAGCGCGGCGGCGCGGTTCATCGCGTCGTTGAGCTCGGGATCGCCGATGACATAGCCGCCGCCGTGGATATGGAGCAGCGCCGGGCGCTTGGTCCGCGTCTCGCCGGGCGCCGAATAATGGAGGATGCGGACCTCGGGATCGCCGGGCGCGCCGGGGATGCGCACCTCGCGGCAGGGCACCGCCGCGAGCGCGGTCGACAGCGGCGGTTGCGGGCGGTCCTTGAAGGCGGTGCGGTATGGGGTCATGTCCTCGCCGAAGGTGAAATCGGGGAAGAGATCGAGCGCGTCGCGCAATTCGGGGGCGACGCGGGATTTATCGGCCATGGCATGCTCTCCTTCGCTCGCACTCCAGTCTGCGCATCACGGCGCGGTTGACAAGCTTTCTCGCGCGCGCTGCCCATCGCTCGGTAAACCTGCGTATTCCGTGCCGCTGCGGCACGGAATACGCAGGCGGGCCGGGTGCGGCTGCTTGACCCGTGGCGCCGGCCATGCTCGCAAGCCGAGATGATCGAGCAAGCCATGATATTCGTCGCGCCGGGCGCCATGCCGCCCGATCGCGCCGCGCTGGCCGCGCTCGCGCGCTCGGCGCTCGTCGCCGAGGCCGGGGATGGCGAGGCGATCCTGCTGCATGCCGCCGCGCTGCTGAAACCCGGCGCGCATTTCGGCCGGCTGCTCGCCAGTGGAGCGCTGGAAAGCGCGGCGCTGGCACTGCTGCCCGGCGAGGCGGGCTATATGCTGTCGCGCGGGGCGAACGGCTGCCATGTCGCATCGGTCGCGCTGGCGAGCGAATCGACCGCCGAGGCGGCCAGCGCCGCGCTGGCGCTGGTCGCGGCGCTGGCGGGCGCGCTGGCCGCGGCCTTGCCGCCGGCCAGGCGCCTACACTGAAGCCAGGGGAGAGCGCACAATGCACAAAGCCGAGCCTCGCATGCCGACGATCTTCATCGGCCATGGCAGCCCCATGGAAACGCTGGGTGGCCGTTTCGCGCAGGCGTGGCGCGACCTCGGCGCGCGCCTGCCGCGCCCGCGAGCGGTGCTGGTGGTCTCGGCGCATTGGTTCATCGCCGATGTCGCGGTGACCGCGATGGCGCGGCCGCGCACGATCCATGATTTTCATGGCTTTGCGCCAGAACTCCATCGCATCCACTATCCGGCTCCCGGCGCGCCATGGCTTGCCGCGCGCGTCGCCGATGCGCTTGCGCCGATGCCGGTGAACCAGAACGCGGATTGGGGGCTCGACCATGGCGCCTGGGCGGTGCTGCGCCACCTCTTTCCCGACGCCGACATCCCCGTGGTCCAGTTCAGCATCGACCGGACCCGGCCGGGCGCGGCCCACTTCGACCTCGGCCGCCGGCTGCGCGCGCTGCGCGACGAGGGCATCCTCATCATCGGATCGGGCGATGTGGTTCACAATCTGCGGGCGGCAAGCTTTGCCGATGATGCCCCGGTGCTCGATTGGGCCGAGCGGTTCAACGCCTTCGTCAAAGCGGCGATCAGCGCGCGCCGATGGGATGAGCTGATCGATTACGCGGCGCTGGGCGATGATGCGCGGCTCTCGATCCCGACGCCCGACCATTACCTGCCGCTGCTCTATGTCCTGGGCTGCGCCCATGAAGAGGAACAGGTTTCCTTTTTCACCGACGAGATCGCCCTGTCATCGATCAGCATGCTGGGCGTCAGCATCGGCTAACGCAGGCTGGCCACGCCTGCCCATTGCGTCGCCGGTGGGGCGTAGCCGTTGTAGACGGCGCGCGCGATAGCGGCGATGCGCGCTTCCCGCCCGGGTTTGCTGCCCTGGCCGGTGACATAGATCGCCAGCGCAATCGTCTGGCCGCTGGCGGTATGGATGAGGCCGACATCGCTCGACGTGTTGGCAAGCGTCCCGGTCTTGTGCCCGATCATCGCGTCGGCGGGCAGCAGCAGCTTCATGCGATGGATGCCCGTGCGGCAGCGGCCGAGCGCGCCGAACAGCACCTCGCGGCTGTCGGGGCTCAGCCAGGCGTTGCGGTAGAGCCCGGCGAGCAGACGCACCATGGCGTCGGGGGTCGTGCTGTCGTGAACGTCGATGGTGGTGGCGGGATTGATGAGGCCGTCGTCGCGCACCAGCGTGTTGATGTTGTGGTCGAGCCGCATCCCGTAAAGCCCGATGCCATGCAGCCAGCGATCGACCGCCTGCGGCCCGCCGACCGCATAGAGCAGGCCGTCGGCGGCGTGGTTGTCGGACAGGGTCAGCGCCCGCTCGATCAATTCGCGCGCGCTCAGCAGTTCCCCGCGCCGCGCCGGGGCCGAGGCCCCTTCCAGCTTGTGCGAGGGCAGCGGATACATCATCGGATAAAGCGAATCGAGGCGATAGCGCCCGTCATCGACGCCCGCCAGAAAGGTCGCGACGATCGCCACCTTGCCGGTGCTGGCGAGCGGGAAGGGCTCCTCGCCGCGCACCTCGACGCTGCGGCCGCTGGTGAGATCGAGCGCGGCAACCCCGATGCGGCCATGCGAACCCTCGGCGATGGCGCGCAGCCGCTGGGCGAAGGGATCGACATCGGCCGGCTCGGGCGGCGCGCCGGGATAGGGGCCGGCGTAGGGGGCGGACTGGAGCGCGCTCGCCTGCGCGGCGACAAAACGCGGTGCAACCGGCGCTGCAAGGCTGTCGGCATCATCGCTTTGCGTCGCGGGCGCGGTTTCGACATGCGGCGCCGGACGGGCAGCGGGCAGCAGCGGCTGCGGCGCGGGCGTCTGGCCGGCGCGGGCGAACACACTGTCGAAATTGCGTTGGAAATCATCGTCCTGCGGCGTGGCGCCGGCTATTTCGAGCGGGGCGATGATCGCCGTGCCGAGCGCCAGCACAGCGAGGAATTGCCTGAAATCCGCGTGTCGCATGGTCGGTCAGATACCCCCGAGACCCGAAGCGCAGCGTAGCGGGCACAGCGCGGTCTTCGCAACCGCGCTTCGACGAAACGAGGCTGGGCTGCGATCATAGCCGTAAAGCCGCGCCGATTCAGTGCACTGCGCGCCTTTTTGCCGGTTTGCTCGCAACTGCCGGGGACGGGTGGCGAGCCGGCGCGATGCAACAGGAAAAAGGGCCGGAGGATCGCTCCCCCGGCCCCGTTTCCGTGAACGGTGGCGTGGACCTAGAAGTCCATGCCGCCCATGCCGCCCATGCCGCCGCCGGGCATCGGCATCGCCGGCTTGTCCTCGGGCCTCTCGCTGATCGCCGCTTCGGTGGTGATCAACAGGCCCGCGACCGAGGCCGCGTCCTGCAGGGCGATGCGCACGACCTTGGTGGGATCGACAACGCCAGCGGCCTTCAGATCCTCATAGGTGTCGGTCGCGGCGTTGAAGCCCCGCGACTGATCGCCCTCGCGCAGCAGATTGCCCGAGATCACCGCACCGTCATGGCCGGCGTTCTGGGCGATCTGGCGCACCGGCGCCAGGATCGCACGGCGGACGATGTCGATGCCCTTGGTCTGGTCGTCGTTGGCGCCCTTGAAGCCTTCGAGCGACCGGGTGGCATAGAGCAGCGCGATGCCGCCACCGGGGACGATGCCTTCCTCGACCGCGGCGCGGGTGGCGTGAAGCGCGTCATCGACGCGATCCTTGCGCTCCTTCACCTCGACCTCCGAGGCACCACCGACCTTGATCACCGCGACCCCGCCGGCGAGCTTGGCGAGGCGCTCCTGGAGCTTCTCGCGGTCGTAGTCGCTGGTGGT
>JAGWPW010000091.1 GCA_028870315.1 Sphingomonadales bacterium | reverse complement strand
CGGCGACGCAGGCGACCTTGCCGGCCAGCATCACGTCGGTCGCGCGGCGGATCGCATCGACCAGCGATTCCTTGCAGCCATAGAGGTTGTCGAACTTCGATTTGGTCACGCTGTCGTTGACGTTGATCGCCGGGAAGGGAAGCTTGCCATCCTTGGCGATGTGGTAGAGCCGGTGGACGCCGGTGGTGGTCTCTTCCGAGACGCCCTTGATATGCGCGACCGATTGGGTGAGATAGCCGGGCCTCGCGCGCACGAAGGCCTTGAGCGCGCGCTGGAATTCGACCTCCTCGGTGTTGCCGGGTTCGGGCAGCGTGTCGCCCGCCTCGATCCGCGCGCCCCACAGCGCGAACATGGTGGCATCGCCGCCATCGTCGAGGATCATGTTGGCGGTGCGCCCGGAGCCATCGTCCCAGTCGAAGATGCGCCCGACGTAATCCCAGTAATCGGCAAGGCTTTCGCCCTTGATCGCGAAGACGGGGATGCCGCGCGCGGCGATCGCGGCGGCGGCATGGTCCTGCGTCGAGAAGATGTTGCAGGTCGCCCAGCGCACCTCGGCACCAAGCGCGATCAGCGTCTCGATCAGCACCGCGGTCTGGATCGTCATGTGCAACGAGCCGGTGATCCGCGCGCCCTTCAGCGGTTGTGCCGCGCCAAATTCCTCGCGCAGCGCCATGAGCCCGGGCATCTCGGTCTCGGCGATGGCGATTTCGGCGCGGCCATAGTCGGCAAGGCCGATATCGGCGATCACATAATCCTTCGCGGGCGCGGTAACGGTCGACATGCTGGGGCAACTCCTTGTCGGCGCCGCCCTTAGCCCTCCCGCGCTCGCGAGGCAAATATAAAGATTGCTTTATATGTTTTCCCGCTCAGCGTCCGGACTGCGCGAAGGCATAGGCCGACGGGTCCGCCTCCGGCTGCGGCGGGCCATCGCCATCGACCACCTCGTCGGCCGCCTCAAGCAGCGGCGCGCGGCCTTCCTTGCCCGCCAGCGTCCGGGTCAGGCCCTTGAGCTCGTGGCATCCCAGCCAGGGATGGCCGTTGCCGTATTGATTGGCCATCTTCACGCTGATCCGATCGAACTCGATATCACCGCCCCCGCGCCGCGCGCCGAAATGGGCGATGATCGCGTCCGCGGCGGCGCGCAGATCGGCGGCGTGGCGCATCTTGAAGGCGCTGTAGTCAGCCTGGAAATCATCCGCGCCGGTGCGGCAGCGCAGCGACGTCACCATCAGCATCATTTCGAGCCGCCGCAGCTTTTCACCGATCACGAACTCGTCCTGCGACGCCGCCGCCACCGGCATTGCCAGCACCGCGATCAGCAGTGCCGCCGCACCGGCCGCCCCCCGCGCCATAGCCCCTTTCGCCGCCATCTTGACCTCCCGTCAGGGTCGAATCGAACCCTGCGGCAAGGATGAGGCCGCGTGCTTAAGCGACGGCTCCCGACCATCGTGAAGGTGGCATTCACCCCGTTTTAACCGCAATGCGGCGCATCGGGCTGGCGCTTGCCGGCCGATCGGCGGCTATGCTAGAGGGAGTCTCGCGACATCGCCAGGGATGCTCCAGAAAACTGTTATCGCATCGTTTTTGTCGAAACCAGACGCACCGAAGGCGAAAGGCCGGATTTCCCATCCCGGCGCGATGCGTTCACCGCCCAACCAACACAGGAGAAGCTCCATGACAATCGCCGAAGGCCAGCGCCTGCCCGACGTCAAGCTCGTCAAATCGACCGAAAGCGACCGCGAGGCGGTGCAGGCGGGTGATTATTTCAAGGGGCGCCGCGTCGCGCTGTTCTCGGTGCCGGGCGCCTTCACCCCGACCTGCTCGGCAAAGCATCTTCCCGGCTTCGTCGCGAAAGCCGCCGAGCTCAAGGCGAAGGGCATCGACGAGATCGCCTGCACCGCGGTCAACGATCCCTTCGTCATGGGCGCCTGGGGCAAATCGGCCGGCAGCGCCGATGTCACCATGCTCGCCGACGGCAATGGCGAATTTGCCCGCGCGCTGGGGCTGACGATGGACGGCTCGGGCGCGGGGCTTGGCCAGCGCGGCCAGCGCTTCGCCATGGTGGTGAACGATGGCGTGGTCGAAAAGCTGTTCGTCGAGGCGCCGGGCGAGTTCAAGGTGAGTTCGGCCGAACATATGCTCGCAAGCCTCTGAACCGGGCGCTCCGCTCCGCTGAATTGCCGCATTTTCCAGGTCATGGCCCCCACCCGGCCTGGAATGGCCTGGAGCATAATGACCCGGAGCATGTTGCGTGATTTCGAGATCACGCAACATGCTCCCGGAAGTTGTATCGCACCGCGTCTTGCGGAAAACCGGTTCCCGCCTTTCCATGCGACGCTCTATCGCCGCATATCCATCCATTCGGTGAGGATCGGCGGCAGGAACCGCTTGACCTGGCTGCGCAGCCGGTCGCTGCGCCGCTCCTCGCCGGGGCGGTGCTTGAAGATCGTCGCATGTGCGCCGGCGGTCTCGGCGGCCGGACGTCCGTTCGTATAATAATAGAACGCCAGGCTGAGCCGCGGCCGTCCGTCGGGGGTGGCGACCGGCACCGGATTGCCGTGGAAGCTCTTGTCGGTGGTGTTGAAGATCACGCAGCGGTTGAACAGCGGCAGGATTGATTTCTGGCACGCGGTCATATCGGCATCCCACAGCTCCAGTTGGCCGCCGAAGCTCTCCTGCCAGTCCCTGTTGAGATAGAGCAGCAGATTGATCCGCCGGTCGAGCTTCAGGTGGCGCTGGAGATTGAAATCGGCATGGACGTTGAGATAGCCGCCGTCGCGCAGGGCGTGGAGCCCGCCGCCGCCCAGTTGCCAGTCGGAAACCAGCCTCTTAATCCCTGTCAACCGTTCAAGGAAATCGAGCACTTCCTGCCCGTTCATGAAGTTGATAAGCTGGCGGGTGCGCGGCCCCATCTCGCGCGTGCTGGCGCAAGCGAACTTGCGCTGGAAGCGATCATCCATTTCCCGCCACGCCAGGCCGTCCGCCGCCTCGACCTCGGCGAGCACCGCGGCGAGGAATTCGGGATCGGCGAAATCGTCGATGACGCCATGCGGAAATGGCTCGGCGGCGGCATAGGCTGCGGACTGCTCTTCAGCGATGCGCAGCAGCTTGTCGGGATCGACCTCGTAGCGATCTGCGATCATCATCCTCAGGGTCCATCCGAAAGCCGCGAGCGGAGTGGCACAGACCGTCGGTCGCGGCAATCGGGCTGATCGCCCGCAGTCCCGAAACGGATCGTCGAGGCGCGGGTCGAAACCGCGCGCGGCGCATTCGAGCGCTAATACCCCATCAGGCCCAGCACTTCCTTGCGGCTGGTCGCGCTTTCGAGGAAGCAGCCCAGCAGCCGGCTGGTCACCATGCCCACCCCAGGGGTGCGCACGCCGCGCGCGCTCATGCAGGCGTGGTTCGCCTCGATCACCACCGCGACGCCCTGCGGCTGGAGATTTTCCCAGATGCACTGCGCCACCTCGGCGGTCAGCCGTTCCTGGATCTGCAACCGCCGCGCAAAGCCGTGGAGCACGCGGGCCAGCTTGGAAATGCCGACGACGGTATCGCGCGGCAGATAGGCGATCGCCGCCTTGCCCTGGATCGGCGCCATGTGGTGTTCGCAATGCGACTGGAACGGGATGTCCTTCAGCAGCACCACCTCGTCATAGCCGCCGACCTCGGCAAAGCGGCGGCTGAGATGGACCGCCGGGTCTTCGTCATAGCCCTGGCAATATTCCTTCCACGCGCGCGCGACCCGCGCGGGCGTGTCGACCAGCCCCTCGCGGTCGGGATTGTCGCCCGCCCAACGGATCAGCGTGCGGATCGCCTCCTGCACCTCGTCGGGCACCGGCGCTTTCCCCTCGCCCACCCCGATAACGGCACCATTCTCGTGATCGGTGACCATATTCGATCGCTCCTCAACCGGGACGACGCAGCAAACCGCCGCGCCTGAAAAGACCGCGTCGCTTCGCGATCGGCTCGAAGATTTCCTCGGGGCTCTCGGCGTCGAGCAGGGCGCTGTCGGCGATGGCCTTCTTCGTATTCGTCAGGGCTTGCAAGACAAAAGGCCGAAGCCGCTTGCCGGCGCCGCTTGCGCCCGCGATGAGCGCTGCCATGCTGCCCGCGCGTTCGAGGCGTTCGCCCAGCAGCGCCTCGTCGATCCCGCAATGCTCGGCGAGCAGGCGCTGGCGCAGCCGGGCGATCACCGGCGCGGCATGGGCATTGCCGGCACGGCGCGCGTCGATGAACAGGTCGCACTCGCTGTCGAGCCCCATCGAACGGTTGTTGAAATTGGCCGAGCCGATACGCAGGATGACGTCATCGACGATCAGCAGCTTGGCGTGGACATAGATCGGCGTGCCCGCCGCGGTGTGCGGAACCCAGACCGAGAGCCTGCCGGCGTGATCGTGAAGCCCAAGTGCGCGCAACAGTTCGACCCGCGCGGTGTCCATCGCCTGCTGCTGGAGCCAGCTTGTCGAGGCGAGCGCGGTGACCAGCACGATCTCGGGCGGATCGGGTTCGGTAAGCCGCCGGGCAAAGGCTTCGGCGATGCGCCTTGAGGCGAAATACTGGCTTTCGGCATAGATGAAGCGCCGCGCCGCGGCGATCTGCTCGACGAACAGCGCCTCGATCTCACGGACCGGGCCGGCATCGCGCCAGCCCGCGCGGGTGCGGGCGATGCCGATCTCGACATTCTCGAACTCGGCCCGCAACCCTTCGGGCCATGCCTTGCCGGGGCGCGGCCGGCACGGCGGCAACACGCCGCCGCCGGCATGGCGCCAGCGATCGCGGGCAAGCTCGGCGAGCGCCGCCGCCGCCGGGCCTTCGACCAGCATCGCCATGTCGTGCCACGGCCCGAAGGGCTTGCCGTTGGGCCGGCGGCGGCGCGGATCGTCATCGAGATGCGCCGGCGTGTCCCAGCGGTCGCCGGTCATGTCGATGCCGCCGCAGGCGGCGAACTGATCGTCGATCACCACGATCTTCTGGTGATGGCTGCAACCGAAGGGATGCGCGCCGTCGAGCCGGAAGCGGATCGCCCGGGATAGCTTCCAGCGCAGCAGATCGAGCACCATCGTGCCGCGCAGAAGGAAGCTCAGCGTCGCGAAGTTCCAGCGCAGCACCAGCACTTCGAGCGGACGATGCCGCCGCACCAGCCACACCATGAACCCGCCGAGCCGCGCCGGAAAATGCCGGCGGCGTGGCAGGTTCCACCAGCGCCGCCCATAGGCGAGGCGGATGCGCGTGTCGAAATCCCAGCCGATGAGCATGATCCGCTCATGCGCCCGCAGCATCGCTGCCTGCAACTGCTCGAAATAGGCGGCCGCATCGACGATGACATGCGCGCGGTCGGCATGCGCATAGCGCCAGACCGAGGGCGAAACGCCGCTATCGCAATCCTCGGGCGCCACCACCCCGGCCGGCGCCATCGGCGGCGCGGCGCTGTTCTTCGCATCCATCGCCACGGTCTAACCCGGGCGCGGCGCGGCAGCAATCAGCCGCTTCGCCATGGCCGCTGGCCACTTCGCCACGGCCGCCGGCCACGAAAAAGCGACGGCCCCGCGCATCGCAGGACCGCCGCCTTCACGCCTTCGGAAAGGGCCAGAACATCGTGCTTGATTCCGGAATCACGCACGATGCTCCAGGTCTTCGTTTTCGCATCGCTGTTTGCCGAAAACCGGTGCCCGCTTTTCGACGCGATGCCCTAGCTGCCGAAGTGGTATTTGACGGTGGCGCCGAACATGCGCGGCGCGCCGACGCTTGAGACGTCGAAGCCGAGCTGCGTGGACCCCAGCCCCGCCGAGAAGTTGTAATACTGGCGGTTGGTGAGGTTGGTCACGAAGAGGCCGATGTCGAGCGGCTTGCCATAGACGCCAACCCAGTTGAGGTTGGCATCGACCAGCGTCAGCGCAGGCAGCGTGCCCGCCGCCGCGATCGACGGATCGGGGTTCGAGCGGTCGATATAATTGGCCAGCTCGCTGCTGCGGTAGGTCACCGAAGCGCCGACCGACAGCTTGCCCCACTCCCGCGGCGTCGGCAGCGTGTAATCGGCACCTACGGTCAGCTTGTTGCGCGGCGACAGCGTCAGCGGATCGCCGACATTGAACGAGGCCTGCGTGATGTAGGCAGCGCTCGGCGGCGAGGCGAGAACCTGATCGATGCGGGTGCGCAGATAGGTGTAACCGAACGAAAGTTCGAGCCCGGTGACCGGGTTCAATGTACCCTCGACCTCGATACCGTAGATCTTCGACTTGCCGGCATTCACCGGCGCCGCCGTTTCCGGATAAAGCGCCGGATTGATCGGCAGGAAGCCGAGCTGGATCTGCTGGTTGGTGAAGTTGTTGTAGAATCCGGTGATATCGAAGGTCCCGCGCACCGCACCCTCGAAGCTCGACTTCATGCCGACTTCATAGGTATCGACCTTTTCCGGGCGCACATAGTTCAGCTGGGTATTGGGCGCAGCCGCGGTGCCCCCGATAGGGATAACCGGCACGATCACGCCGGCACGATAGCCACGCGAATAGGACCCATAGAACATGACATCACGGGTCAGGTTATAGTCGAGGTCGGCATGCCAGGTCGGCGCGCTTGACTTCGTGAAGTAGCTTGTGGTGCAATTGGGAAATACTTGACCAAGCGTATTATTAAAGCAATGCGCGCCGCTTACACCGTAATTTGGCGCCGCGTTGAATTGATAGACTTCCTGCACCGTATTTACGCTCTCGTCATCCCAAGTGTAACGGAATCCGGCAGTTGCCTTCAACTTTTCGGTCAGCTTGTAGGTCGCCTGGCTGTAAAGCCCGACGTCACGATAGGCCGTGGTGCCCACAGTATAGTTGATATCGCCGACATGGATCGGATTGAACGCGGCGGGGATGCCGAAGGCCGAGCCGATCGCCCCGGCCAGCGAATCGGTGCAGTTGAAGGCATTGCCATTGCCGTCGGCGCAGCTCAGGAAACCCGGCGACTGGCTGCCGACCGTCGCGAGCGGGCGAACCACTTCGAGATAGGCGCCGCCCTGATAGGTCAGGCGGTCGTCCGAGGTGTTGCCCTGAAAGCGCAGTTCGTCGGTGAATGTGCTTTCATCCGCGATATTGAGGTTCGGCGGCGAAACCGCCTCCTGAAAATTGGTATTGTAGGTCGTTCCCCCGACATTGACCGGCCAGTTCACCCCAAAGATGGGGTTGTCGCCCGCCTGCTTCAGCTGGGCGTAGCTGGCGATGTTCTTGATGGTGACATTGTCGGTCGCCTTCCACGAGACGGTATCGATCACCTGCCACTGGGTCGTGCGCAGACCGGCGAAGGGGTTGGCATTTTCGACGTTGTAGAAGCTGCCCGCCTGCTGCGCGATCTGGTTCGCGGCCAGCGCCCCGAAGCCGAGACCGGGCGCGCCAAGCGAGCCCTGAGTGGCGTTGGCCGCGCTCACCTTCTCAAGCCCGCCGTTGTCGGTCGAACGGTAGTAGGAGGCGATGAGGTAATTTTCGAGGTTTGGGGTCAGGTCGCCGACCATGCTGAGGCGGACCGCGGTGTAATCGACATTGTTGAAGTTGCTGGGGCCGATCCCGCTGATATTGTGCAGATAGCCATCCTGCTTCTGGCGATCGACGCCGAGCCGGATGCGGAAGCTGTCCGAAAGCGGCACGTTGATCACCGCCTGGACACGCCACTGGTTGTAATTCCCGAGCCCGGCCTGGACATAGCCTTCGAGCTTGTCGGTCGGTCGCTGCGGAACGAACAGCACCGCGCCGCCGGTGGTGTTCGTGCCGAACAGCGTGCCTTGCGGACCTTTCAGCACCTGCACGTTCTGGATATCGAAAAAGTCCCCGGCGTTGGCTGTGTCGCCCACCGGCTGGCCGTTCGAACCGCCGCGCGGCACCACGACATCGCCGAAATAGGTCCCCACAGACGGCGCCGTGCCGATATCCTGCACAAAGCCCCGAATGGCGAAGGTGGTGTTGTCCTGCCCGAAATTGTTGTTGGCGGACAGCGACGGGGTGTAGGTGGCAAGATCGGTCGCGTCGCGGATGTTCTTGTTCGCGATCTGCTGCGGGTTGAACACTGTGATCGAGATCGGCACGTCCTGGAGCCGTTCCTCGATACGGCGGGCGGTGACGATGATCGTTCCGGCATCGTCGCCCGAACTGGCAGCAGGCGCGGATGAAGGCGCGGCCTGGGCAAAAACGGCGGCCGGCATGGCACCCGCAAGAATAGTACCCAAAATCAGATGCGCTTTCCAAGTCCTCATCACAAACTCCTTACATTCACATCCGGATCGCACGTCACCGTGCCGCAAACTCGTTCCATCGGAATGGGATGACACCGGCCGCCGACCGCGCCGCGAGCCTGATGCCTTCTCTCCCAAACGCGGCGTAAACCGCCACCGTCCGATCTGCTGAACACTAGTTCATCGAAATCGCCGGCGCTGGCAAGGGCGGGATGCGCGAAAGCAATAGCAGTGAGACACATTAGACACACTCTATCGCCAGCGCAGTTTTGACCCCATGCGCCAATCCGCGGGGAACCACGGCTTCCGATGGTGGTGAAGGGTCAGCCGATCGGATCGAATTCCAGATGCAGGCGCTTCATCGCCCGCAGGATATAGGTCGGCTCATAATCGAAATGGCGTGCGCCTTCGGGGCCGTGATGCGCCTCCGACAGGCGGATGTTGGCCATCCGCGCAAGCAGCCGCTCGATGCTGACGCTGACCTCCTTGCGCGCCAGCGGCGCACCGATGCAGGTATGCGCGCCGCGGCCGAAGGCGAGATGCTCCTTGGCGCGCGGGCGGTCCATGTCGAAGCTGCCGGGATTGTCGAAGCGCCGCGGATCGCGGTTCGCGGCCATATGCGACAGGAGGATGGTCGTGCCGGCCTTGATCTCGACGCCGCCGAGCGTCGTCGTCTTGCAGCACATCCGCCCGCCGCTCTTCACCGAGCCGTCGTAGCGCAGGATTTCCTCGAGGAAATCGCCGATCCGCGCGGGATTGCCGCGAAGTTCGTCCTGGATATCAGGCCGTGTGGCGATGACCCGGAAACTGTTCGCCAGCAGGCGGTTGGTGGTGTCCTGCCCGGCGCCGAACAGGAAGGCGGCAAGGCCGGTGAGATCGACAAGGCTCGGGATCGAGCCATCGGGATAGCGCGCCAGCGCCAGTTCGGTGAGGATGTCCTGGCGCGGCGTGATGCCGACGAGCTTCTGAACGAAGCGCGCCACCGGATGGTTGCGCGCGCGGCGCCGGGCGATGTAGCCGAACAGGATCTTGCCCACCCCGACCAGCGGGTTCTTCATCATCTCTTCGGGGCTCGCGCCCATTTCGGCCGGCACCGCGCCTGACAGCATGTCGCGGAACTTGCGCCGCCCGTCCTCGGGCACGCCGAGCAGATCGGCGATGACCAGCGTCGCATAAGGCCCGGCATATTGCCCGACAAGCTCGACATGGCCATCACCCGCCCATTCCTCGATAAGACTGTCCGCGGTCGCCTTGAGGCTTGGTTCGAGCGCCTTCAGCCGGGTCGGCGTGAACAGCGTCGAAAGGATCGAACGCAGGTTCAGATGCCGCGCGCCGCTTTCGGTGACGACCTGGTCGGCGAAGGCGATCTTCGCGCGCGCCGCTTCGAGCTCTTCGGTGATATCGTCGCCCTTCACCTCGAAGGGCAGGCCGGGGATCGGCCCGGTCACCGCGTTGATGCTGGAGAAATGCTCGGTATCGAGCATCACCTGCACCGTCTCGTCATAGCCCGTCACCGCGACGACATTGCGCTGCGGCAGCCTTGTCACCGGCCCCTGACTGCGCAGGAAATCGAAGTAGGAATGCGGATCCTCGACAAGATCGCGGTCGCTGTAGAAATCGGCGGTGGCGTAATCGATCATCGTCCGGGGCTCGCTGCTTTATGAGACGGTTGATCTCATATTAGGCGCGGGGTTGGGCGAGGTCAATTGGCAGGCAACGCGAAGGCGCGCCAAGCGCCGCTCCCCCGCGGGGCAGCGGCCATGCGTCATGCAGCGTGACAAGCACGACAGCGCGAGGGCCTCCTGCCCCCGCCGCTTCGCCTCTCAATAAACCCGCTTCTTGGGCTTGATGTATTCGACATCGTCGGTGAGCGTGAATTCATGCACCGGGCGCGAGGCGAGCCGGACCGCACCACCCTCGCCGCCCCAGCCGTCGAACCAGGCGGCGGTGTGCTTCATCCAGTTGGCATCGTCGCGGTTGGGGAAGTCCTCATGCGCATGGGCGCCGCGGCTTTCCTTGCGGGCATGCGCGCCGTGGAGGGTGACGGTTGCCTGGGCGATGAGATTGTCGAGTTCGAGCGTCTCGACGAGATCCGAGTTCCAGATCAGCGAACGGTCGGAAACGCCGATATCCTTCATCCGCGCATAGGTCTGCGCCAGCTTGTCCTTGCCCTCGGCCATCAGTTCGTCGGTGCGGAAGACGGCGGCATGCGCCGACATGCAGCGCTGCATGTCGAGCCGGACCTCGGCGGTGGGCGAGCCGCCCCTGGCGTTGCGGAAATGGTCGAGCCGGGTCAGCGCGAAATCGGCCGAATCCTTCCTCAGCTCCTCCTGCTTGCCGCCCGGCTTGACGAGTTCGGCAAGGCGGTGGCCGGTGGCGCGGCCGAAGACGACGAGGTCGATCAGCGAATTGGAACCAAGGCGGTTGGCGCCATGGACCGAGACGCAGGCCGCCTCGCCCACCGCGAAAAGGCCGGCAACGACGGTTTCGGGATTGCCGTCGGCGCCGATGGTCATCACCTCGCCGTGATAATTGGTCGGAATGCCGCCCATGTTGTAATGGACGGTGGGCACCACCGGCAGCGGCTGGCGGGTGAGATCGACGCCGGCGAAGATCTTGCCGCTTTCGGTGATGCCGGGCAGGCGCTCGGCGAGCACCCTGGGATCGATGTGATCGAGGTGGAGGTAGATGTGGTCCTTGTTCGGGCCGACGCCGCGCCCTTCGCGGATTTCCATCGCCATCGAGCGCGAAACGACATCGCGGCTGGCGAGATCCTTGGCCGAAGGGGCATAGCGCTCCATGAAGCGCTCGCCTTGCGAATTGGTGAGATATCCGCCCTCGCCGCGCGCGCCCTCGGTGATGAGGCAGCCCGCGGTGTAGATGCCGGTCGGATGGAACTGGATGAACTCCATGTCCTGGAGCGCCAAGCCCGCACGCAGCGCCATGGCGTTGCCGTCGCCGGTGCAGGTGTGCGCTTGCGTCGTCGAGAAATAGGCGCGGCCGCAGCCGCCCGTCGCCAGCACCACGACATGGCCGCGGAAGCGATGGAGCGAGCCGTCCTCGAGATTCCAAGCCACCACGCCGCGGCAGGCGCCCTCCTCGTCCATGACGAGGTCGAGCGCGAAATACTCGACGAAGAACTCGGCATTGTGCTTCAGGCATTGCTGATAGAGCGTGTGGATGATCGCATGGCCGGTGCGGTCGGCGGCGGCGGCCGTGCGCTGGGCGATACCCTTGCCGTAGTGCGTGGTCATGCCGCCGAAGGCGCGCTGGTAGATCTT
>JAGWPW010000090.1 GCA_028870315.1 Sphingomonadales bacterium | reverse complement strand
GCGCCGGCGCGCACGGCGCCCGGCGGCGGGCTTGCCGCACTGGTCGCAGCGCTGCTTGTCGGGATCCTCATCGGCGAGATGCACGCCGGCACGCTGGGCGACATGGGGCCGATCGCGGTCGGCCTGCTTGTCCTCCTCGCCGGTTTCGCCGGCGTCGAACACGGCCGTCGCATTGCCGCGCCGGTGCTCACGCTCGATGCCGCGCTGCTGCGCCGGCTGGTCGGAGCCTTGCGCGAATGAAGCCCGCACCCTTCGATTACGCCGCGCCCGCCAGCATCGCCGAGGCGTGCCGCATCCTTGAGGAAGCGGGCGGCGGCGCCGCGGTGCTCGCCGGCGGCCAGACGCTGATGCCACTCCTCAACCTCAGGATGAGCCAGCCCTTCATTCTCGTCGATATCAACCGCATCGCCGAGCTGCGCGGGATCAGCGAGGATGCCGGGCGCATCCGCATCGGCGCGGCGACGCGGCAGGCCGAGGCGCTGGCCGACCCGCTGCTCGCGCGCCGGCTGCCGGTGCTGGTCGAGGCGCTTGGCCATGTCGGCCATCACCAGACGCGCAATCGCGGCACGCTTGGCGGATCGATCGCGCTCGGCGAGCCGGCGGCGGAAATGCCCGCGACCGCGGTCGCGCTCGGCGCCGAGATCGAGCTCAACGCGATGCGCGGCCCGCGCCGCATCCCGGCCGAGGATTTCTATCTCGGCCCCTATATGACCGAGGCGACGCCGCAGGAACTGGTCACCGCCATCCACTATCCCGCCTGGCCCGAGGGGCATGTGACGCTGTTCCGCGAGGTCGCGCAAAGGCCGGGCGATTTCGCGCTGGTCGGGCTGGTCGGCGCGCTCGCGCTCGACGGCGGGGTGGTGCGCCGCGCGGGAATCGCCTGGTTCGGCATGGGGCCGACCCCGATCCGCGCGCGGCGGGCGGAAGCAGCACTGCTCGGCCAGCGCCTCGATGCCATCGATCCCGAGGCGGTGGCGACGTCGGCGATCGCCGATACCGCGCCCTTCGACGACCAGCATGCCAGCGCCGAATATCGCCGCACCGTCGGGCGGCGCATTTTCGCCAAAACTCTCGCCGCCGCGTCGGGGCGCAAGGAGGCCGCATGAGTGTCCATACGATCGAGCTGACCGTCAATTCGCGCCGGCTTGCCGCCAGCGTCGATGCGCGCAAATCGCTCGCCGATTTCCTTCGCGAGGACGGCGGCTATACCGGCGTCCATGTCGGCTGCGAGCATGGCGTCTGCGGTGCCTGCACGGTGATCGTCGATGGGCGCGCGGTGCGCGGCTGCCTGATGCTGGCGGTGCAGGCCGACCGCGCCGAGGTGACCACCGCCGAAGGCCTTGCCGCAGCCGATGGCACGCTGCACCCGGTGCAGCAGGCGATGCGCGAGGAACATGCGCTGCAATGCGGCTTCTGCACCCCCGGCGTGGTGATGACGCTCGCCGCGCTCACCGCGCGCGACGGCGGCGCGCCCGAGGCCGAACTGCTCGCCGCGCTGTCGGGGCATGTCTGCCGCTGCACCGGCTACCAGGGGATCAGGCGCGCCGCGCGCCGGCTCGCCAGCGACGCGGGCGCGGCATGAGCGGGGCCGCCCCCTCCCCCGCGCCGCATGCCCGCGGCACCGGCGCGGCGCGCTACATCGGCCAGCGCGTGCTGCGCAAGGAGGACCCGCGCCTGCTTACCGGGCGCGGCCAGTTCGTCGATGATATCACGCTGCCGGGCATGCTCCATGTCGCCTTCGCGCGCAGCCCGATCGCGCGTGGGCGGATCACCGCGATCGACACCGGCGCCGCGCGCGACATCGCCGGCGTCCACGCCATCTTCACCCAGGCCGATCTCGACGCGCGCCGGATCGAGATGCTCAGCTTCTTCCTGGTGCCGGTCGAAGTGCCGGTCACCCCGCTCGCCGACGGGCGCGTCGCCTATGCGGGCGAGCCGGTGGCGCTGGTCATCGCCGACAGCCGCGCGATCGCCGAGGATGCCGCCGCACTCATCGAGGTGAGCTACGAGGAAGAGCCGGCGGTGGTCACGCTCGCCGATGCCCGCAGCGGCGCGCCGGTGCACCCGGGCACCACGAGCAATATCTCGGCCGAGATGGGCGATGCCGAGGTGGACGAGGATCTTGCCGCCGCGCTTGCCGGGGCGGCACATCGCATCACCCATCGCGTCACCCATCAGCGCATCTCGCAATCGCCGATGGAGACCCGCGGCGTGGTCGCGAGCCGCGACGGGCCGGAGGAGTTGACGCTCTACATCACCTGCCAGAGCCCGCATATGATCGCGCGCTGGGTGGGCATGGCGCTGGGCCTGCCGCACACCGCGATCCGCGTCATCGCCAAGGATGTCGGCGGCTCGTTCGGGCTCAAGAACCACCCGTGGAAGGAGGAATGCGCGGTCATCGTCGCGGCGCTGCTGTTCGGCCGCCCGCTCAAATGGATCGAGGACCGCTACGAGAACCTCACCGCCGCCAACCAGGCGCGCGAGGCGGAAATGACGCTGCAAATCGGCTTCGACAGCGAGGGTCGCCTGCTTGCCAGCCACGCCGACTACAGCTCGAACAACGGCGCCTTTCCGCAGGGGGCTGATTGCAATGTCGCGGTGCAGATGTTCCTGTGGTCGGCCTATCGGATGCCGGCCTTCGGATTTCTGGCACGCGGCTGGTATTCGAACACGGTCGGGCTTGCCGCCTATCGCGGCCCCTGGGCGATGGAATCGCTGGCGCGCGAGACCGCGCTCGATATCGCCGCGCGGCGGATGAAGATCGATCCGATCGATCTGCGCCGCCGCAATCTCATCCGCCTCGCCGACCAGCCGACGACCTCGGTGATGGGCCTTCCGCTCGAGGATATCACCCCCGCCGAATGCCTCGACAAGCTGCTCGCCGCCTTCGATGTCGCCGCCTTCCGCGCCGAGCAGGAGGCGGCGCGCAAGCACGGCCGGCATCTCGGCCTCGGCATCGCCACCTATATCGAGCCGACCGGCTCGGCGGGCTCGATGGCGCCGATGACCGGCGAGCTCGCGCAGATCCGCATCGATCCGACCGGCAAGGTCACCGCGATGATGAGCACCCATTCGCAGGGCCACGGCACCGCGACGACGATGGCGCAGCTCATCGCCGAGCGGCTGGGCGTTGCCTATGAGGATGTCACGGTGTTCGAGGGCGACAGCTCGCGCGGGGGCTTCAGCCCGGGCGCGGCGGGCAGCCGCCAGGGGGTGATCGCCGGCGGTGCCGCGATCAGCGCCTCCGACCTGCTTGCCGACAAGGTCAGGCGTCTTGCCGCACATCTGCTCAACGCCAGCCCCGAGACGATCCGTCTCGAAGGCGGCATGGTCCATGTCGAGGGCGCGCCCGAGATGTCGCGCGAACTCGGCGAGATCGCCGCCATCGCCTATGCCGAGCCGCACCGCTTGCCCGAAGGCTTCGAACCCGGGCTCGAAGCGCAGTTCCGCTATCAGCCACCGCCGATGACCTTCACCAGCGCGGCGCATGCCTGCGTGGTCGAGGTCGATGCCGACACCGGCTTCGTCAAGATCCTGCGCTGGATTTCGAGCGAGGATTGCGGAACCGTCATCAACCCCGCGGTGGTCGAGGGGCAGATCGCCGGCGGGCTCGCGCAGGCGATCGGCACCGTGCTGCTTGAGGATTTCCATTACGATGCCGCCGGCAACCCGACGAGCGTGACTTACAAGGATTACCTGCTACCCGCGATCAGCGACGTGCCGGTGTTCGAATATGTCCACGCCAACACGCCGTCGCGCTCGGTCGGCGGCATGCGCGGGGTCGGCGAAGGCGGCGCGATCATCGGCCCGCCGACGCTGGTCAACGCCATCGCCGACGCGCTCGCCCCATTCGGCGAGGTGCCGGTGGACCTGCCGCTGACCCCGGCAAAGCTGCTCGGCATCATCGAGCGCCGCGATATCGCCGGCACCTCGCCCGCGCCGCCGCCCGTGGCGGCCCAGCCCGAAGCGCCCGCCGCAAGCGCCCG
>JAGWPW010000010.1 GCA_028870315.1 Sphingomonadales bacterium | reverse complement strand
GCCAGGAGATCATCATGGGCGACCAGACCGCGATCGAACGCGATTTCTTCACCGATCACGAATTGCTGCGCGATCCCTATGGCTGGCTCGACCAGATGCGCGCGCGCGGCCCCGTCGGGCGCATGGATTCGCGCCGCGACGTGGTCATGGTGACCGGCTTTGCCGAAGCGGCGGCGGTGCTGGTCGATGGCGCGACCTTCTCGGCGGTGATCTCGGCCGCCGGTCCCACCGCGCCTTTGCCCTTCACCCCCGCAGGCGCCGACATCACCGCCCAGATCGCCGAAAATCATCACCGCTTCGTCGGCTCGGAGAGCCTGCTGTCTTATGACGGCGCGCGCCATTCGGCCTCGCGCATGGTGCTCAACCGGCTGTTCACCCCCTCGCGGCTCAAGGCGAACGAGGAATACATGCACCGCCTTGCCGACCGCATGGCCACCGAGGCGATCGCGCGCGGCACCAGCGAGACGATCGGCGAGATCGCGACCCCCTATGTGACGCTGGTCATTGCCGACCTGCTCGGCGTGCCCGAGGAGGACCGCGAGGCGCTGTTCGCCTCGGTGCTGACCGGCCCGCCGCCGGGCAGCCTCGACAATGCCGATGCCGGCGCCTCGCTCGCACCGCTGGCGCGCGCCATGGGCGGCTTCTTCGCGGGCTACATCACCGAGCGCCGCGCCAGCCCGCGCGGCGATGTGTTGACCGACCTTGCCACCGCGACGCACCCCGACGGCAGCCTGCTGTCGATCGAGGAACTCATCATCCTTGCCGTCTTCGTCTTTGCCGCCGGCCAGGACACGAGCGCCAAGCTGCTCGGCAATGCGATCCGCTACCTCGCCGAAAACCGCGACATGCAGGACCATCTGCGCGCCTGCCCGGCGGACATCGGCGATTTCATCGAGGAAATGCTGCGGCTCGAAGGGTCGAGCAAGGTCACGCACCGCCTCGTCGCGAAAGACACCGAACTCGGCGGCGTGGCGCTTCCCGCCGGCACCAAGCTCGTCGCCTCGCTCGCCGGCGCCAACCGCGACCCGGCGCGCTGGGACGATCCCAACGCCTTCGTCCTCCACCGCCCGCGAATCCGCGAGCATCTCGCCTTCGGCCGCGGCGCGCATACCTGCATCGGCGCACCGCTCGCCCGCGCCGAGGTGCGGGTGATGCTCGAACGGCTGCTCGCGCGCACCGCAAACTTTGCGCTGTCGGAGGCGCATCACGGGCCGCCGGGCGCGCGCCGCCTCGACTATGAGCCAAGCTATATCATTCGCGGGCTCGAAAAGCTTTATGTGGAAATGCAAGGGGCATAGCCTCACGCGCGCGCGTTCCTGTCCTTTTTGCGGAGATCTCCATGGCTATCCTGTCCGGCAAACGCATCCTCGTCACCGGCGCCAGCGGCCTCGTTGCCCATCCGGTCGCGGTCGAACTCGCGAAGGACAACGAGGTCTTCGCGCTCGCCCGCTTTTCCGATCCCGCGCAGAAGCGCGCGCTCGAGGAGGCGGGCGCGAAAACCATCGCCTTCGACATGGCGGAGGAGGATCTCTCGCCGCTGCCCGAGGCGGTCGATGTGGTCATCAATTACGCGGTGCTGCCGCCCAACCACGGCAACCGCGCCTATGAGGTCAATGTCGCCGCCACCGGGCGCCTCGCGCGGCGCTATCGCGATGCGCAGGCCTTCGTCCATGGCAGCACCGGCTCGCTTTACGAATATCAGGGCGAGCGACCCTTGCGCGAGGACGATGCCTATGGGCTGCACAGCGCGGGCGAGAATTACGCCGCCTCGAAGATCGCCTCGGAATATCTGCTCAAGCATCTCAGCGTCGATTACGGCCTGCCGGTCACGCTGATCCGCATCTTCTCCTTCTATGGCCCGCGCGGCGGCGGGGTGACGCAGCGGGTCGACCAGGTGCTGCGCGGCGAACCGGTAAGCGTCTATCCGGGGGTGAAGAACTGGCACACGCCGCTTTATGAGAGCGACTATGTCGAAAAGACGATCGGCTGCGCGACCATCGCCAAAGTCGGCTGCGAGATCGTCAATGTCGGCGGTTCGGAGGCGATCACCACCCAGGATTACTGCCGCATCGCCGGCGAGATCGTGGGCCGCGAGCCGATCTTCGTCGAGAACGGCCGGAGCTGGCCGATCTGGGCGGATACCACCCGGATGGAACGGCTGCTCGGCCCCAGCAAGGTTTCGGTGCGCGCGGGGATCGAGCGGATCATCGCCTCGGCCAGCCAGCGGCTGCCCAATGCCCATCACGTGCTGGGGCAGCCCGCGGCGGCGAAATGATCACCTTCATCGCACGGCTGACGGTGCGGCCGGACAAGGCGCAGGCCTTCGAGACGCTGCTGACAGAGGTGCGCGACCGATCGCTGGCCACAGAGCCGGGCGTTGCCTGGTACAGCTTCGCGAAAAGCGCCGACGAGCCCGATCGCTATGTGGTGATCGAGGTCTATCGCGATGCGGCGGCACACGCCGCGCATATGGCAGCGCCCTGGGTGATCGCCTCGATTCCGGCCGCGCGCGCGCTGGTCGAGGGGCGCTTCGACATCCGTCAATATACAAGCCCCGGCGTCGCGCCGACGGCCCGGCTCATGCAGGAGTGAAACGATGGCCAGTGATGCCATGACCGGTCTTGAACGGCTGATCGAAATCCAGGCGATCTGCGATCTCAAGGCCCGGCGCGACCATGCGGTCGATCAGAAGGACTGGGATCTCTACGCCGCGCTCCACAGCGATGATTATGTCGCGATGTCGATCGGCCCCGACCCGATCAAGGGCGGGCGCGCGGCGGCGGACCGGCTCGCGGTGCAGCTTGCCGGTGTCACCACCGTCCACCACTGCCACACGCCGGTGATCACATTCCAGGACCGCGACCATGCGACCGGCGTCTGGGCGATGGAGGACAATCTGTTCTGGAAGCGCGGCGGCGAGAAGCAGTGGCTGCGCGGCTTCGGCTTCTATCACGAGCGCTATGTGCGCGAGGGCGACGGGCAATGGCGCTTCACCTATCGCCGGCTCGAACGCACCCATGCCGAAACCTCGCCGGGCGCGGCGGCGCTGGCTTGCGATACCTCGGGGGAAAACGCGCAGGTCGGCTGAGCAAAGGCCGGCCCGATGGCAGGGGGCGCCACCGGGCCGGCAGGAAGGGCTTGATCGAAAGGACTTATTTGAGCAGCGTCAGCACATTCTGCGCGCTCTGGTTCGCCTGCGCGATCATCGCGGTCGAAGCCTGGCTGAGGATCTGCGCCTTCGACAGCTGGGTCGAAGCCAGCGAATAATCGGTATCCTTGATGCGCGAGCGCGCGGCGGTGAGGTTGGTCGAGCCGCTGGTCAGGTTGTTGACCGCCGAGCTCAATTCATTTTCGCCCGCACCAAGCCCGGCGTTGGTGGCGTTGACCTGCGACAGGGCGCTTTCGACATTGGTGATCGTGGTTGCGGCATGGGCGGTCGTATCGACCAGCAGATTGGCGCTCGCGCCGACGAGGTTGGCGCTGGCGAGGTCCGACATCGAGGTGCTGGTCAGCGTCACCGCATCGCTGGTGTTGGCACCGGCCTGGATGTTGAAGGTCGCATCGGTGCCGCTGGTCGAAAAGACGTTGTTGCCGTTGAACTGGGTGCCGGTGATGATGTTGTTGATCTCGGTGGACAGCGAGGTGACCTCGGACTGCATGTTGGTGCGGTCGGTGGCCGAATAGGTGCCCGAGGACGATTGCACCGCAAGGTTGCGGATCGTCTGGAGCATGTTGGTCACTTCGGTCAGCGCGCCCTCGCCCGTCTGGGCAAGCGAGATGCCGTCATTGGCATTGCGGATGCCTTGCTGCATGCCGTTGATCTGCGAGGTCATCGAGTTCGAGATCGCGAGCCCGGCCGCATCGTCGGCGGCGCTGTTGATGCGCGTGCCGGTCGAAAGCTGCTGCATCGCGGTTGAAAGCAGCTTTGCCGCCGAGTTCGAGGCGTTGGTCGCGTCGATCGCGTTGATGTTGGTGTTGATGACAGTCATGGTCGTCTCCCTGTCGTGATCCCACCGGGGATCCGCAGCCTGGCGCAGCCACCGTGGCTGCTGCCCCCTAGACCGGCGCGGCGCCGGCAAAGTTAAGGGCGGCGAGCCGGCAGGGCGCCTGGCAGGCTTGAGCCGACGGTTCGGAAAAATCGCAAATTAGGCACTTTTCCGGGGACTTAAAATTAGAGCCTACATATCCAGCTAACCAAGGTTGAATACCAAGGCATCTTCAGCCATCGGCGGTCATCAGGTGGCGGTCGTCAAACTATGCGAAGGGTGCCACTAATGGATGCGACTTATAACCTGAACGGCGGCTTCATTCCATGAGCAAAATCAAAGAGATTTTCCTTGTCGATGGCGATTTCCGCCGTCGCGCCGCGATCACCCACAACCTGGCGAAGCGCCGAATCCACGTCGAACCCTTCGAAAACAGCGAGGAGTTTATCGCGCATTGGCCGCGTGAGCGGACGCAAACCGCGCTGCTCGTCCATGACGCGGCCGGCGCGGTGGTCCGCCTCTTGCGCGAAATAGCCCGGTCAGGACAATGGCTGCCGGTGATCGGCTTTGCCGGAAGGCCCGAATCGCGCAACGTCGTCGAAGCGGTGCTCGAAGGAGCAATCGATTATGTCGCCTGGCCATTTACCGATAGCGAACTTGCCGACGTCATCGAAGCCGTTGCGGCCAAGGCGCAAAGCATCGGCAGCGCCAAGCTACGCGAGGCGCTGGCGCGCAGCCGCGTGGAACGGCTCACCCGGCGCGAGCGGGAGGTGCTGGTCGGCGTCGCCAGCGGCATGTCGAACCGGCTGATCGGTAAAAAGCTGGCGATCAGCCCGCGCACGGTCGAAATCCACCGCGCCAACATGCTCACCAAGATGAGCGCCAAACACACCTCGGAGGCAATCCGCATCGCAATCGAGGCGGCCATAGTCTATTAAGCCACGCACCACAGGTTTCGCGCTGCGCCAGCAGATCATCGACAAGTCGGCGCTGCTTCAGCAGATCCGCGCGCCGCAGTCCGTCACCGCGCCGGCAACCCGGGGGCACCGGTTTTGCCGGCGCGCTGCAAGACGCGATCACCGGGGTCAATGCCAGCCAGTCGCGCGCCGACCAGCTCGCCACCGCCTATGACAAGGGCGAGATCACCGATGTCGCGCAGGTGATGCTCGCCCGGCAGGAAGCCGGCGTCGGCTTCGAGGCGACGCTTCAGGTCCGCAACAAGCTGCTGTCCGCCTACCAGGATATCATGAAGATGGGGGTCTGATCGATGAGCGACCTCGTTCCCGCCCGGCCCGTGCGCCTCGCCGCGCCGACGCTGCTCGCGCCGCTGACCGATCCCGCGGGCGGTCCGGCGCTGGCCCGGCTGCATGGCTTTTTCACGCAAGGCGCGGTGCGGCGCGCGCTGCCCTGGTTCCTCGCGGTATCGGCGATCGGCGGCGCGGGGCTTGCCTGGAGCGTGCTTGCGCCCGCGCCGCAGCGCCTGCTCTATGCCCAGCTCGACGATGGCGAACGCGCCGCGGTGACCGCCGCGCTCGACAAGGGCCAGATCCATTACCGCATCGATCCCGACAGCGGCGCGCTGAGCGTGGACGAGGGCGATCTCTACAAGGCGCGGATGCTGGTCGCGCAGAACGGCGCGCTGGCGAGCCCCGATACCGGCGGCGACGCGCTCGACAAGCTGCCGCTCGGCGCGAGCCGCGCGCTCGAGGGCGAAAGGCTGCGCGCCGCGCGCGAGCATGAGCTGATGCTGACGATCAAGGAGATCGACGGGGTCGAGGCGGCGCGCGTCGAAATCGCCGAGGGCGAGCAATCGGTCTTCGTGCGCGACGCGGTTGCCCCCAGCGCCTCGGTCATGCTGCGCCTCGCCGATGGCCGCCAGCTCACCCCCGGCCAGGTGAACGCCATCGTCAATCTCGTCGCGGGATCGGTGCCGGGGATGAACCCCGCCGCGGTGCGCGTCGCCGACCAGCACGGCCACCTGCTCAGCGACCGCCCCGCCGATGGCGATGACGACCGGCTGGCGCTGCAGAGCCGGCTGGAGGACAAGCTGCGCGCGCAGCTCAACCAGCTCCTCGGCCCGATGCTCGGCGACGGCAATTTCACCAGCGAGGTCGAGGTCGATCTCGACATGGACCAGCTGACCTCGGCGCGCGAAAGCTATGACAAGGCGGGCGCGCTGCGCAGCGAAACCAGCCAGCAGTCGCAAGGCGGGGGCGTTCCGGCAGCGGTCGGGGTTCCCGGCGTCCTGTCGAACACCCCGCCGCCCGCCGCGACGCCCTCGCCCGGCGCGCCGACCGGCACCCCGGCGCCCTCGTTCTCATCCTCGCCGCCGCCCTCGGCATCGCCCGCCCCGGCGACCGGCGAAAGCGCGGCGACCCGCAACTACGAGCTTGGCCGCGAGGTCGCGGTCTCGACCGCGGCGCCGGGCAGGATCAGGCGGCTTTCGGTCGCGGTCGCGCTTTCAGCGGCGGCGATGAAGAAATACCGGCCCGCCGACCTCGATCAGATCCGCCAGCTGGTCAGCGCCGCGGTCGGCGCCGATCCGGCGCGCGGCGACCAGATCGCGGTGGTGGTGCGCGCCTTCGACCGCGAAAGCCCGGCGCCGCCGCCGTTCTACGAAACCACCTGGTTCGCGATGAGCCTGCGCTATGGCGCGGCGCTGGTCGCGGTGCTGCTGGTGCTGCTGCTCGGCATCCGGCCGCTGGCGAAGGCAGTGCGGCGCGCGAGCAGCACCGACGCGCAAGCCCCCGGCGCCGGCGGCGACACCGAGGCGCGCCTGCCGCTCGCGCTTGCCGATCAGCCGCGCGGCATCGATCGCGAAGCGCTCGGACGCCATGTCACCATGGCGCAGCAGCTGGTCGAGACCCGGCCCGAAAACGCGGTGCTCGCCATCCGCCAGATGCTGGCGCCGCCCGAGGGGGGAGCCGCGGCATGACCGCCACGCCAGCGCCAATGGCCGATGCCGAAGCCGCCGCGGTGCTGCTGACGCTGATCGGCGATGAGCAGGCGGTGGCGCTGCTGGCCCGGCTCGAACCGCCCGAGCTGCAACTGCTCGGCGAGAAGATGTGCGCGCTCGGCGATATCGAGGCCGAGGCGATCGTCGCGGCGATCGCCGGCTTCCTGCACCGCGCCGAAAGCGTCGGCCCGGCGACGGGGAACCACGCCGGCCGCATCGAGGCGCTGATGCAGCGCGCGGTGGGCGACATCAAGGCGCAGGCGATGATGCAGCGCATCCAGCCCGAGGCGGGACCGGCCTCGGCGATCGAGCTCGCGCGCTGGCTCAACGCGCCGGCGATCGTGCCGCTGGTTCGCGCCGAGCATCCGCAGGCGATCGCGGTGCTGCTGATCCAGCTCGTCCCCGAAGTCGCCGCCGAGGTGCTGGCGAGCCTGCCCGCCCCCGAACAGACGCAGGTGATCCATCGCATCGCCACCATGGGGCCGGTGTCGGCCGACGCGCTCGCCATGCTCGACGAATTGCTCACCCGCCGGATCGGCGCGGCGCATGGCAGCGCCATGCTGGCGATGGGCGGCCCGCGCCAGGCGGCCGATATCATCAACAATGCCGGCAAGGCCGCCGAGAAGCGGCTGATCCCCGAACTCGCGCGGCTCGACCGCCAGCTTGCCCGCCGTATCGAGGAGGAGATGTTCAAATTCGAGCATCTCTACGTGCTCGATGCGCAGGCGATGGGCATCCTTTTGCGCGATGTCGAGAGCGATGTTCTCATCAATGCGCTCAAGGGCACCGAGCCCGCACAGCGCGAGGTGTTCTTCCGCGCGATGTCGAGCCGCGCCGCCGATGGCGTGCGCGACGAGATCGCCGCGCGCGGGCGGCTCAGGCTCGCCGAGGTGACCGAGGCGCAGCGCCAGATGGTCGCGACCGCGCGGCGCCTCGCCGGCGACGGCGCGATCCAGTTCGGCGCGGGCGGCGGTGACGATGAATATGTCTGACCTCGCGCGGCTGCGCGGCCGCGCCGGCGGCTTTCGCGCCGATGCCCGCTTTTCGGCCGCCGCCGCCGCGCCGACCGCATCGGCGCTCGCCCCCGATCCCATGGTCGCGGCCCACGCTGCCGGCTTTGCCGAAGGCATGGCGGCGGCGCGTGCCGAGGCCGAGGCGCAAGCGGCGCGCGCCGAGGCCGGGCGCGAGACGCTGCGGCTGGGCTTTTCGCGGCTCGATGCCGCGCTCACCGAAACGCTGCGCCAGCGACTCGCGACGGCGGTCACAGCGCTATGCGAGGCGACGCTCGCCCCGCTGGCGCTCGACCCCGAAGCGCTGGCGCGGCGCGTCGAGCGCGCGGCGGCGCTGTTCCAGCGCGCCGACGACGAGCGGGTGATCCGGCTCAACCCCGAGGATCTGACGCTGGTCGGCAAGCTGCTGCCCGAAGGCTGGCATTTCGTCGCCGATCCCGCGCTTCAGCGCGGCGCGCTGCGCGTCGAAACCGTCCACGGCGGTGCCGAGGACGGGCCGGACCAGTGGCGCCAGGCGCTGGCCGAGGCGATTGGCGCATGCTGAAGCTGTTCGACAGCGCGTTCGCCGGGCTTACCGCGCCGCTCGACCTCGCGCCGCGCCGCTATGGCGTGGTCGCAAGCTGCGATGGCGGGCTCATCGAGGTGAGCGGGCTCGCGCTGCCGGTGGGCGCCTTGTGCCGCATCGCGCGCGGCGGCGGCGAGGCGCGGCCGCTGCTTGCCGAGGCGATCGGCTTTCGCAACGGCCGCATGCTGATGATGCTGCTCGGCGATATGGTGCTGCTGCGCCCCGGCGCGCGCGTCCATCCGCAGGGGCGGCCGGGAATGCTGGCGGTGGGCGACGCGCTGCTGGGGCGCGCGGTCGATGGCGAGGGCCACGCGATCGACGGGCTCGCCGCGCCGCGCTGCCGGACAAGCTGGCCCGCGGGCGGAGTGCGCGGCGGCGCGCTCGATCGCAGCCCGGTGCGCGCGGCCTTCGATGTCGGCGTGCGCGCGCTCAATGCACTCGCCACCTTCGGGGTCGGCCAGCGCATCGGCATCATCGCCGGCTCGGGGGTGGGCAAGTCGGTGCTGATCGACATGATCGCGCGCAGCGCCGAAGCCGAGGTGGTGGTGGTCGGCCTGATCGGCGAGCGCGCGCGCGAGGTCTCCGATTTCGTCGAGCGGCACATGGCGGGCGAGCGCCGCGCCCGCACCGCGGTCATCGCCGTCCCCGCCGACCATGCCCCTAATCTCAAGCTGCGCGGCGCGATGCTGGCAACCAGCCTTGCCGAGCATTTCCGGGCCGAGGGCCGGCGCGTGCTGCTCATCATCGACAGCCTCACCCGCGTCGCCCATGCCGCGCGCGAGATCGGGCTGCTGCTTGGCGAGCCGGGCGCGGCGCGCGGCTATCCGCCCTCGGCGCTGGCGGCGATCACCCGGCTCGTCGAACGGGCGGGCAATTCGGCGGCGAGCGGCGGCGCGATCACCGGCATCTACACCGTGCTTGCCGATGGCGATTCACCGGACGATCCGGTGGTCGATACCGCGCGCGCGATCCTCGATGGCCATGTCGTGCTGTCGCGCGAACTCGCGCAGCGCGGGCAATATCCGGCGATCGACATTCCCGCCTCGCTGAGCCGGGTGATGACCGATATCGTCAGCCCGGCGCATCTGCACCTCGCGCGCCGCTTCCGCGCGCTGGTCGCCAGCTACGAGGCGAACCGCGATCTGGTGCTGATGGGCGCCTGGCGCGCCGGCGCCGATGCCGAACTCGACCGCGCCATCGCGCTGCATCCGGCGCTGATCGGCTTTCTCGCGCAGGACGCGCGCGAAACGGTCTCGCTCGATGACAGCCACGCCGCGCTCGCCGCGCTGCTCGACGCCGCGCAGCCATGAGCGAGCGCCACAAGCTTCGCCGCCTGCGCCGGCTCGAGCGGCTGCGGGCCATCGCCGGCAAGGAGGCCGCGCGCGAGGCCGCCGACGCCGAAGCGCGGCTCGCACCGCTCGCGACGCTCGCCGAGCGCAGCGCGCAGCTTGCCCAGGGCTATGCGGTGGCGCGCGCGGCCGGCGATGGCGAGGCGCTCGCCCGGCTGC
>JAGWPW010000089.1 GCA_028870315.1 Sphingomonadales bacterium | reverse complement strand
TCTCGCGCCCGGATCACCGCGCATCGATCTCGACCGGCTGAACCAGTGGCTCGCAATCGGGGCCAACCTTCCCGAGGCCGAGAGCATCGCCGCGCTTGCCATGAAACGCGGCGCAACCGAATTGCCGCTGCTGCCGCAGCCGCAAACCCTCGCCCACCTTCCCGAGGCGCCACGCCGCAACCGCCCGCATGACATCGCCGATGGTACCATGCCAGCGACGGTCAGCGCCGCCATCCTCGAACAGATCAAGGCCGACAATCCCGATGGGGCAAAGCTGCTGCTCGACGGGGTCGATGCGACGCTCAGCGCCGATGCCCGCGGCGAATGGCGCCAGAAGGTGGCGTGGAGCTTCTACATCGAGAACCGCGACGCCGATGCCTATGCGCTGGCGGTGAACGCGGCGACCGGCGCCGCCGATCCGGCGCAGCCCGCCGCAACCCCGGCGCCGCCGCAGGGCGGCTGGAGCGCCGAAGCGTGGTGGACCGCCGGGCTTGCCGCCTGGCGCGTCGGCGATTGCGCCGAGGCGGGCGATGCCTTCGCGAGGGCGGCAAACAGCGCGGGCAATCCGGCGCTGGTCGCGGCGAGCCTCTATTGGCAGAGCCGCAGCCTGGTGCGCTGCCGCGAGCCCGAGCATGCCGAAGCCCTGCTGCGCGCCGCCGCCGCCTATGACGAGACGATGTATGGCATGCTGGCAAGCGAACAGCTTGGCATGAAGCTGCCCGCGACGCATGCCGCGCCCGATTTTACCGAGGCCGACTGGCAGCGCCTGCGCGACAACGACAATGTCCGCGCGGCGGTCGCGCTCGCCGAGATCGGCGAGGACGGACTGGCCGACGAGGTTCTGCGCCATCAGGCGCGGATCGGCGATGCCGCGCTTTACGAACCGCTGTCGCGCCTCGCGCGCGACCTCGGCCTGCCTGCGACCCAGCTGTGGATGGCCTATAACGCGCCATCGGGCGGCATGGCGCAGCCCGCCAGTCGCTATCCCACCCCGAACTGGACCCCGATCGGCGGCTGGCAGATCGATCCCGCGCTGATCTATGCCCATACGCTTCAGGAATCGGTGTTTCGCGTCGGCGCGGTCAGCCCGGCGGGCGCGCGCGGGCTGATGCAGATCATGCCGGCCGCGGCGCGCGACCATGCCGCCGAACTCGGCATCGCCGGCACGCCGGCCGATCTCACCAATCCGCAAGTCAACCTTGCCATGGGCCAGATGCATCTTGCGGCGCTGCGCGCCTCGCCCGCGACGCAGGGGCTGCTGCCCAAGGTGATCGCCGCCTATAATGCCGGGCCGCTGCCGGTCGCGCGCTGGAACACCGAGATCCACGATGGCGGCGATCCGCTGCTGTGGATCGAATCGGTGCCCTATTGGGAAACCCGCGGCTATATCGCGACGGTGCTGCGCAATTACTGGATGTACGAGCGTCAGGCCGGCGGCCCGTCCGAAAGCCGCGAGGCGCTCGCCGCCGGGCTGTGGCCGACCTTTCCGGGGCTTGCCGGCAGCCGCGCGGTCCGCGTCGCGGGCAATGACCGCATGTACAGGGAAGTGAGCGTCAGTGGCGATTGACCAGACACGGGTTTTCAAACCGATCGCGATCGCGCTTCTCACCGTCTCCGACAGCCGCGGCCCCGCCGAGGACACCTCGGGCGATATCCTTGCCGAACGGATCAGAGCGACCGGCCATCGGCTCGCGGCGCGCGCGATCGAGCGCGATGACGTCACCGCGATCGTGCAGCGGCTCAACAACTGGATCGACGACCGCGGCATCGACTGCATCATCTCGACCGGCGGCACCGGGCTCACCGGTCGCGACGTCACGCCCGAAGCTCTCGACCGCGTCAAGGACAAGGATATTCCCGGATTCGGGGAGCTTTTCCGCTGGATCAGCTACGAGACGATCGGCACCAGCACGGTGCAGTCGCGCGCCTGCGCGGTGGTGGCGCGCGGCACCTATCTGTTCGCGCTCCCGGGCTCGAACGGCGCGGTGAAGGACGGCTGGGACCGTATTCTTGCCGAGCAGCTCGATAGCCGCAACCGGCCGTGCAACTTCGTCGAACTGATGCCGCGCCTTCGGGAGGTCTGAGCCCGCGCGGCCTCCTGGTCGCTGGCTAGCCTGCGCTTGCACCGCGAGCGCTTCCCCGGCAAGCAGCGTCGGCGCCATGCTGACCCTCGACATCGACATCGATTCGGCCTGGCCCGAGGACACCGACTGGGCCGTGCTCGCCAGCCGCGCCGCTCAGGCCGCGGCAAACCTGGTGCCCGAACTCGGCCATCCCCGGATCGAGGTCAGCCTGATCTTCACCGGGGACGCCGAAATCCGGCAGCTCAACCATGCCTGGCGTGGCAAGGACCAGGCGACCAATGTCCTCTCCTTCCCGATGCTCGAACGCGGCGATCTTCTCGCGCTTGTGCACGACGGCCCGCCGGTACTGCTGGGAGACATCGCGCTCGCCTGTGAAACCTGCGGGCGCGAGGCGCACACGAAGCGGGTCAGCGTCGCCGATCATGCGGCGCATCTCATCATCCACGGCCTGCTCCACCTCGCCGGCCACGATCACGAACGCTCGCCCGACGATGCCGAAGCGATGGAGGCGCTGGAAATAAAGGCGCTTGCATCGCTCGGCATCGCCGACCCATATGCGCCCGGGCCGCACGAAGGGGGGCAGGACTAGCATGGCCGATCCGGGCCGCCACGATCCGGGCGCGGGAGACGGCGACGGCAGGCGCTCGCTGTGGCGCGCGATCCGCGGCCTGTTCGAGGGCGGGGACAGCGACCAGTCGCTGCGCGCCCAGATCGAGGAGGTGATGGAGGAGCACGAGGATCTCGCCCCGAACGCCGACGGCGGCGATGGCGACCTCTCGCCGCTCGAACGGCAGATGCTGCGCAACCTGCTCCATTTCAGCGAGAACACCGCCGATGACGTCGCCATTCCGCGCGGCGCGATCATCGCCCTGCCCGAATCGGCGAGCTGGGACGAGGTCATCGCCGCCTTCGCGGCGCATGGCCACAGCCGCCTGCCGGTCTATCGCGAGACGCTCGACGAGATCGTCGGCATGATCCTGCTCAAGGATGTCTTCGCCTGGCTTGCCGAGGGCAAGGCGGGGCCGCGCAACTGGGCGCCGCTGATGCGCCAGCCGCTGTTCGTCCCGCAGGCGCGCGGCGCGCTCGACGTGCTGGCCGACATGCGCGCCAGCCGCGTCCATCTCGCGGTGGTGGTCGATGAATATTCGGGCACCGACGGCATCATCACCTTCGAGGATGTCGTCGAGGAGATCGTCGGCCACATCGAGGACGAGCACGACGATGCCCCGGTCGAGCTGCTGCGCCCGCTGGCCGGCGGGATGTGGGACGCCGACGCGAGGGTCGAGCTCGACGAGGTTGCCGAAAAGGTCGACCGGCGGCTCGCCGACGCGACCGAATCGGTGGACACGCTCGGCGGCCTCGCCTTCCTGCTCGCCGAACAGGTGCCGCCGGTCGGCAGCGTGCTCGACCATCCGAGCGGCTGGCGGATCGAGGTGACCGGCGGCGACGAACGCCATGTGACGCGCCTGCGCCTGCATCCGCCGCTTGCCGAAGTGGTGGAGGGCTGATGCCCGCGGCCAGCCGACGCCTGCCGCCGCTGCGCGCGCTCGAAGCCTTCGTGCGCGTGGTCCGGCTCGGCTCGGCCAAGGCCGCCGCCAACGAGCTTGGGCTCAGCCCCTCGGCGCTGTCGCGGCGAGTGGGTGCGCTTGAGGAATTCGTCGGCAAGCGGCTGTTCACCCGCCAGCATCA
Source organism: Sphingomonadales bacterium (assembly GCA_028870315.1). Classification (GTDB taxonomy): domain Bacteria; phylum Pseudomonadota; class Alphaproteobacteria; order Sphingomonadales; family Sphingomonadaceae; genus Novosphingobium. Next base: position 8,220 of record JAGWPW010000089.1, on the reverse strand, counting down.
GGCGATGAAGCTGACCGAGGACGGCACCGCCTTCTACCAGATGGTCTCGCCGCGGCTCGACGACCTTGCCGAAGCGGTCGAATCGCAGATGGAGAACAGCAATGTCATGCGGCTCCACCTCGGCGTGCCGTCGCTGTTCGCCGGGCAGCGGCTGTTTCCCCGGCTTGGCGAGCTGCGCAAGGCGCATCCGCGGCTGCACATCGACATCGACACCGGCACCCATCTCGACGAACGGGTCGGCGATACGCTCGATGCCGCGATCATCCTGACCAAGGAGCCCGACCCGGCGTTCTATTCGGTGCGGCTCGACACCAACCGCATCTATGCCTTCACCTCGCAGAGCCTTGCCGCCGAGATCGGCCCCGTCCCCGATATCAGGAAGCTTTCCCGGCAGACCTTTCTCCTTCATCTCGACCTGCCCGATGTGTTCGAGAGCTGGAAGGCCGCGCTCGGCCTGTCGCGGCTCGAACCCGCCGCGATCGATCATTTCGATTCGGGCCAGCTGGTGCTGGAGGCGGCAGCGCAGGGGCTTGGCATTGCCATCATGCATGACAACCATTTCCATCGCGCGCAGGACGAGCGCCTCGCCCGGGTCTACGATGCGGTGATCGAGAGCCCCTACAGCTATTGGTTCATCTGCCGCCCACGCGCGCTTGAAAGCCGCCCGGTGCGCCTCTTCCACGACTGGCTGGTGAAGTCGGGAATTTGAACCGCGCCGGCGGGGCCGATTGACCAGATCCCGACCGGCAGCGCGAGCGGAAATCCCCTCGCGCTGCCCGAAGGTGGCACTCGCGCGGCGCTCCATGCGCCGCGCAGGGCATTCATTCCGCCGAAACGGTCGCCTTCGCGATCCTGCCGGGCTTTGCCGGCGGTTCGCCCTTGGGCAGCGCGTCAATATGCTCCATGCCTTCGACCACCTCGCCCCAGACGGTATATTGCCGGTCGAGGAAGCGGGCGTCGTCGAAGCAGATGAAGAACTGGCTGTTCGCCGTATTCGGCTGGTTGGTGCGCGCCATCGAGCAGATGCCGCGGACATGCGGCTCGGCATTGAATTCGGCCTTGAGGTCGGGCTTCTTCGAGCCGCCCATGCCGGTGCCGTCGGGGCAGCCGCCCTGCGCCATGAAGCCGGGGATCACGCGGTGGAAGGTGACGTCGTCGTAGAAGCCCTCCTGCGCCAGCTCCTTGATCCGCGCGACATGGCCGGGGGCAAGATCGGGGCGCAACCGGATCCGGACATCGCCGGTATCGAGGGAAAGCGTGAGAAATTCATCGGCCATCTGGCGTCTCCTGTGGATGCGGCGCCGATATAGGGGCGGATTTGCCAATGTCACGCGCTGGCGCACGCCGCCACGGCGGCTTACACATCACAAGCATGCCGCTCCACCTCACCAAGATCGCCTTCGGTTGCGAAAATCCCGGAACGCTGCGCGCCTGGCTTGAGGGCGAGGCCGGCAACGCATGGCAGGAGGCGCGCCTCACCACGCGCTATCTGCCCAAGCGCCACGAGGAGATGGCGGGCGGCTCGCTCTACTGGATCCTGGGCCATGTGCTTGTCGGCCGCTCGCCGCTGCTCGGTTTCGCGGCAAAGCCCGAGGGACGCCACTGGATCAGGCTGGAGCCGCGGCTGATCGCGGTCGTGCCGCGGCCGCGCCGCGCGCATCAGGGCTGGCGCTATCTCGATGCGGACGATGCCCCCGCCGATCTCGCGGCCGGGGCGGCGGACACGGCGCTTCCGCCGGCACTGGTCAGCGAGCTCGCGCGGCTCGGTCTTGCATAGTTCGCATAGTTCGTCCCGCAGCCGCCATAGACATCGAAGGGCTGCGTCAAGATCATGTTCTGGAGCGTCTGGACGAAGTGCCAGCGGCAGGTTTTCGCATAGGCCTCGGCAAGCGCCAGCGTCACCCGATCGTATTGAAACCGTGTCTCGCCGGGGTCGGGATGGCGGATGACGATCACGCTCGGCCGCCGCGCCAGCCATTGCCGCACCACCGCTTCGGTATCGAGCCAGCTCGTGTTGCGCTCGGGAAGGAAATAAAGGTGCTGCGGGAAGAACAGCGGCGATTGCGGCTGCGCTCCGGTCAGCGCGTAGAGATAGACCGGGCCGTCGAACACGAACAGCCGCGGATGCGGATCGCGCCGCTCGATCCCCGCCACCATCGCGCGGACCATGGCGTTCGATCGCGCCGCCCGCCCGAAATCGAAGGCCGAGGTCCCGACCAGCACCGCCGCGATATAGGCGCCCGCGCTCACCGGACCGACCAGCCGCCGCTCCGCCCAGGGCGCGGTCATCAGCGAAAGCGGGCCGAGCATCGAGAGGACATACTGGTAATGCAGGTTGGGGATCACGAACACCCCGGCGAGCGAAGCGATGAACCAGCCCAGCGACGCGAGGCGCAGCCCCCGGTCGCCCCCCGGCGCCGGAAACAGCAGCCCGAGCGCGGCCATCGCCCAGGCCGGGCTCTGCAACAGGAACAGGCTCCAGGCGCGCCGCAGGAGATCATGGCCGGGGTTGTAGGCCTTGGCGAGATTGGCGGTCACCATCGCGTGCCAGAACGCATCGAAATGGCCGATCGCCGCATAGATCGCCGCGCAGGCGAGCATCGGCGCCGCGCCCGCCGCCGCGAACATCAGCGCGCGCCGTGCCAGCAGCGCCGCCCCCGCCCCGCCCCGCGCCATCTGCCAGAGCGCATAGCCGCCCCAGAACAGCGCCTCGGGCAGCACGGTCTGCTTCAGCGTCAGCGCGATGCCCAGCAGCAGCATCGCCGCCATCACCTGGCCCGGCATGGCCCGCGCGCCGAGCGCGACCCGGCAGCGCAGCACCAGCATCGCAGCCAGCGCCACCGGCAAATTGTAGAAGATCGGTGCCTGGCCGCCGCGCCCGCCGAAGGCCGGGAGCAGCGCGAGATAAAGCGTCGCCGCGACGATCGCGCCCATGGCGCCGGCGCTTTTGCGCGCAATCGCCCAGATCGCCAGTGCGGTTGCCGAAACGCTCAGCCAGCCACCGAGCTGGAACGACAGCACCGAATGCGAAATACCGGCGAAAAGATAGTAGAGCGCGAAAAGCCCCGGCGGCTTGCGATCCCACACATCGACATAGGGAATCGCGCCGAGATGCATTTTCTGGCCGATGGTGAAATAAAGCAGATCATCGTCGAAATAGTTGAGATCGCCGAGCGCCGGCAGCCGGGTGAACAGCGCGAAGGCGAACAGCCACAGCGCCGCGGCGCACAGCGCAAGGCGCGTCGGAGGCGCTGCTTCGCCGCCACGCGTCATGTCAGCCGCCCGCCAGCCAGCGGTCGAGAAGATGCCAGGCGATCGCGTGCGGCGGCGGCGGCAGGAAAGGCGCGTCGGGCTCGCCCCGCATCGCCGCGCGCACCTCGGCGCGGGTGAACCAGCGCGCGTCCTCGAGCTCCTTCGCATCGATCCGCAGCTCGCGACCGCGCGCGCGCGCCTCACAGCCGATCATCAGCGACGAGGGAAACGGCCAGGGCTGGCTTGCAACATAGCGCACCGCGCCGACCTCGACCCCGGCTTCCTCGAAAACCTCGCGCGCGACCGCTTCCTCGAGCGATTCGCCCGGCTCGACAAACCCTGCGAGCGCCGAATAGCGCTGCGGGGGAAAGCGCGGCTGGCGCCCGAGCAGCAGCGCGTCATCGTGCTCGACCGTCATGATGACCACCGGATCGACGCGCGGAAAATGCGCGGCGCCGCAGGTTGCGCCGCTGCAATCGCGCTGCCATCCGCCGCGCGCGAGCCGGGTCGGGCTGCCGCAAACCGCGCAGAAGCGGTGCCGGGCGTGCCATCCGGCAAGGCTGCGGGCGAGGCCGTAAAGCGCGAGTTCCTCAGGGGCGATCCGCGCCATAGCCTGCCACAGCCGCGCGTCGGGCGGTGCGACGTTCGCGGCATCGGCGGCAGGAATCGGGGCGAAGTGGCCGCGCCCTGCATGGTCCCGCCCCAGAAACGCCGCTTCGGCACCGGCGCCAGCGGCGCCCCAGCACAAGCCGCCGCGCTCGTCGAGCAGCGGGGCAATGCCCTCCATTTCGAGAAGCTTGCCATCGGCGACGAGCGCGGCAAGCGCCGCCGCATCCTCGCGCAGGCCATCGGCGCGATCGAGCGTCCCGCCGCTGAAGGCGATAGCGCGCATCGCCGTCTCGACCTCGTCAGCCACCCTTCTCTCCCTCCTCGGCCAAGGCCAGCCGCGCGGCGCGCGCGAACAGGCTCGGCAGCCCGGCCTCGGCGAGCCGGGCCTTGGGCCACCATTCGCCCGCCGTCATGCGGCCGGCCCAATCTTCGGGCGCGCACAGCGCCAATTCGAGATGCAGCGTGAAATGGGTGAAGCCATGCGTGACAGCGCCGATGAGTCGACCCGCGCCACCCAGCCCATCGCCGCCGGCATGCCAGCCGTCGTCGGGCAGCGCGCGCATCCCGCCAAGCATCCCGCGACCCGGGCGGCGCACCAGCCAGACCGCGCCGTCGCGCTCGATCCACCAGGCACGCCCGCGCCGTTCGGGCCGGACGCGGCGCGGCGGCTTGACCGGGAAGCGTTCGGGCGCCACGCGCCGGGCCTTGCACAGCCCGGCAAGCGGACAGGCGCCGCAACGCGGCCGGCGCGAGGTGCAGATGCTGGCGCCAAGGTCCATCATTGCCTGCGCGAAATCGCCGGCGCTGGCCGCCGGGGTGATCGCCGCCGCCGCCCGGCGGATCTCGGCACGGCCGCCGGGCAGCGGCGTTGCAATCGCGAAAAGCCGGCTCACCACCCGTTCGACATTGGCATCGACCACCACCGCCGGCTCGCCGAAAGCGATCGCCGCCACCGCCGCAGCGGTATAGGCGCCCAGCCCCGGAAGCGCGCGCAATTCAGCCTCGGTCGCGGGGAATACACCGCCCCGGCCTGCCACCTCGCGCGCGCAGGCAAGAAGGTTGCGGGCGCGGGCGTAATAGCCAAGCCCCGCCCAGGCGGCCATCACCTCGTCATCGCCGGCGGCGGCGAGCGCGGTAACCGTCGGCCAGCGGGCGATGAAGCGCTCGAAATAGCCGGTCACCGCCGCAACCGTGGTCTGCTGAAGCATGACCTCGGACAGCCAGACGCGATAGGGCCAGGCGCTGTCCGCGGGCGGCAATGCGCTGCCCGGCGGCAGACGCCAGGGCAGTTGCCGCGCCGCGCCCGAATACCAGGCGAGCAGCGATGGCGCGACCGCCAGCGCGGGGATCACCGGGTCAGGCGGCGGCATCGATGCTGGCGTCCATGGGCAGCCTATGGCATGGCTCCCGATGCAATGCCATGCAATCGCCCGCAGTGACCACGACCGGCCGCAAACGCCCGGCGTCCGCGCAATCCGCCGAGCGCCGGCGCGGCGGCATGGCGCGGCCGATCGCCGAGCTGATGCCCGAGATCGGGCGCACCGCCTTTCGCCGCTTCGGCTTCGTCCAGTCCAGCGTCGTCACCCGCTGGCCCGAAATCGTCGGCGCCCGCGAGGCGAGCGTCTGCTGCCCCGAATCGATTCGCTTCCCGCCGGGAGAAAAGGGCGACGGCATCCTGCAACTCGTCGTCGCGCCCGCGCATGCACCGCTCATCCAGCACGCCATCCCCGAAATCATCGAGCGGGTGAACCGCTTCTTCGGCTATCGCGCGGTGGCGCGGGTCAAGCTGCGCCAGGGCGAGGTGCGAAGGTCCGATGCCGTGCGGCAACCGCCGCCCGGCCTGAAATCGCTGCCGATCGAGCTCGGCGAAAGCCTCAAGGCGATCGATGATCCCGAATTGCGCGCGGTGCTCGAATCGCTCGCCCGCAGCCTGCCCGTTCGAACCCCGCGTGACGGAGATGATTGATCCGATGAGCCTTGCCCGCACGATCCGCGCCACGCTTGCCCGACCCTGGCCGCTGGTCGGGGCAGCGCTGCTGCTCGCCACGGCGAGCGCCGCCGCGCCGGCGAAGCAGAACTGGACCACCGCGCTGCGCACGACCCCCGAAGGCACGCATATCCTCGGCAATCCGGACGCGAAGGTGAAGCTGACCGAATATGTGAGCTACTCCTGCCCGCATTGCGCGCATTTCAACGCCGAATCGGAAGCAACGCTGCGGCTGGGTTTCGTCGCCTCGGGCGAAGGCTCGGTCGAGGTCGCCTCGTTCATCCGCAATCCGATCGACATGGCCGCCTCGCTGCTGGTCGATTGCGCCGCACCCACGCAGACCATCCGTCTGCATGACATCATGCTCAACGGCCAGACGCAATGGATGGCGCGCTTTGCCGAAGTCAACGACACCCAGCGCGCGCGCTGGGAAAACGGCCCGATGCCGGCGCGGATGCGCGCCATCGCCACCGACCTCGATTTCTACCGCCTCGCCGAAATGGTCGGCATCGATCACGTCAGGGCCGACCACTGCCTCGAAGACGACTCCGCGATGAAGCGCCTTGCCGCGCTGACCCAAAACGCCGAAAACAATGGCGTCGATTCGACACCGAGCTTTGCGATCGACGGCGTGGTGCTCGCCGGAACGCATGACTGGCAAAGCCTGAAGTTGCAGTTGCAGGCGCGCACGATGACCCCGTAAGACCCACTTCGTGCGTGCGCCCGCGGCGCGCGACCGTTCCACAGGCCACCTGCGGGGACCGGGCCCGGCCCTCCCCTTCGATGATGAGGAAATGCCGATATGTCGCTGCCCGCCCGCTCGCTTCGCCTGTCGCTCGCCCTCGCCGCCGCTCTGCCCGCGCTGCTCTCCGGCTGCCACAAGGCGGATGGCACCGCCGCCGCCCCGGCGAGCGGTTCGCTCACCGGCAGCCCGGTCGCCGCGGTGCCGCCGCCCGCCGGCAAGAGCTGGTCGGATATCGTCGCCACCACGCCCGAGGACGGCATGCGCATGGGCAACCCCGCAGCGCCGATCCGCCTCGTCGAATATGGCTCGCTGTCCTGCCCGCATTGCGCGCATTTCGCCGAAACCGCGATGAAGCCGCTGGTCGAAAAATATGTCGACAGCGGCAAGGTCAGCTATGAATATCGCAGCTTCGCGATCCACAGCATCGACGTACCCCTGACCGTGCTGGCGCGCTGCGCGGCGCCCGATGCCTTCTTCGGGCTGGTCGAGCAGCTCTATGCCAACCAGCCGGCGCTGATCCAGCGCGCCGAACAGGGACAGAATGCGGCGAATGCCGCCGCCGGTCTTTCGCCCGACAAGCGCTTCGTGGCGATTTCGGATGCGATGGGCTTCACCGATTTCTTCTCGGCGCGTGGGGTATCGGTCGATCAGGCGCATGCCTGCCTCGCCAATTCGGCGAGCGCCGAACGCGTGGCGCGCGATGCCCAGAGCTACGGCGATCAGGGAATCGATTCGACGCCGACACTGCTCGTCAACGGCAACCACACCCAGGCGGCGACCTGGGAGGAACTCGAGCCGATCCTGCAAAAGGCCGGTGCGCGGTGACCGGGAACCGGTTGCGTGACGCATAGATCACGCGAACAGATCTAACCCATGCGCATCAGGCGGCTCAAGCTCAGCGGCTTCAAGAGCTTCGTCGAGCCCGCCGAGTTGCGCATCGAGGCCGGGCTGACCGGTATCGTCGGCCCCAACGGCTGCGGGAAGTCGAACCTGCTCGAAGCGATCCGCTGGGTGATGGGCGAGACCGCGCCCAAAAGCCTGCGCGGCGGCGGCATGGACGACGTCATTTTCGCCGGCACCGCGGGGCGACCGGCACGCGATTTCGCCGAGGTCGTGCTGTTCGCCGAGGATGCGGACGACGATGAGATCGAGGTCGTGCGCCGCATCGAACGCGGCGCCGGCAGCGCCTATCGGCTCAACGGCCGCGACGCGCGGGCGCGCGACGTCGCCCTGCTCTTCGCCGATGCCGCGACCGGCGCGCATTCGCCGGCGCTGGTCAGCCAGGGGCGGATCGCCGCGGTGATCGCCGCGCGGCCGGCTGAACGCCGCCAGATGCTCGAAGAAGCCGCGGGCATCGCCGGCCTCCACGTGCGCCGCCGCGACGCCGAAGCCCGGCTGCGCGCGACCGAGGCCAATCTCGGCCGGATCGGCGAACTCATCGCCGCGATCGACGGCCAGATCGCCACGCTGCGGCGGCAGGCGCGGGCCGCCGAACGCTATACCACGCTATCGAGCCGCATCCGCACCGCCGAGGCGCGGCTGATCTTCGCGCGCTGGCGCGATGCCGCCGCCGCCGCCGATGCGGCAAGCGCTGAAGCCGAGGCGGCGAGCACGCGCGTCACCCGGG
>JAGWPW010000088.1 GCA_028870315.1 Sphingomonadales bacterium | reverse complement strand
GCGCGCATCCTCGCTTGCCGGCGCGGTCACGGGTGCGGCGGGGCGGGGATCGCCGCCGCGCCGTGCGCCGCGGCCGCGGCAGAGGCGGCCTGATCGGCCTTCGCCTCGCGCTCGATCGCATCGACGTCCATGCCCGAGGCGCGGCCGATTGCCTTGTAGATGTTGCGCAGCTCCTCGTCCGCCCGCGCCTGCTCGGCGGCGAGCGCTTCCTTGCGCTGCTGGTTGCGCGCGTTGCTGGCGCGAATCTCGGCCTCGCTGCGGCCGGCGTGCCAGCTGGTGATATAGTCGATATGCGGCGGGCGCGGCTCGATGCGGTGTTCGTCGCGCACGATGAGCGAGAACAGCGCGGCGGTCACGGCGATCGCCGCGGCGAGAAACCGCCAGCGCAGCCGGCCGGCGCTGCGCCAAACCGCGACGAAGTCGGCGATCGCGTCGCCGGGATGGATGTTGCGCCAGAACGCCATCGCCGCAAGGTGGGACAGGCGGGCGCCGAAGGCAAGGTCGCGCGGCAACTTGACTTGGGCCGCGGCCGGGTGGAGCATCGCGCGGAGCATGGATGGAGAGCAGCATTGCGGATCGTTCCGCTAGGCCAGGGCTTCGGCGCCGAGGTGGACGGTTTCGACCTTGCGAGGGCCGGCGATGGCGCCGACATCGCCCGCCTCCAGGCGGCCTGGCGCCGGCATCACCTGCTGATATTCCGCGCTGCCCATGTGATCGCGCCCGAACGGCAGGTGGAGGTGGCGGGCTGGTTCGGCCCGGTGCTGTGCGAGGACGGCGCCTGGACGGTGCTCGACAATGCCGAGGCCGCCGGGCGGGTGGTCCTGCCCTTCCACAGCGACATCACCTTCTGTCCCGCGCCGCTCGAAGGCATCAGCCTCTGCCCGCTAGCGCTGCCGCAGGGGCCCACCTCGACGAGCTTTGTCGACAATGCGCAGGCCTGGCGCCTGCTGCCCGCCGCGCTCAAGGCCCGGCTCGAAGGGCGAAAGGCGCGGCACAGCTTCTCCAGCGACGGCGAGATCGATCTGGGCCTTGCCAGCTTCGAACACTGGCACCCCGCCTGCCTGACGCATCCCGAAACGGGCGAGAAGCTGCTCTTCGTCACCGAGCATCACGTCGATCTGATCGAGGGGCTTTCGCCCGGGGAAAGCGCCGAGGTTCTGCGCGGCTGCTTTGCCGAACTTTATGCACCCGCCCGCCGCTACGAGCATGTCTGGCGCGCGGGCGACCTTGTGATCTGGGACAATCTTGCGGTCCAGCACGCGCGCACCGCGCCGGCCGAGCCGGCCTGTGGCCGGCGGATCGTGCGGCGCGTCCAGCTCGGCCGGAAGGGTTTTCTGGCCCAGCGCGCCGAACTGCGGGAACAGGCAGTGTGAGCGGGTTTGCCCTGCGTGCGCTGCATGGCGATTTCGGCGCCGAGCTCAGCGGGCTCGACCTGTCGCGCGATCTGACCGGCGAGGCGGCGACTGCGCTGGTCGCCGCGCTCGATCGCCATGGGCTGCTCTTTCTGCCGCAGCCCATGGCGCTGGCCCCCGAACGGCAGGTGGCGTTGGTGCGGCTGTTGGGCGAACCGTCTGACAATGGCAGCGGCCGGCTGTGGAGCGTGCTCGACAATGCCGGGGACGCGGGGGCGATGACGCTGCCCTTCCATTGCGACCTTTCCTACACCGATGCGCCGATCGCGCTGATCTCGCTCTACGCGCAGGCGCTTCCCGAAGGCGGCACCACCACCAGCTTCGTCAGCAATGTCGCCGCCTGGGCGGGCTTGCCCGCGGATTTGCAGGCACGGCTCGCGCCGCTGCATCTGCGCCATCGCCACGTCTCGCGCCTGCCGGGCGACTGGCCGGTGTTCACCGCCGTCCATCCGCTGGCCGCGCCGCATCCGCGCAGCGGCGCGCCGATGCTGTTCGTCACCGAGCATCATGCCGAGCGCATCCTCGAGCTCGACGAGGCGCAAAGCGCGGCCATGCTCTCGCGGCTGTTCGCGCATCTCTATGCCGCGCCGCGAATCTACACCCACCGCTGGCGCCCGCACGATCTGCTGCTGTGGGACAATCGCGCGGTCCAGCATGCCCGGCGCGCGCCGGCCGATCCTGCCGCCGGCGCGCGCCGGATGCGCCGCGTGGTCATCGGCGATACCAGCTTTACCGAGCTCGTCGCCCGCGCGCGGCAGCGCGAACGCGCCGCCTGAGCCCCCGGCCCTCGCGGCGCGCTGCGTTCAGGGCGCGGTGTCGTGGCGTGCGGCCAGCGCCATCGCGATCAGCGAGGCCCCGCCGAACAGAAGGTCGATGCCGACGATCAGCCCCAGCGCCCAGACCAGCGTTCCCGGCATCCCCGAAATGACGATGCCGGCGAGCACCAGATCGATGACCCCGTTGACCAGCATCCATTCCCAGCGGCGCGACAGTTCACGGCGATGGGCAAGCGCAAGCGCGATGATGAGCGCCCCGTCGAAAATGAAGAAGGCGACAAGCACATAGGTCAGCGTCACCAAGCCGGTAAGCGGGCTCCACAACAGCAGCCCGCCGGCGATCATCGCGGCGAGCGCCGAAAGCAGCGACCAGCCGAACCCCGGCGCGCCGCGCGCCCGAAAAGTGAAGACCAGCCCGCCGATCCCCGCGATCAGGAACAGCCAGCCCAGAAAGATCGTCGTCGCCAGCCCGGCGAGCAGCGGCAGCAGCACTGCGGCAAGGCCGAGCACGGCAAGCAGCCCGCCTTCCGCCAGGAAGAAGCCCCAGTGCTGGTGAAGCGCGCGCCGCGCCTGCGCGAGGCCCGCTTCCAAATCCGTTTCCAAGAGCGGCATCGACTCCTCCTGCACAATGGGTGTTCGGGCGGCTTTCATGCGGCGTTGCCCGGCGGTTTTCAACGCCATCGATCGCGATCGCCCGCGCGGGGCAGGGCACGCGGACGGGGGGCTGGCGCGAAAGCGCGCGTTCATGCGTGCTCCACAAAACGCCAGAGCACCGCGGGGTTTGGAAAATCACGCGTTTTTCTTCGGTTTTTTGCCACATCGCCATTTGTCGAGTGCGAAGGTGATCGAAGATGAAAAACAGGTACCCGATTTTTGACGCGATGTTCTAAGCGCCGCGCCATGGAATCGCCGCGCTTCACCCTGCCACCCGAATGGTTTGCCCAGCAATGGCTGTGGATCGGCTTTCCGCATGATGCCGACGAATGGCCGGGCCATCTCGCCGCGGCGCAGCGCGAGATCGCCGCCTTTGCCAGCGCGGTCGCCGACAGCGGGCAGGAGGTGCGGCTGATCGCGCGCGATGACGCCAATGCCGCACTGGCGCGGCGGCTGGCCTCGGCGAAGGTGCGGGTCGAGATCCGCACCTATGGCGACATCTGGCTGCGCGACACCGGCCCGCTTGTGCTGCGCGATGCCGCCGGCAACCGGCTGGCGCGGCGCTTCGGTTTCAACGGCTGGGGCGGCAAATACACCATGGCCGGCGACCGGACGATCGGCGCCGAGCTGGCGCGCAGCGCCGGCCTTGAGGTTGTCGAAAGCGACTGGATTCTCGAAGGCGGCGCGATCGACACCGATGGCAGCGGGCTGATCGTCACCACCGCGGAATGCCTGCGCAACCCCAACCGCAATCCCGCGCTCCCGGCAGAGGCGATCGAGGCGCGGCTGCGGCGCGACCTCGGCGGCGAGCGGGTGTTGTGGCTCGGCCGCGGCCTCGTCAACGATCACACCGACGGCCATGTGGATAATCTCGCGCGCTGCGTCGCGCCCGGCGTGCTGGCGGTGCCGCGCGCGAGCGGCGCCGACGATCCCAACGCGGCGATCTATGCCGATGCGCGCACCCGCGCCCTGGCCTTCGGGCTCGCGATCGCCGAGGTGCCATCGCCCGGACGCATCGCGCGCGACGGACGCATCGAGCCCGCGAGCTACATGAATTTCGCGATCACCAGCCGGCTGGTGGTCGTGCCGACCTTCGGCTCGCGCCATGATGCCGATGGCGTTGCCGCGATCGCCGCGCTGTTCGCCGATCGCGACTGCATCGGCCTGCCGGCGGGCGCGGTGCTGGCGGGCGGGGGCGGCTTCCATTGCGCCAGCCAGCAGATGCCGCGCGGTGCTCTCTGAGGGTCAAGACCCGGCGGGTTTGACCGCGCGCACGCGGAATTCGGCGGCGCTGCGCACCGGCACCGACAGCGTGCAGCACACGCCCTCGGTTGCGAAGACCAGATCGACGCCGCTGCCCAGTTCATGCGCGACGATGCGTTCGAGCAGGTCGGTGCCGAAGCCGCGCCGGCGCTGGTGCGGTACCGGCGGGCCACCGCGTTCCTGCCAGCAAACCCGCGCCAGTGTGGGGCGGATCAGCTCCCAGCGGATCAGCACCTCGCCCGAAATCACGCTGAGCGCCCCGTATTTGCCGGCATTGGTCGCCAGTTCGTGAATCGCCAGGCCCAGCAACAGCGCATCATTGGGCGCGAGCGCAAGCTCCGGCCCTTCGAGGTGGACAAGCTGGTCGCGCCCTTCGCTATAAGGCTTGAGCTCGACGGCGATCACCTCGCGCAGCGGCGCCGCGCGCCAGCCAAGCCCGGTGAGCAGGTCATGCGTCGCCGAAAGCGCAAGGATCCGTGCGGTCAGGTTGTCGGCAAATTCGTCGAGGTCGCGCGTCCGCCGCCGGGTGAGCGCGATGATCGAAATGACGCTGGCAAGCGTGTTCTTGACCCGGTGATTGAGTTCGCGGGTCAGCGTGTTGCGGATCGATTCCTGCTGCTCGAACCAGTCGAGCCGGGCGCGGTCCTGCTCGGCGTGGCGGGTGACGAGCCATGCCAGCACTGCCAGCGCCAGCGCCAGCAGCAGCCCCGCGACCAGCGTTGCCACCGACAGCGGGGTCAGCGCGCCGCGGGCATGGCCGCTGACCAGCAACAGCAGCGGCTTGCCGGCGATCGTCACCGGCAAGGCGAAGCCGATATCGGGATCGCGCTCGCCCGGCACGCGCGCCAGCAGCCTGTCGGGCGCCACCGCGCCGTCATAGAGGCTGAGCTCGAACCCGCGCGAGGGCACCGCCGCCTGCGCCGCTTCGAGAAATTGCCGCGCGTTGATCGGCGAGGCGAGAAACCCGAGCAGCCGGCCGCGCTCGGCGCGCGCATAGACCGGCATATAGATCAGAAAGCCGGTGCGGGGGCGACCGGTATCGGGGCGGAACAGTTCGATCCGGGTGGTGGCGACCGGGCGGCGGGCATGGGCAGCGCGTTCCATCGCCGCGCGGCGCAGCGGTTCTGAGGCCATGTCATAGCCTTCGGTCGGCCCCGGCCCCTGGTGTGGATTGCTGACATAGGTGACCGGCACGAGGAATTCACGCCCCGGGCCGGGGAGCGGGTGGACGGTGAAACCTGTCATCCCCTCGGCGCGGCGCGCCGCCACGAAAGCGTCGAGCCCGCGCACCGGCACCAGCGGCGCCCAGGTGATCGTCAGGCGCCCGCGCTCCTCCGCATCGTCGCTCATCGCCGCGGCCAGCCCGGACAGATCCTTGCCGGTGATCGCGCCGCCGGCTCCCAGCAGCAGCGCACCGGCGCGCAGAAAGGTGACATGCGCGCTGGCCCGCCGCTCCAGCGCGCCGCCGACACCGGCGGCGACCGCGTGCAACTGGCTGTGCAGCCGTTCGGCATTCACCTGTTCGATGGCGATGACCACCAGCGCCGCCACCATCATGACCGCGGCGCCGATCGCCCAGGGAAACGCCCGGGGAAAGCTGGTGTACCAGCGTTCGGCACGCGCCCGGGCGGTGGCGAGGCGGATCACGCACCGGGATTTGACGCAATCGCGCGGCGCTGGCAATTTCTTTCCTCGTCGCGGCCCGCGGTGGCGGTACGGATGGGAACCGGCCATGCGACCATGCGTTTGGCTGGAGCGTGGTCGTCCCGGCTGGGGCCGCCGCTGGCAATCGGGTGGCGTCGCGGCGCTGCCGTCAACAGGGGTGGGGCAAGGCGCAGGTGCATAGCGACCCGACGGATCGGTGCGATGCGGGCTCGGCCCCGTCCGCTGGGGTTGAGCCCGAACCGGCCAAGGCGGCACGCGCTACCGCCGGCAGGCGGCAGGCGAACGCGGTGATCGCTCCCCCGGCATGGGCGAAGGATCTGCGGCTGCTGTTCGACAAGGTGGTCGAGGAGCCGCTGCCCGCGTGCTTCATCGAACTTCTGTCCAGGCTCGATGCGGACGGGTGATGACGGCTGCGCAACGATCGACGGCCGACTTCAAGCGCGAGCTCATCGGGGTCATTCCGCAATTGCGCGCCTTTGCCCGCGGGCTGTGCGGCAGGAGCGAGCTGGCCGACGATCTCGTCCAGGAAACGCTGCTCAAGGCATGGGCCGCGCGCGACCGCTTCGAGCCGGGCACCAGCATCCGCGCATGGACCTTTGTCATTCTGCGCAACGTCTATCTCTCGGGGCTGCGCCGCGCCCGCTTCCAGGGCGATTATGACGAGGTGGCGGCCGAGCGAATCCTGTCCGCCCCGGCCGAGCAGGAAGCTCCGCTGCATCTTGCCGATCTGCACCGCGCGCTGATGACGCTGGCGCCAGAACGGCGCGAGGCGCTGCTGCTGATCGGCGCCGGGGGCTTCTCCTATGAGGAGGCGGCGGCGATCGCCGGCTGCGCGGTGGGCACGATCAAGAGCCGCGTCGGCCGCGCCCGCGCCCAGCTTGCGACGATGATCGACAACGGCACGGTGGAGCGCCGCAGCAAGCGCGATCCCGTCGCCAATGCGGCGATCATGGCCGAATTGCAGAGGGCGACCCGAAGGCGCTGAGCCCCGATCCGCTGTCCGGCGGTGTCAGCCGGTCGCCCGGTCCACGAGGGCCGCTGCCGCCACGTCCATCACCACATTGCCGAGCGTGCGTATCAGATCGGGCAGCATCTCGACCGCGACCAGCAGTGCCAGTGGCGCCACCGGCAGCCCCATGGCGAGCGCGATCGGGGCTATCGAGCTGATATAGCTGACCGTTCCCGAGATCGACGGCGCCCCTAGCGTCGTCAGGCAGGCAACGATGACGCCCGAGGCCATCATCGATGGCGAAAGCGCGATCCCCGAAAGCCTTGCGACATAGATTGCCACCGCAAGGTTCATTGCTGGCCCCGTGGCGCGCAACAGCGCCACCGCCAGCGGCAGCACGAAGCCGGCGCTGTCCTCGCGCAGCCCCAGCCGGCGGCAGGCGCCGAGCATCGCCGGCAGGCTGGCAAGCGAACTCTGGGTCGAAAGCGCGACCGCGCCGACCGGCAGCATGGCGCGCGCGAAGGCCAGCGGGGCAAGGCCGCCGCCGCAAATCGCCAGCCCGCAGCCCGCGGCCATCACCACCGCGCCGATCGCGCTGACCACCAGCATGTAATGCGCCAGAAGACCGATCGCCGCGCCGCCCGCCGCCGCCGCCACCGCGAAGCTCAGCGCGAAGACGCCGAGCGGGGCCAGTGCCAGCACCCAGCCGATCATCACCATTGCCGCCCCGGCAAGCCCCTCGAACAGCAGCATAAGTGCGTGCCGCTGCGCTTCGGCAAGGCGGGTGAGTGCAGCCGCGAACAGCGCGAAGAAGCTGAGCACCGGCAGGATGCCATCGGCGGCGGCGGCGGCAACGATATTGGCCGGCACCAGCGAAGCAAGAAAAGCGCCGAGTCGCGGCAACGCCGGGGCGGCGCGCGGCGCTGCATTGGTGAGCGCGGCGACCGCTTGCGCCGGGACCGGCCAGACGTCGAGCAGCAGCGGGGTCACAACCGCCGCCATCAGCGTTCCTGCGAGCAGCACCGCGACGAACAGGCCCAGCGTGCGCCGGGCCATCGCCCCGGCGCGGGCGGCAGCGACGGTGTGGACGATGCCGATGACCAGCAGCGAGACGGCCAGCGGCAGGATCGTCATTTCGAGCGCGCGCAGCCACAGCGCGCCGAACGGGGTGACGAGCGCGAGCAATTTCGCCAGCGGCCCGCCCGCATCGCGGCTTGCCGCGATCCCGAGCACGAGGCCGATCGCCAGCCCGGCGAGCGTCGATCGCGCGGGCACGGTGATCGCGGGCAGGGCGGTCGATGGAGCTTGCGCGCGATCGTGCATTCGCACCCTGTTCAGCAAAGGTTGTTCGGGACAATGTAGCGGGCAGGAGAAGCAAGGCAATCGCGCGGGCGGCGCGCGGGGCCGGTCGAACGAGGGCAACAGGCATGGCACGGCAGTATTTCGGGACCGACGGCATCCGCGGGCGGACCAACGCCGGGGTGATGACCGCGGAAATCGCGATGAAGGTCGGGCAGGCGGCGGGCATCCGCTTCCTGCGCGGTCATCATCGCCATCGCGTGGTCATCGGCAAGGACACGCGGCTGTCGGGCTATATGCTCGAAAGCGCGCTGGTCGCAGGGTTTACCAGCGTCGGCATGGACGTGGTGATGACCGGGCCGATGCCGACCCCGGCGGTCGCGCTGCTCACGCGCGAGATGCGCGCCGATGTCGGGGTGATGATCTCGGCGAGCCACAACCCCTATGAGGACAACGGCATCAAGCTGTTCGGCCCCGACGGTTTCAAGCTGTCGGACGAGGACGAGCTGGCGATCGAGGCGATGATCGCCGGCCAGCAGCCGCTTGCCACCGCCAGCGACATCGGCCGCGCGCGGCGGATCGATGATGCCCGCGGCCGCTATGTCCATGCGGTGAAGAGCGCGCTGCCCGACGATGTCCGGCTCGACAAGCTCAAGATCGTCGTCGATTGCGCCAATGGCGCGGCCTATCAGGTCGCGCCGACGGTGATCTGGGAGCTGGGCGCCGAAGTGATCGCGGTCGGGGTCACGCCCAACGGCCGCAACATCAACGAGGGCTGCGGCTCGACGCATCTCGATCTGGTCAAGGAAAGCGTGGTCGCCTCGGGCGCGGACATCGGCCTCGCGCTCGATGGCGATGCCGACCGGCTGATCGTCGTCGACGAGAACGGCGCCGAGGTCGATGGCGACCAGATCATGGCGCTGATCGGCACCCAGCTTGCCGCGCGCGGCGAATTGCGCGGAGCAGGGGTGGTGGCAACGGTGATGTCGAACCTCGGGCTCGAACGCTGCCTTGCCGCGCGCGGGCTCAGCCTTCAGCGCACCGCGGTCGGCGATCGCTATGTTCTGGAGGCGATGCGCCGCGGCGGCTACAATGTCGGCGGCGAGCAATCGGGGCACATGATCATGCTCGATCATGCGACCACCGGCGATGGCACCATCGCCGCGCTTCAGGTGCTGGCGGCGCTGGTCAAATCGGGCAAGCGCGCGAGCGAGCTGCTCCACCAGTTCGATCCCGTCCCGCAGCTCCTCAGGAATGTGCGCTTCTCGGGCGGCAAGCCGCTTGAGAACGCGCGGGTGCGCAGCACCATCGCCGAGGCCGAAGCGCAGCTTTCGGGCCACGGCCGGCTGGTCATCCGCCCCTCGGGCACCGAGCCGGTGATCCGCGTCATGGCCGAGGGCGACGACGAGCGCGAGGTCGCCGAGGTGGTCGAGGCGATCTGCGAGGCGGTGGCCGAAGCTGCGGCTTGATCACAGGAAAACGACGGTGTGGTGGCCACCGACTCCGGTCGGCGCCGCGCAAGCATGACGCAAACCGGCGCGCGCGGCGCGCGCTATGCGCCGCGCCTGGCCGCTTGTTCGTCAAACAGGCGCGCTGCGACAAGGCTCCCCGCCAGCGCCCCGGCAAGCTGCGCGGCGATGAACCCGGGCACATGCGCCGGCGCGATCCCGGCGAAGCTGTCGCTGAGGCTGCGTGCGAGCGTGATGGCGGGGTTGGCGAAGCTCGTCGAGGAGGTGAACCAGTAGGCGGCGGTGATATAGAGCGCGACGCTTGCCGGCAGCCATTGCGGGCGCGCGCGCCGTGTGCCGAGGATGGTGAGCACGAGGCCGAAGGTCGCGATCGCCTCGCCCGCCCATTGGCCGGGGCCACTGCGCGGCTTGTGCGCAATTTCAAGCACCGGCAGCGCGAACATGACATGCGCCGCCCAGACGCCGGGGATGCCCCCGCCAAGCTGGGCAAGCGTGTAGAGCAGCGCCTCGCGGCTGGTCATTTCGCGGCGCAGGCGCAAGACGAGGCTTACCGCCGGGTTGAAATGCGCCCCCGACAACGGGCCGAACATGGCGATGAGCACGCACAGCATCGCCCCTGTCGCCAGCGTGTTGCCGAGGAGCGCGACCGCGACATTGCCGCCAGAAAGCGCCTCGCCCATGATCCCCGAGCCGATGACGGTGGCAAAAAGCAGGAAGCTGCCCAGCGCCTCGGCGGCAAGGCGGCGCGGCAAGGGCAGGCTCATTGTCCGTCGCGCGCCTTCGCGGTGGCGCCTTCCTCCTTGCCGATGCCGCGGGTGCGCTGTTCGAGCTCCAGCCGGTCGAGGCTCGCGGCGGGAAGCGCGGTGAACAGCTCGATCCGCCGGCGCAAGCGGTTGAACGCCTGTATGAAGGCAAGCTTCTGCCCGTCGCCCTCGACCGCGGCCGGGTCCTCGATCCCCCAATGTGCGGTGATCGGCTGGCCGGGCCAGACCGGGCAAGTCTCGCCCGCGGCATTGTCGCAGACGGTGATGACGAAATCCATCCGCGGCGCGTCGGGTGCCTCGAACTCCTGCCAGCTCTTGGAACGCAGGCCCGCGGTCGGGACGTGGTAGTCGGCAAGCACTTCGAGCGCCATGGGATGGACCGCGCCCCTGGGCTGGCTGCCGGCGCTGAAGGCATGGAAGCGCCCCGCACCCAGCCGGGTGAGCAGTGCCTCGGCAAGAATCGAGCGCGCCGAGTTGCCGGTGCACAGGAAAAGAACGTTGAACATGCGATCGTCCATGGCGAATCTCAGCAGCAGGCTTTGGACGGGGCGGCGGGCATGGCCGGGGCGCAGCACGCCGTTCCTGCCGCCCTGTCCGACGCGAGACCGGCGAGACCGGCGAGATCGGCATCGACGCCGTAGGTCGTGCTGTCGCCGGTGTTCAGGAACGCCTCCCACAAGACGCCATCGGGATCGGCGATCCAGCTTTTTTGCGATTGCGCATAGCAGCAGGTGGTGGCGCCTTCTTCGAGCACCGGCCCGCCGGCATTCTTCAGCCGGGTGTAAACCTGCGCCAGTTCCTCTTCGCTCTCGACCTGGATGCCGACATGCTCGATGCCTTTTTCCGCGCCCTCCTTCTGCGAAATCGCGAAATTGATGCAGGGTTCCTCGAGCATCCATTTGGCGTAGTCGGGGCGGGCGAGCGTCGGCGCCTGCCCGAACAGGCCGCTGTAAAACGCGACCGAATGGTCGAGGTCGGTGACCCCGAGATGGACGTGAAATCTTTTCATGCGACATCCTTTGCCTTGGTGGACATGGGCGGACAGATGGTTTCGCCGACGCAGGGCACGCCGCCGCAGCAATTCTCGGTCAGGTAGCCCATCAGCCCGGCCATCGCCGCATAATCGGCGGCATAGATGATCGAGCGGCTTTGGCGGTGCTGCGTGACCAGCCCGGCGTGGACGAGCTGGGCGAGATGGAAGCTGAGCGAGGAGGGCGCAAGGCCGAGCGCATCGGCGATGCTCCCCGCGGCAAGCCCCGCCTCGCCCGCCGCGACGAGCAGGCGAAAGGCGGCGAGGCGATGCGCCTGCGCCAATGCGCCGAGCGCGCGGATCGCCCCCGAAGCCTCCATCACATTCTCCTACGATTCGATAAATATCGAAATATAGAATGACCCCGGAATGTCAACCCGCAGCGCCCCGGCGGACCAGACGCTTGCCAGACGTCGATGCGCGCATTACGGCAGGCCGCGAATTTTCAACTTTCGTTCCATCAAGGGGTCTTTCATGAGCGACACCGCCGACCGGGTTAAGAAAATCGTCGTCGAGCACCTGGGGGTCGAGGCCGACAAGGTCACCGAGGACGCGAGCTTCATCGACGATCTGGGTGCTGACAGCCTCGATATCGTCGAACTGGTCATGGCCTTCGAGGAGGAGTTCGGGGTGGAGATCCCCGATGACGCCGCCGAAAAGATTGCCACCGTCTCGGATGCCATCAAATATATCGACGAGCACAAGGGCTGAGTTCGATAGGCTGACCCGCGACGATAACCGCCGCGCAGGCAAACCGAACCGCGGCGGGGGATGATCGACAGGCTCAGCCCCTTGGGGCTGGGCCTTTTCGCAGTTGTTTTCCCGCAAGGGATCGGCGGAGAATTTGCGAATGCGGCGCATAGTTGTCACCGGCCTCGGCCTCGTCACCCCGCTCGGCGCCGATGTCGAGACGGCCTGGGCCAATATCCTTGCCGGCAGGTCGGGCGCGGGGCCGATCACGCGGTTCGATGCGCATGACCAGAAATGCCGCATCGCCTGCGAGGTCAAGCCCGCCGGCCATCCCTATGGCTTCGATGCCAACCTGCGCGTCGATCACAAGGTCCAGCGCCAGGTCGATCCGTTCATCGTCTATGGCATCGATGCCGCGAGCCAGGCGATCGAGGATGCGGGGCTCGCCGACATGCCCGAGGCGATGCGGCTGCGCGCGGGCTGTTCGATCGGCTCGGGGATCGGCGGGCTTCCCGGGATCGAGAGCGAATCGCTGGTGCTCGCCGCCAAGGGGCCGGGACGGGTCAGTCCGCATTTCGTCCACGGGCGGCTCATCAACCTCATATCGGGCCAGGTCTCGATCAAATACGGGCTGATGGGGCCGAACCACGCGGTCGTCACCGCCTGTTCGACCGGCGCGCATTCGATCGGCGATGCCGCGCGGATGATCCGCGACGATGATGCCGACATCATGCTCGCGGGCGGCGCCGAAAGCACGATCTGCCCGATCGGCATTGCCGGCTTCGCGCAGGCGCGCGCGCTTTCGACCGCCTTCAACGACCAGCCCGAAAAGGCCAGCCGGCCCTATGACCAGGCGCGCGACGGCTTCGTCATGGGCGAGGGCGCGGGCGTCGTCGTGCTGGAGGAATATGAACATGCCAAAGCGCGCGGCGCGAAGATCTATGCCGAGGTGATCGGCTACGGCCTGTCGGGCGATGCCTATCACGTCACCGCGCCGCATCCCG
The DNA here is from genome assembly GCA_028870315.1 of Sphingomonadales bacterium. Classification (GTDB taxonomy): domain Bacteria; phylum Pseudomonadota; class Alphaproteobacteria; order Sphingomonadales; family Sphingomonadaceae; genus Novosphingobium. The sequence continues at coordinate 14,093 of JAGWPW010000088.1, read as the reverse complement.
AAGGCTCGGGCGCATTCCGCTCGATGGCGATGGCGTTGAAGCGGGCGGGGCTCACCCCGGCCGACATCGACTATATCAACGCGCATGGCACCTCGACCCCGCTCGGCGACGAACTCGAACTGGGCGCGGTGCGCCGGCTGTTCGGCGATGCCATCGCCAATGTCTCGATGAGCAGCACCAAAAGCGCGATCGGCCATCTGCTGGGCGGCGCGGGCGCGGTCGAGACGATCTTCTGCATCCTCGCGCTGCGCGACCAGATCGTGCCGCCGACGCTCAATCTCGACAATCCCAGCGAAAGCTGCGCGGGGGTTGATCTCGTCCCGCATGTCGCCCGGCGGCGCACGGTGCGCGCGGCGCTCAACAACAGCTTCGGCTTCGGCGGCACCAATGCCAGCCTGGTGGTAACCAGGGTCTGACCATGGCGCGGCGCGGCTGCCTGTTGCCCGCGCTCGCCGTGCTCGGGCTGCTGGTCGCGGGCTGGTCCGTGGTGGGCGGCTGGGTGGCGCGTGGCCCGCTCACCCATGCCGAGGATGTCATCGTCCCCGAACGGGCAACGCTCGGCACGGTCGCGGTTGAGTTGCAGAGGCACGGGGCGATCGTCTCGGCGCGCGGCTTTCGCCTGCGCGCGCGGCTGTTCCACCCCGGCGCGGTGCTCAAGGCCGGCGAATTCCTGTTGCCGCCGGGGGCGAGCGAATCGCGGATTCTCGCGATCCTGAGCGGCGACATGGCGGTGCGCCGCTTCGTCACCATTCCCGAAGGCATGCCCTCGGTCGAGGTTGCCGATCGCCTGCGCGCGCAGAGCATGCTGACCGGGCCGGTCGCGGTTCCCGCCGAAGGCTCGGTGCTGCCGCAGACCTATGATTACCGCCGTGGCGACCCGCGCGCTGCGCTGCTCGCGCGGATGCAGGCGGGGATGAGCCACGCGCTTGCCGAACTCTGGGCGCAGCGCGCGCCCGACCTGCCGGTGAAGACGCCCGAACAGGCGCTGATCCTTGCCTCGATCGTCGAGAAGGAAACCGCCAAGCCCGCCGAGCGGCCGATGGTCGCCGGGCTTTATGAAAACCGGCTGCGCCGGAAGATCATGCTCCAGGCCGACCCGACGATCATCTATCCGATCACCCGCGGACGCCCGCTCGGCCGCCGCATCCGCCAGTCCGAGATCACCGCGGTCAATGATTACAACACCTATGCCATGACCGGACTGCCCAGGGCGCCGATCACCAACCCCAGCCTGTCGTCGATCGCCGCGGTGCTGCATCCGGCCGAAACCGACGCGCTCTACATGGTCGCGGACGGGAGCGGCGGCCATGTCTTTGCCGCGACGCTTGCGGAACATAACCGCAATGTCGCGCGCTGGTTCGCCATCCGCCGCGCGCGCGGCGAGCTGTAGCGGCGGGCGCGCCGGACGGCGATTGGCGCAGCAGTGATCGTCAGAAGCGATCATGAAATCCTCTTCTGCTCATTTTCCCGATTTTCTGGCCCGCGCTATCCCGCAAGCCGCAACAGCGACAGGAGCGCCAAATGATCGACCGCAGCATTCCCGACGTCACCCTCAAGACCCGCGTCCGCGATGACAGCGTTGGCGGGCCGAACCCGTTCCGCTGGCAGGATTTCAACGTGCGCGAGGCCTTCGCCGGCCGCAAGGTCGCGATCTTCTCGCTGCCCGGCGCCTTCACCCCGACATGCAGCAACGAGCAGTGCCCGGCTTACGAACGGCTCTACCCGAGCTTTCGCGCGGCGGGGGTGGACGAGGTCTATTGCGTCTCGGTGAACGATGCCTTCGTCATGTTCCAATGGGCGAAGAGCCTTGGCATCCAGAACGTCAAGATGCTTCCCGACGGATCGGGCAGCTTCACGCGCCGCATGGGCATGCTGATCGACAAGGATCACCTTGGTTTCGGGATGCGCAGCTGGCGCTATGCGATGATCGTCGAGGACAACCGCATCAGCCATTGGTTCGAGGAGCCGGGGATCAACGATGTCGGCAGCGATGCCGATCCCTATGGCGAGACCGCGCCCGAAAAGCTCCTCGCCGCGCTGGGCGTCGCGGCCCCTGCGGCCGCCTGATGCCAGGGCCCGGTGCGCCGCCGCGCATCGGGCCATTGGCCCGGCTTTTGCGGCGCGCTGAGCCCGGTTGACCGGCCGGGCCGGCTTCTCTAAGAGCCGCGCTTCGCCTCGCGGGCGGCCCGCCCGCGCGATCAGGGCGGCGGAGTAGCTCAGCTGGTTAGAGCAGCGGAATCATAATCCGCGTGTCGGGGGTTCGAGTCCCTCCTCCGCTACCATCGCCAAATTCGCCGTGCGGCCTGTTGTAAAACAGGCTAATCTGGCGCACTGTCACCGTAACTTTGATATTTGCATCGCTGGCGGCCAAGTGGCGAGCAAATGTCAGTTGTTCACTAGGGCGTCATCGTAATCCCGAATAAGTGCAGCGTCACCGTAATCCCCTCACCGTAATCCCCAAGCAGGCGGGCAGGCTCCGGGCAGCAAGGCGTTCGTCGGCGCGACCGGGATCATCGAAAGCAAGTGGCGCGGCAAGTATTGGGCGCGATGGGGCGATGCGCTTATCGAAGCCGGTTTCGAGCCGAACACATGGACGGCCAAGTCCGATGTGAACACGGTGATCCTCGGCATTATCGGTGCGATCCGACATTATGGGCACTTCCCGACGAACGACGAGATTTCGATGCTGCGGGCATCCGATCCAACCATACCCGCTCCGAAGACCATTCAGGGGAACCTTGGAGGGCACGCGGAGCGTATCGCCACCGTGAAGGCGTTCGTGAGCAGCAACGCCGAATATGCCGACGTGCTGCCGATGCTCCCAACGATAGCGCCTGCTCGACCAACGCCAACACCGGGCGCGAAAGCGGTCGATGGACACGTCTACCTCATCCGGTCAGGCGACTTCTACAAGATCGGCCGGAGCGACGAACTCGAACGGCGCGTCAAGGAGATACGCATTGCGCTCCCTGATGCCGCTACGCTCGTCCATTCTATTGCCACAGATGATCCGCCCGGCATCGAGGCATATTGGCACCGGCGCTTCGCCGACCGACGCGCAAACGGCGAATGGTTCAAGCTGACGCCGGACGACGTGAAGGCGTTCATGCGGCGGAAGTTCCAGTAGGCGACAGCGCGGGCGGCATTTGCGGATTAGCGCATTAGCGCCCCTCCCTGTCGGATTACGGTGACGGATTACGGGATTACGGTGACAGTGCACTAAACTAACCTGTCGTAAATAAGCCAATTGGGCGCACTGCCATCCCAACCTATCCCCCAAACTCGCCGTGCGCCGCCATGCGGCGCCGCAGGTTACACCACCCCGAAGGCGAGCATCGCGTCGGCGACCTTCTTGAAGCCGGCGATGTTGGCGCCCTTGACATAGTCGATATAGCCGCCGCCCTGGTCGCCATATTCCTGGCAGCTCTTGTGGATGCCGGCCATGATGTCCTTGAGCATCTGCTGGAGTTCCTCCTCCTTCCACGAGCGCCGGCCCGAATTCTGGCTCATCTCAAGGCCCGAGACGGCAACGCCGCCGGCGTTCGAGGCCTTGCCCGGCGCATAGAGGATGCGGGCGTGCTTGAAGACATGCACCCCGTCGAGATCGGTCGGCATGTTGGCGCCTTCCGAAACCGCCTTGCAGCCGTTCGCCACCAGCGCCTTCGCATCGGCGCCGAGCAGTTCGTTCTGCGTGGCGCAGGGCAGCGCGACGTCGCAGGGCACCGCCCACGGGGTCTTGCCGGCGGTGAAGCTCGCGCCCTTGAACGCCTGAACATATTCCTCGATCCGCCCGCGGCGGTGGGTCTTGTGCTCCTTCACCCAGTTGATCTTGTCCTGATCGATGCCGTCGGGATCGTGGATGAAGCCGCCCGAATCGGACAGGGTCAGCACCTTGCCGCCAAGCTGGACGATCTTTTCGGCGGCATGCGTGGCGACATTGCCCGAGCCCGAAATCACCGCGCGCTTGCCCTTCAGGTCATCGCCCTTCATCGCCATCATGTTGGCAAGGAAATAGACCGCGCCATAGCCCGTTGCCTCGGTGCGGATCAGCGAGCCGCCCCATTCGAGCCCCTTGCCGGTCAGGACGCCGGTGAACTGGTTGGTGATGCGCTTGTACTGGCCGAACATGAAGCCGATCTCGCGCCCGCCGACGCCGATGTCGCCCGCCGGCACGTCCACATCCGCGCCGATGTGGCGATAAAGCTCGGTCATGAAGCTCTGGCAGAAGCGCATGATCTCGCGCACGCTCTTGCCCTTGGGGTTGAAGTTCGAGCCGCCCTTGCCGCCGCCCATGGGAAGGCCGGTCAGCGCGTTCTTGAAGGTCTGCTCGAAGGCGAGGAACTTGAGCACGCTTTCGGTGACCGACGGGTGGAAGCGGATGCCGCCCTTGTAGGGGCCGATCGCATTGTTGTTCTGCACCCGCCAGCCGCGCTGGACGCGGATGTTGCCCTTGTCATCCTCCCAGCAGACACGGAAGCTGACCACCCGGTCGGGCTCGGCGATGCGGCGCAGGATCTGCTGCGCGTGATATTCCTCCTTGCCCTGGATGAAGTCGAAAATGTCTTCGGCGACCTCCTGCACCGCCTGGACGAATTCGGGCTGATGCGGATTGCGCCGCTTCACGCCTTCCATGAAACCGTTGAAATCGACATGATCGGACGTCGCCATGGTAAACTCCCCCTGGTTGCGGACGGCAGGGCCGGTTGAATATCGCTTCGGCGGGTGGTGGCGATTCTTGTGCCGCTGCTATGCGTCGCAAGCGCGATGCTCTCGCAAAAGCGAGGCGATTGCAAATGTATTTATGGGCAAATCAGCGCGCCGGGGCAGCAGCGCACGCTGCCGCCGACGCTCAGCCGCGCCCCTTCATCAGCACGCTGCGCTCCATCTCCAGCACCACCTCGCCGCGCTGGTTGGTGAGCTGGTGCCTGAACACGACGATCCCCGCGCCGGGGCGCGATTTCGAGGGGCGCGTCTCGACCACCTCGCTGTGGCAGGTCAGCGTATCGCCGAGAAAGGTCGGCTTGGGGGTTGTCACCTTGTCGAAGCCGAGATTGGCGATCAGCGTGCCGAGCGTGGTGTCGGCGATCGACAGCCCGACCGCGAGGCTGAAGGTGAAGCAGCTGTTGACGAGGATGCGCCCGAATTCGCTGGCCTTGGCCGCCTCGGCATCGAGATGCAGCGGCTGCATGTTGTGCGTCATCGCCGAGAACAGCAGATTGTCGGTCTCGGTGACGGTGCGGCCGGGCTGATGGGTGAGCCGCTGGCCGACCTGCCATTCGTCGAAGAAGCGGCCGGGCATCAGCCTTCCTCTGCTTCGATGCGCGCGAGCAGCGCCTCGACCTGAACCTGCGCGCCGGGGCCGGCGGCAAGTTCGGCGACCACGCCATCGAAGGGTGCGGTGAGCGTGTGTTCCATCTTCATCGCCTCAAGCGTAAGCAGCTTCTGGCCCCTGGTGACGCGCTGGCCTTGCGCGACTTCGACGGCGATGATCCGGCCCGGCATCGGGGCAAGGATGGCGCCCGTCGCGGCACTGCCGCCATGCGCGGCCTGCCGGCGAAAGGGCGAAAGCCGCCACGCCTGTCCCGCGCCGGTGACGAAGGTCGAGGCGGCAGGGCCGGTCGCGCCCGTCGGGCTGAGGGCAACGTCGATCGCCTCGCCATCGAGCAGGAATTTCGCGGAAGTGACCGGCGCCGCGTTCAGCCGGAAGCCGAAGGCCATCGTCGCGGGAACGAGGCGGGCGGCAGCGGCGGTGAGCGCCGCCTCGCCGGGAACCGGCGGCGCTGCCATCGCTTCGCCATCGCGGGCGATGAGGCCGGTATCGACCGTGCCGGCAAGGAAGGCGGGATGATCGAGCGCGCGCACAAGGAAGCTGGCGTTGGTCCTGACCGGATAGACGGCGCTGTCCGCGAGCAGCGCCGCGAGCCGCGCCCGCGCCGCCTCGCGCGTTGGCCCTTTGGCGATCACCTTGGCGATCATCGGGTCGTAGAACGGGCTGACCTCGGCGCCCTCGAAGACGCCGGTGTCGATCCGCCGGCCCGGCCCTTCGCCGAATTTCAGCAGCTCCAGGTGTCCGATGCTCGGCAAAAACCCCTTCGCCGGGTCTTCAGCGTAAAGCCGCGCCTCCATCGCCCAGCCGTCGATCGCCAGTTCCTCCTGCCGCTTCGGCAGCACCTCGCCGCTTGCCACGCGCAGCTGCCATTCGACGAGATCGACCCCGGTGATCTCCTCGGTCACCGGATGCTCGACCTGCAACCGCGTGTTCATTTCCATGAACCAGATGCGATCGGCGGAGAGGCCTTCGCTGGCATCGGCGATGAATTCGATCGTCCCCGCGCCGACGTAATCGACCGCCTTTGCCGCCTTGACCGCCGCGGCGCACAGCGATGCGCGGGTGGCCTCGTCCATGCCCGGCGCCGGGGCTTCCTCGATCACCTTCTGGTGGCGGCGCTGGAGCGAGCAATCGCGCTCGAAAAGATGGACGATGTTGCCGTGGGTGTCGCCGAACACCTGCACCTCGATATGGCGCGGCGTGAGGATATATTTCTCGATGAGGACATGCGCGTTGCCGAAGCTCGCGGTCGCCTCGCGCTGGCAGGAAGCCAGCGCATCGGCGAAATCCGCCGCGTGTTCGACGCGCCGCATCCCCTTGCCGCCGCCACCCGCGACCGCCTTGATCAGCACCGGATAGCCGATCTTGCCCGCCTGTTCGGCGAGGAAATCGGGCGCCTGGTTTTCACCCATGTAGCCCGGCGTGACGGGCACGCCCGCCGCCGCCATCAGCGCTTTCGCCGCGTCCTTCAATCCCATCGCGGTGATGCTGGCGGGGCTGGGGCCGACCCAGATGAGGCCGGCATCGATCACGGCCGCCGCGAATTCGGCGTTCTCGGAAAGGAAGCCATAACCGGGATGGATCGCCTCGGCGCCGGTCTGCCTGGCGGTGGCGATGATGCGTTCACCGACGAGATAGCTTTCACGCGCCGGGCTTGGGCCGATGTGCACCGCCGCGTCGGCCTGGCGCACGTGCAGCGCATGCGCGTCGGCGTCCGAATAGACCGCGACGGTGCGGATGCCCATGGCGCGCGCGGTGCGGATGATCCGGCAGGCGATCTCGCCGCGGTTGGCGATGAGGAGGGATTTGATCATCGCCATCACATCCTGAACACGCCGAACTGGGGCCGCTCGGGGATCGGCGCCTCCAGGCTTGCCGCCAGCGCGAGGCCCAGCACGTCGCGCGTTTGCACCGGGTCGATCACCCCGTCGTCCCAGCCGCGCGCGGTGGCGTAATAGGGGTTGCCCTCGTCCTCGTATTTCTGCCGCACCGGCCCCTTGAACGCCTCGGCTTCTTGCGGAGTCCATTTCGCCGCGTCGCGATGCACCGTCGCCAGCACGCTCGCCGCCTGCTCGCCGCCCATCACCGCGATGCGCGCATTGGGCCAGCTGAACAGGAAGCGCGGGCCATAGGCGCGCCCGCACATGCCGTAATTGCCCGCGCCGAAGCTGCCGCCGATGAGCAGCGTCAGCTTGGGCACGCTTGCCGTCGCCACCGCGGTGACCAGCTTGGCGCCGTGCTTGGCGATCCCTTCCGCCTCGTATTTGCCGCCGACCATGAAGCCCGAGATGTTCTGGAGGAACAGCAGCGGGATCCGCCGCTGGCAGGCAAGCTCGATGAAATGCGCGCCCTTCTGCGCACTTTCGGAAAACAGCACGCCGTTGTTGGCGAGGATCGCCACCGGCATTCCCCAGATATGCGCGAAGCCGCAGACCAGCGTGCTGCCGTAAAGCGCCTTGAACTCGTGGAATTCGCTGCCATCGACGATCCGCGCGATCACCTCATGCACGTCGTAGGGCGCGCGCACATCATCGGGGACGACGCCGTAAAGCTCATCGGCCGCATATTTCGGCGGGCGCGGGGTCTGGACGGCAAGATCATGCGCATGCGGCGCGCCCAGATGGCTGACGATGTCGCGCACGATGGTGAGCGCGTGTTCGTCGTTGTCGGCCAGGTGATCGGTGACCCCCGACTTGCGGCTGTGAAGCTCGCCGCCGCCGAGATCCTCGGCGCTGATCACCTCGCCGGTTGCCGCCTCGACCAGCGGCGGCCCGGCAAGGAAGATCGTGCCCTGCTCGCGCACGATCACCGTCTCGTCGCTCATCGCCGGAACATAGGCGCCGCCCGCGGTGCAGCTTCCCATCACGCAGGCGATCTGGGCGATGCCGAGGCTGCTCATCTGCGCCTGGTTGAAGAAGATGCGGCCGAAATGATCGCGATCGGGGAACACCTCGGCCTGGTGCGGCAGGTTGGCGCCGCCCGAATCGACGAGATAGATACACGGCAGGCGATTGGTCTGGGCGATCTCCTGCGCGCGCAGGTGCTTCTTGACCGTCATCGGGTAATAGGTGCCACCCTTGACCGTCGCATCATTGCACACGATCATCACCTGTCGCCCCGAAACGCGGCCGATGCCGGTGATGAGCCCGGCGCCGGGGATGTTCTCGCCATATTTGCCAAATGCGGCAAGCTGGCCGAGTTCGAGGAAGGGCGAGCCGGGATCGAGCAGCCGCTCGACCCTTTCCCTTGGCAGCAGCTTGCCGCGCGCGGCATGCCTTTCGCGCGCACGCGCATCGCCGCCCAGTGCCGCGGCCGCCACCCGCTCGCGCAATTGCGCGGCCAGCGCGCGGTTATGCGCGGCGCGCGCCACCGCCTCGGGCGCGGCGGGATCGTAAGCGGTTGGCAGCACCGGCGCGCTCACGCTGGGGGTCTCCTCATCTGCATCGTTCCTCCCGGCATCGCGGCGTGCGATAGCGCGATGCAGCCTTGAGGCAAACGCATAACGACGCCTGCGCGCGCGCCGCCGGCAGACAGCGACGGTGCGATGAAATGCGCGCTCGCGCCGCCCGCCGCGCCGCCCTCGCGAAGCTGAACAGCATCTGCGCAGGACATTCGCCGTCCGTTCAGCCTCGCCGTCCTAGCCAGCATCGGCGCCGCTTCCCGGCGCGCTGGTTGAACAGGAGACGGAAATGAAGACCTTGCTGCTTGCCGCGGCGGCGCTGGCCATGCCGGTTGCCGCCTTCGCCCAGATGCCGCCGCCACCGGCGCATGGCTGGCATTATGACCATGATGCCTTCTGGCGCGGCGCGCCCGCGTCTCCGCGCGCGCGCATCCGATTCCTTCAGGACCGGATCAACGCCGGCATCGCCGACCGCAGCCTCGACCCGCGCGAGGCGGCGCGCGCCAACCGCGATCTCAACGGGGTGCGCCTCTGGCTGCGCCGGATGCACTGGCAGGACGATGGCGCGCTGACCCCCGCTCAGCACGCGCGGATCGAGGGGCGGCTCGACCAGATCAGCCGCGAGGTCCACTGGATGCGGCATAACGGCTGGTAGGCGCCGGCTCGCGCCCGGCCTGGCGGTGCGGATGGCGGACCTGTCCACAAACCGCGGCCGGAGCAAAGCGCGTGATTTCCCAAAATCACGCGTTTTGCTCCAGGCTTTTGGTATCGCATAGTTTTGCCAAAACGAAGGCCATCGAAGGCGAAAAACCGGTAGCCACTTTTTGGCGCGTTGCTCTAGGACGGGCGGGTGCCGGATGCCCCAGCCGATACAAGCGATGATCGGGCGGTGATGCCGCCCGATCCGGTCGCGCCGGGCGATCGCCGCTTCTGGGCTGCGGTCATCCTCACCGGGATCATCTCGGGGGCGGCGGCGGCGGCGCTTTCGGCGCTGCTGCTTGCCGTCCAGCATCTGCTGTGGCCACCCGCCCGCGCAAGCCTGCTCGCCGCGGCGAGCGCCGCGCCCGCCAGCCACCACCTCGCGATCCTGCTGGGCGCCGGGCTTCTCACCGGCTGCGGGCAATTGCTGCTGGTCCGCCTCACCACCGGCAACGGCATCGAGATCACCTCGGCGCTGTGGTTCCACGCCGGGCGGATGCCGGCGCTGCGCACGCTGGGCAGCGCGGTGCTGTCGGTGATCACCGTCGGGATGGGCTCGTCGATGGGGCGCGAAGGCGCGCCCAAGCAGGTGGGGGCGGTCGCCGCCAACTGGCTGGTCGACCGGCTTGGCCTGTCCGACGAGCAGCGCCGGCTGCTGGTTGCCTGCGGGGCGGGGGCGGGCATGGCGGCGGTCTATAATGTCCCGCTCGGCGGCGCGCTGTTCGCGCTCGAAGTGCTGCGCGGGGTGCTGGCGCTGCGGCTGGTGCTGCCGGCGCTGACCGCCTCGATGCTGGCGACGATCATCGCCTGGGTGGTGATCCCCGATGCGCCGACCTACCAGATCCCGGCGGTGCATGATTCGCCCTCGCTGCTCGGCTGGGCGCTGCTGGCGGGTCCGCTGATCGGGGTCGCCTCGGCGGGCTTCGTGCGCGCGGTCGAGGAAGCCGACCGGCTGCGCCCCAGCGGGCGCTGGCGTCTTGTCATGCCGACCGCGGTCTTTGCGCTGCTCGGCGCGGTGTCGATCGCCTTTCCGCAGCTGCTTGGCAACGGCAAGGACTTGTCGCAGCTCGTGTTTCTCGACGGGGTGGCGCCGCGGGCGATGCTCGCGCTGATGCTGCTCAAGCCGCTCGCCACGCTCGCCTGCCTTGGTGGCGGGGGTTCGGGCGGGCTGTTCACCCCGTCGCTGACCTTCGGCGCGCTGCTGGGCGGCGTGCTCGGGCTGGCGTGGAGCTGGCTGGTGCCGGGCGAGCCACTGGGCATTTTCGCGGTGATCGGCGCGGGCGCGCTGGTCGCCGCGACGACGCAGGGACCGATCTCGGCGGCGGTGCTGATGATCGAGCTGACCGGCCATGATCGCGCCTTCATCCTGCCGATGCTGATCGCCATCGCCGGCGCGACCATGGTCGCGCGCCGGATCGACCCGCGCTCGATCTATGACGCGCGGCTCAGCGACGAGGAACTCGTCGAGCGTCAGGAGCGGCGGCTTCCCACCGAACGCTGATCCGCCGGGGCGATGCGGGTGCGCTTGCCGGGCAGCGGCGGGCGCGCCACAAACGCGCTACCCGCGAGGAGAGCTCGATGACGCCGATCCAGACCACCGTGTCCTTCGACATGCGCGCACCCGCCTTCGGCACGCCGGCGCGCGAACTTTATGCTGCCGCGCTCGACATGGCCGCCTTTGCCGACGAGATCGGCGTCGATCGCATCGGCCTCATGGAGCATCACGGCTCGGAGGATGGCTATCTGCCGCAGCCCTTCACGCTGGCCGCGGCGATGGCGGCGCGCACGAAGCGGCTCAAATTCATCCTCGGCGCGGTGATCCTGCCGCTCCACGATCCGGTCGAGATCGCCGAGCAGATCGCCATTCTCGATCTCGTCTCGGACGGCCGGGCGCAGGTGATTTTCGGGGCGGGCTACGTCAAGGCCGAGTTCGACATCTTCGGGGTCGCACTCGCCGACCGGGCAAGGCTGCTCGACGAAAAGATCGCGATCATCCTGCGCGCGCTGCACGGCGAGCGCTTCGAGGCGCGCGGGCGCCCGGTCTTCGTGCGCCCGCTGCCGAGCCGCCGGCCCGAGGACATCATCCTCGTCGGCGGCGGGGTTCCCGCCTCGGCGCGGCGCGCGGCGCGCTTCGGCGTCGGCTTCGGGCCGATGCGCGCCGACCTCATCCCGATCTACGAGGAGGAATGCCGCAAGGCCGGGCGCGAGCCGGGCGCCTATCACCGCCCCTGTCACCGCCTGCCCGGCATCATCATGCTTTCGGACGATCCCGAACGGACCTGGGCGATCCTCGAACCCCATGCCTTCCATGTCGTTGCCGAATACGCGAAATGGGCGGCGCAGGAGCCGAACAGCAATTCGCCGTTCAAGGGGCTGACCACGCTCGCCGCGCTGCGTGCTTCGGGCATGTTCGCGGTGTGGACCGCCGATGAACTGGTCGCCAACGCCGACAAGGTCGAGGATCGCGGCACCTTCGTGTTCCAGCCGCTGGTCGGCGGCTTCCCGCCCGCGGAGGGGTGGAGAAGCCTCGAAATGCTCAAGCGCGCCATCCCCCGGCTGAAGGCGGTCCCGCGCTGAGCGCGGGGCGGGGGGGGTGGCCGCAATCCGCCTCCTGCCTAGGGCTTCCACCCCCTCTTGCGCATCTGGCGCAACGCCTTTCATCGCCCTATGGCGGCACGCATGGCCAGCGACCTGCCCGACGATCCGATCGTTTCCATCACCGGGCTCACCAAGACCTACAAGGGTGGCCACCAGGCGCTGAAGGGCGTCGACCTGTCGATCCGCCGCGGCGAGATCTTCGCGCTGCTCGGTCCCAACGGCGCGGGCAAGACCACGCTCATCGGCATCGTCTGCGGACTAGTGCGTGCAAGCGGCGGGACGGTCATTGCCGATGGCCATGACATCGCCCGCGATTATCGTGCCGCGCGCGCGACGATCGGGCTGGTGCCGCAGGAGCTTGCCACCGACATGTTCGAGACCGTGTGGCACGCGGTCAATCACAGCCGCGGCCTGTTCGGCAAGTCGCGCGATCACGCGCTGGTCGAAAGGGTGCTGCGCGATCTTTCGCTGTGGGACAAGCGCGACAGCCGGATCGGCGCGCTTTCGGGCGGGATGAAGCGGCGGGTGCTGATCGCCAAGGCGCTGAGCCACGAGCCCTCGATCCTGTTCCTCGACGAGCCGACCGCAGGCGTCGATGTCGAACTGCGCCGCGACATGTGGGAGATGGTGCGCAAGCTGCGCGACAAGGGCGTCACCATCATCCTCACCACCCATTACATCGAGGAGGCCGAGGAAATGGCCGACCGCATCGGCGTGATCGACAAGGGGCGGATCGTGCTCATCGAGGACAAGGAGGCGCTGCTCGCCAAGCTCGGGCGCACGCGGATCACGCTCGGGCTCGCGCAGCCGCTGGCCGCGCTGCCGCCCGCGCTCGCCCATGCGCCGGTCGCGCTCGGCGAGCACGGACAAAGCCTCGTCCTCACCGTTTCGGGCGCGCGCGAGGGGGCGATGGGCGCGGCCGATCTCGTCAAGCGGCTGGGCGCTCTGGGCATCGACTTCACCACCATCGAGACCCAGCGCTCGACGCTGGAGGACATCTTCGTCGATCTGGTGGAGAAGCGGCCATGAACTGGCCGGCGATCCGCGCGATCTACAGCTTCGAGCTGGGGCGCACGCTGCGCACGCTGTTTCAGAGCCTGGCCGCGCCGGTGATCTCGACCTCGCTCTATTTCATCGTCTTCGGCTCGGCGATCGGCGGGCGGATGCATGCGATCGGCGGGGTGAGCTATGGCGCCTTCATCGTTCCCGGGCTCATCATGCTCTCGCTCCTCACCGAAAGCACCGCCAACGCCTCATTCGGCATCTATCTGCCGCGCTTCACCGGCACGGTCTACGAACTGCTCTCGGCGCCGGTCTCGGCGATCGAGGCGCTGATCGGCTATGTCGGCGCGGCGGCAAGCAAATCGGTGATCCTGGGCTTCATCATCGCCGGCACCGCGCGGTTCTTCGTCGATTATACCATCCTCCATCCGGTCTGGGCGCTGGCCTTTCTGGTGCTCACCTCGATCAGCTTCAGCCTGTTCGGCTTCATCCTCGGGCTGTGGGCCGATGGCTTCGAGAAGCTCCAGGTGGTGCCGATCATGATCCTGACCCCGCTCAGCTTTCTGGGCGGAACCTTCTATTCGATCGCGATGCTGCCCAGGGCGTGGCAGACGGTCTCGCTGTTCAACCCGATAGTCTATCTGGTGAACGGCTTCCGCTGGGCGTTCTATGGCCGGGCCGATGTCGATGTCGGCTTCAGCCTCGGCATGATCGCGCTGTTCATGGCGCTGTGCGTCGCGATCATCACCTGGATCTTCCGGACCGGCTGGCGGCTGCGCAGCTGATTCGCCCGCCGTTGCAACCCCCGCCGCGCCCGGGCATAGCGGGGCGATGACCGCCGCACCGCTCCATCGCCCCGCGTTCCTCGCGCTCGTGCTCGCGCTGAGCCTTGGCGGCTGTGCCCATTTCGCCGCCGGGATCGAGCGTGCGCGTGCGCGCGAGGCCGCCGCCACGCCGCAACCCGCGCAACCCGCGCCGCCCCCCCCGGCAACCGTGGCGGTGACGCAGCCGGTGGCCGCGCCCATGCCCGTGCCGCCGCCCGCACCGCCGCCGCCGCCCGCCCTG
>JAGWPW010000087.1 GCA_028870315.1 Sphingomonadales bacterium | reverse complement strand
TCAAATGTAAGCATCGCCGAAGCCATGGGGCACGACATAGCATCTTGATTTTCCGTTGAAAAACTGGAGCGGGCGAAGGGATTCGAACCCTCGACCCCAACCTTGGCAAGGTTGTGCTCTACCCCTGAGCTACGCCCGCTCTGGCGCTTGGGCGGGCTGCGTGCGGCGGCCGGCCAAGGTGAGGCGCGCCCTTAGCAACCGCCCCGCGGGGCGGCAAGCGGAAATTGGCGCTGCCGTCCGCACCGCCACGGCGGCGCTTTCGCCCTTCACAAAAGCGCCGTAATGCCCACATGGAGCACTGGTGCCACATTCATATGCAGGGGGTTCACCTTGGCAACACTCGGCCTCAATCTCGACGAGCAGAAGGCGGTCGATCGCTTCCGCAAGCAGGTCGTCGAACCCTCGATGACCAGCCTTGTCGTCGTCGACTTCTGGGCCGAATGGTGCGGGCCGTGCAAGGCGCTGACCCCGGTGCTGGAAAAGGTTGCCGCCGATTACGCCGACAGGGGCGTGGTGCTCGCCAAGATCAATGTCGATGAGGAAGCCTTCATCGCCGCGCAGTTTCAGGTGCGCTCGATCCCCACCGTCTATGCGATCTTCCAGGGCCAGCCGGTCGCCGACCTTACCGCTGCTCGCAGCGAATCGCAATTGAAGGCGCTGCTCGACCAGTTGCTCGCCAAGCTGCCGATCCAGGCTGGCGGGGCGGCGAGCGCCGATGTCGGGCCGCTGCTGGCGATGGGCGAGGAGGTGCTGGCGAGCGGCGATGGCGAGCGCGCGGCAAGCGTCTTTGCCCAGATCATCGACATGGCGCCCGATAATGCGGCCGCGCACGCCGGGCTGATCCGCGCGCTGCTGCTGGCCGGCCATGCCGGGGAGGCCGAGGCGGCGCTGGTGGCGCTGCCGCCCGAGCTGGCTAGGGATCCGGCGATCGAGCGCGCGCGCAGCGCGCTGGCGCTCGCCAGGGACGTGCCCGAGGCGGGCGAACTTGCCCGGCTGCGCGCCGCCGCCGAGGCCGCGCCCGCGGACATGGAGGCGGGCCTTGCCTATGCCGGCGCCGCCTTCGCCGCGGGCGAGCGCGATGCCGCGGCCGCCCGGCTGCTGGCGATGATCGCGCATGATCGCGAATGGAACGAGGGCGCGGCGAAGGCGAAGCTTCTCCAGATCTTCGAGGCGATCGGGCTCGAGGATCCCTGGGTCGCGGCGCAACGGCGCAAGCTCTCGACGATTTTGTTCGGTTGACCGGCCGGTTCGGATGAGCGCGCGGCGCATCACCATCTTTCCGCTCACCGGGGCGGTGCTGTTTCCCGGGTTGCAACTGCCGCTGCGCATCTTCGAGCCGCGCTATCGCGCCATGGTCAGCGATGCGCTGGCGCGCGACCGCCGAATCGGCATGATCCAGCCGCTGCGCGCGGCCGAAGGCGCGCCGCTCTACAGCGTCGGCTGCCTCGGGCATATCGGCGAGGTCGAGGCGCTGGAGGACGGGCGCTACAACATCGTGCTCGAAGGCGAGGCGCGCTTTCGCGTGCTGCGCGAACTCGATGTCGCCACCCCGTTCCGCCAGATCGAGGGCGAGCTGATCGAAGGCGACGAGGGCGCAGCGCTCGCCCCCGTCGAACGCGCGATGTTCGAGCGCGAGGCGCGGCGCTTCGCCGACGCGCAGGGCTACCAGATCGACTGGGCGCAGGTGACGCGGCTCGATGACGCCTCGCTCATCAACGGCGTCTCGCAGATCGCGCCCTTCGATGCCGCGGCCAAGCAGGCGCTGCTCGAAGCAGAGACGATCTCGGCGCGCTGCGAACTGCTGGTGCAACTGATGCAGTTCTTCGGCAAGCGCGACAGCGACGACGGGCACGCGACACTGCAGTGAGCGCCGGCCCCCGGGCGGTTGGCCCCGGCCGATCGGTCAATGCAGCACGCCGCGCACGCCATCGACCACATATTGCACCGCCAGCGCGCCGAGAAGCACGCCGAGCAGACGGGTGATCACCCCTTCGACCCGGGTGCCGAGAAGCCGCATCAGCGGCTGCGCAGCGGCGAGTGCGGCAAGCGTCAGCACCATCACCGCGCCGAGCGCGGCGAGTTCGACCGCCATTTCGGCCCAGCCCTGCGCGCGCGCCATCAGCAGCATCACCGTGGCGATCGAGCCCGGCCCGGCCATCATCGGCATCGCCATCGGGAAGACCGCGATATCCTCGCCGCTGTCGGTGGGAGATGCGCCCTGCTTCACCTTGTCGGCACGGTCCTCGCGCCGGCGGGTGCGGGTTTCGAACACCATGTCGAGCGCGATGAGGAACAGCATCAGCCCGCCGGCGATGCGGAAGGCGTCGAGTTCGATATGGAGCGCGGCCAGCAGATGCGTGCCGAACAGCGCGAAGCCGAACAGGACGAGCGAGGCGACCAGCGTCGCGCGCAGCGCCGTCCGCGCCGCCTCGCGCGCGGCAACGCCCGGCAGCAGCCCTGCAAAGATCGGCGCGCAGCCGACCGGATCGATCACCACGAACAGCGTCGCGAAGGTCGAGAAGAACAGCGCCAGCACGCTTCAGCGCGCCGCCGAGACGGCGTTCAGCACTTCCTTCATCTGCCCGTTCTGCTTCAGCCGCACCGATAGGCGGTAACCGCCGTCGGGCTCGGTGGCGGTGGTCCAGGCCAGCGTGTCGTCATCGGCGCGGTGGCTGGTGTAATCCACCGGCCCGGCCCGCGGCGCCTTCACCGGCGCGGGCGCGGCGCCGGGCCGGTGCGCGGGGCAGTCGGCAACCGAGGCGCCGATCATGTCGGATGCGGGCAGCGGCGTTGCCAGCGGGCCGCTTTCAGCGAGCACCCATTGATAGTCGCCGCCCTTCTCGCGGTGCCAGACGGTCGCATACCAGCCGCGCGCATCGCCGCGCTGCCATTCGCCATGGGTGACGGCGAAGCTGCCATCGCAACTCATCCACAGCTCGATGGTGTGCCAGCGGGTGGCAAGCTCGGCCGGGGCGGCGCGTTCGGCCCAGGCGTCGGCGTTCACCGGCTGTGGCGCGAAGATCACCGCATCGCGCTCGGCGGTGGCATGGATCGCCGCCTTTGTTCCCTTGGCCGCTGCGATATGCACGAAGTTGCCCTCGGCCGAGATGATGTCTGCCGGCTCGCCGAACTGCACCGCCGGGCGCCTGGGATGCGCCTCGCCGGCCGAGGCGAGCGCCAGCGCCAGCAGGCCCAGCGCGCGCTTCACAAGCCCCCGGCGAGCGTCAGCCCGGCGTGATCGGCGGCGGCGACGAGCGCGTTGCGCAGCAGCACGGCGATGGTCATCGGCCCGACCCCGCCCGGCACCGGGGTGATCGCGCCCGCGACTTCGGCGACGCCTGCGAAATCGACATCGCCCACCAGCCTTGTCTTGCCGCCCTCGCCGGGAACGCGGTTGATGCCGACATCGATCACGCAGGCGCCCGGCTTGATCCAGTCCGCCTTGACCATTTCGGCACGCCCCACCGCGGCCACGACGATATCGGCACGGCGGACCACCGCGGCCAGATCGCGGGTGCGGCTGTGGGCGATGGTGACGGTGCAATTCTCGGCAAGCAGCAATTGCGCCATCGGCTTGCCGACCAGGATCGAGCGGCCGATCACCACCGCTTCGAGCCCTGTGAGGTCGCCAAGCCGGTCCTTGAGCAGCATCAGGCTGCCGAGCGGGGTGCAGGGCACAAGCCCGTTCTGGCCGAGCGCAAGCCGGCCGCTGCTGACCGGCGTCAGCCCATCGACATCCTTGCTCGGATCGATCGCGGCGACCACCGCCTGCTCGTCGAGGTGCCCGGGCAGCGGAAGCTGGACGAGGATGCCGTCGACCGCCGGATCGGCGTTGAGTCGCGCCACCAGCGCGAGCAGATCGGCCTGGCGCGTTTCGGCGGGCAGCTTGTGTTCGAAGCTCGCCATGCCGCAGGCGATGGTCTGGCGGCCCTTGCTGCGGACATAGACCTCGCTTGCCGGATCCTCGCCGACCAGGACTACCGCCAGCCCGGCCTTGCGCCCCGCCTGCGCCTCGAAGGCGGCGGCCTGCGTCGCGATCCGCGCGCGCAGCCCCTCGGCGAAGGCCTTGCCGTCGATAGGCACGGCGCTCATCCCATCACCACCGGCACGGCGAGATGGATCAGCACCTTCTGGATGATGGTGAGGCCGACGATGAGCACCAGCGGCGAAAAATCGATCATCCCGGTATCGGGCATCACCCGCCGGATCGGGCCGAGCAGCGGATCGAGCAGCGCGGTGACCGCGCGATAGCAGGCGATGACGAATTCGTTGCCGCGGTTGATCACATTGAAGCTGATCAGCAGGCTGAGGACGAATTGGACGATCACCAGCATGACGATGATGTTGATGAGATAGCTCAGAATATCGACGAGCATCAGCAGCACGGAGCAACTCCCAGCGAAGGCCGCGCAGCCCGGAGCATCTCCAGGCCGGGCGGCATGACCCGGCCTTGCGGAAAATGCGGCAAACCAGCAATCTGGCGCGCGCGGGTCCGATGCCATCGGACCGAAAGGCGCTCTAGCCGCGCCTCGCGCGAAGGGCAACAGCGCCGCCCGGCGCTCGCGGTGCGTGCCGCGAAAGCCGGCCCTCACGCAGCGAGACGATCACCCGTCCCGGCGCCTGCTCAATCGCGCTCGATCAGCGTGCCCGCCCCGCGCGAGGTGAAGATTTCGAGCAGGATCGCATGCGGCACGCGTCCGTCGAGCACCACCGCCGCCTCGCAGCCCGCCTCCAGAGCGGTGACGCAGGTTTCAAGCTTGGGGATCATCCCGCCCTGGATCACGCCCTCCCCGGTCAGCCGGGCGATGTCGGCGGGGGTGAGCCGCGGCAGCAGTTGCCGCCCGGCATCGAGCACGCCGGTGACATCGGTCAGCAGGAACAGCCGCGCCGCGCCCAGCGCCGCGGCGATCGCGCCCGCCATGGTGTCGGCGTTGATGTTATAGGTCTCGCCATCCTCGCCCACCCCGATCGGGGCGATGACCGGGATCATCCCGGCGGCGCTGATCGTGTGCAGCACGGTCAGATCGACAACCTCGGGCTCGCCGACGAAGCCGAGATCGACGGTCTCGCCAAGATCGCCGTCGCGCGCCGGCCGGGTCAGCTTGCGCGCCTTGACGAGGCCGGCATCCTTGCCCGAAATGCCGATCGCCTTGCCGCCGGCGCGGGCGATCCAGCTTACCAGCTCCTTGTTGATCGCGCCCGAAAGCACCATCTCGGCCACCTCGGCGGTGGCCTTGTCGGTGACGCGCAACCCGTCGACGAAGCGCGATTCGACCCCCAGTTTCTTCAGCATCGCGCCGATCTGCGGGCCGCCGCCATGGACGACCACCGGATTGATCCCGACCGCCTTCAACAGCACCACGTCCTCGGCGAAATCATGCGCCAGCGCCGGATCGCCCATCGCATGGCCACCGTATTTGACGACGAAGGTGCGCCCGGCATAGCGCTGGAGATAGGGCAAGGCCTCGACCAGCGTTTCGGCCTTGGCGAGCAGGACAGGATCGTGGATTTCGTTCATCCGCGCGGCTCTAGCCGCCCTTATGCCCCGCGTCACCCCGGATCGCGCCGGGGCAAGGCGGTCAGGCGATTGGCGCCATCAGCCCGCGCACGAAGGAAATGAGCCCCACCTGCCGCGCGCGGCGCAGCCGTTCGGCGGCGAGAATCTGCACCAGCCGCGCGAAGCAGGCGTCGAGATCATCGTTGACCACGACATAATCATAGCCGTCCCAATGGCTGATCTCGGCCTGGGCACGGGCCATGCGTGCAGCGATGGTTTCGGCGCTGTCGGTGCCGCGCGCGGTAAGCCGGCGGCGCAGTTCGGCGATGCTCGGCGGCAGGACGAAGACGCGCACGACGTCGCGCTCCAGCTTCTGGTAGAGCTGCTGCGTGCCCTGCCAGTCGATATCGAACAGAAAGTCGTGCCCGTCATGGATGCCCGTTTTCACATGCGCCTTGGGCGTGCCGTAGCAATGGCCGAACACCTGCGCCCATTCGAGCAACTCCCCGCCTTCGACCATCGCGTCGAACCGCGGCTGGGTGACGAAGTGGTAATCGACGCCTTCGACCTCGCCCGGGCGCATCGGGCGCGTCGTTACCGAAACCGACATGCGGATGCCGCCATCATGCGCGAGCAGCCGGCGTGCCAGCGTTGTCTTGCCCGCCCCCGAGGGCGAGGAGAGGATGAACAGCAGGCCGCGGCGTTGCAGGGCGGTGCCGTCGGCGGATACGCCCCCCGGCATGCCGTCTAGGCGTCCGGCCGGCGCTGCGCGCGCCTGGCCTTGCGCTGCGCATGCACCGCCTTGACGACCAGCCCGCCGCCGACAAGGATCGCCCCCGGCACCGAGCGGGTGGCGACGCGCAGCAGCGCGAAAGTGGCGATGCGCTGCCCGAGCGAGGGTTTGGCGGCGCGCTTCACCGCACCGCCTGCATCGATCAGCCCGGCAATCGCCCGTTCGGCAAGTTGCGGGCCGTGCCGGACGGCAAGCTGCGAAAGGATGCGGCCGCGCGCCATCCTGCCTACTTCTTGCGACCGAAATCGACCGAAACGACGTTCGAACCGTCGCCCTTGGCGGGCGCTTCGCCGTCGGGGGAATCGTTCTGCGCGTCCTCATGCGGTTCGGGTTCGAGGTCGCCGCCGGCCACCTGGAACTGCAAGCCGAAATCGACCGCGGGATCGACGAAAGCGGTGATTGCCGCGAAGGGAATCGTCAGCATCGAGGGCATCTGGTTGAAGCTGAGACCGACCGAGAAGCTGCTGTCCGACACCTTCAGCTCCCAGAACTTGTTCTGGAGAACGATCGTCATCTCGTCGGGAAAGCGGGCGCGCAGCTGCTGCGGGATGATGACGCCAGGGGCGCCGGTCTTGAAGGTGATGTAGAAGTGGTGATTGCCGGGAAGATTGCCGCCCGCCGCCTCGACCTCGCCGAGCACGCGGCCAACCACGGCGCGCAGCGCCTCCTGCACGATCTCGTCATAGGGGATCAGGCTGTCGGCCGGGGTTTCGGTCATCGCAGCCAGCAAGTGGCGATGGCAAAGGGGCGGGTCAAGGTGCATTCGACCGACATTCTGCGTTTGGCCGCGCTTCGCGCGGTCAGCGACGCTCATCCGGGCTGGCCGCCTGCGGCGCTCGCTCGGTGCGGATCCAGGCCGCCGCCTGCCGGCCCGAGAGCAGGCGCAGGTAAAGCGTCAGCTTCCAGCCCAAATAGCGCGGGATTTGCAGCAGGCTCCTTGCCGGCATGTGCCGGCGCCCTTCGACCAGCCACGCCGCGATCACCGCCAGCGCCATCATCGCGAGCAGGATGGCCGCGAAAGCGGCGGGCAGACGCGCCGCGGCGGCCGACGCCAGCCCCAGCGCCAGCAGCCCGGCCGCGACATTGGCGAGCATGAGCAGCGACAGGGCCGGGACCAGGAGATGCGCGCCCAGCCAGAAACGCCGGAAATCGCGCCGCGCAATGCCGCCGCGCAGCAGCGGCCAGGCGAATTGGCGGGCGGTGGCAACGAAGCCCGCCTCCCAGCGCGCGCGCTGGGTCGCTGTGCCCGATACCGTGCTGGCGGGCGACCATACCCGCGCCGCTTCCTCGAAGATCGGCGCCTGCCCGCACTTCACCAGCGCGATGCCGAGCGCCAGATCCTCGACGATATTGTCGGTGGCGAGCGCGAGCCGGGCGATCGCCGGCCACGGAAAGGCAACGCCGGTGCCGTTGAGGATCGCCGCCGCGCCGAGCCGTGCCGCGCCGCGCTGGCGCAGCAGATTCTTGACGGCAAAGGCGAAGTTCGAAATCTGGATGGCCGGTGGCGCGAGCGGGTCGGGGGTCAGGAGGTTGGCGGCCTGCGCCACGCGATCGCACGCCGCCGCGCGTGCCGCGAGCCGCGCGAGCGAACCCGCATCGATCGTGCAATCGGCATCGAGAAACACCACGATGCCGGGCGGGTCGGCGCTCAGATAGTCGCGCCCCGCCGCCAGCGCATGGCCTTTGCCGCGCCGCAGCGGGTCGTTACGGACAACGACCTCGCATCCCGCTGCCGCCGCCACCGCCGCGGTCTCGTCGCGGCAATTGTCGGCGACGACAACCACCCGCACGCCGGCCGCGACCAATCCCGCCAACATGGCGTGCGCCGCGCCGAGCGTCGGCGCTTCGTCATGCGCCGGCACGAGCAGCGCGATCGATGGCGGCGGGCCGCCCGGCAGCGGCGATGGGGGCAGAGGCTTCAGCCCCAGAAAGGTCTCGACGCAGAACACGAGATCGACCAGCGCGAGCGGAACCAGCGCCAGCACACCGAGGAGCGATACCAGGCTCATGGCGAGGCACCGAACAAGTCGGCGAGCGCGCGCCCGTTGCGCCCGGCATCGTGCAGGCGAAGGACGCGCTGCCGCCCGACCTCGCCCCTGGCGGCGAGCGCCTCGGGCGATGCGTCCAGCGCCGCCGCCATTGCCTCGGTCAACGCCTCGACCGAGCCCGCCGGAATCACCCAGCCGCACTCGGCATCGACCAGCTCGGGGGTGCCGGCGATCGCGGTGACGATCACCGGGGTGCGCAGCGCCAGCGCCTCCATGATCACCACCGGCAGCCCCTCGGCAAAGCTCGGCAGGACCATCGCCCGCGCGCTGGCGACGATTTCGCGCACCCTTGCGGCGCCGACCTGGCCGGCGATCGTGACCGAGCCGGCAAGACCGCGTTCGGCGATCATGCCTTCGAGTTCGGCGCGCATCTCGCCATCGCCAACGAGGACCAGCTGAAACGCGCGCCCCATCGCGGCAAGCCTCGCCGCCGCCTCGATCAGCAGCGGCAACCCCTTCTGCGCCGACAGCCGCGCGACACAGCACAATTGCGGCGCGCTTCGTGGCGCAAGCGGCTGCTCGTCAAGGAACATCGCATCGACCCCGCAGCGTATCACCGCGATTTTGCGCCAGTCGGCAGGATCGCTCCAGCGCATCAGCTGGCTGCGCCCATAGGAGCTGATCGCCACTACCGCGCGCGCATCCTTGATCTTGCCCCCGAGATCGAGCGCGCGCGGCGCATCGAATTCGTCGGGACCATGCACGGTGAAGCTGTAGGGCAGCCCGCTCAACCGGCCGAGCAGCCGCGCGACGGCTGCCGGATTGGTGCCGAAATGGGCATGGATATGTGCCACCCCATCGAGCCGCGCGGCAAGCCAGCAGGCCTCGGCAAGATAGGCAAGCTGGCGCCAGCCGCGCCGCGGCTCTGCCGCGAGCGCGCGGCCGGCGAGACCGAGTGCCGAGGCGAAGCGCCGCGGCTGCGTCACCGCCATGCGCAAGCTCGCCAGCGCCAGCGCGGGCAAGCCCTGCGCCAGCACGCCGGTGGTGCGCGCGGCTTCCTCGCGATCCCGCGGATCGGGCAGATCGCCCGCGGCGGCGCGGATCGAGAAACGGATAACCGAGAGCCCCGCCGCCTCGACCGCGATGATTTCACGGCGGATGAAGCTGTGGCTGACCGCCGGATAACGATTGACCAGATAAGCGATGCGCACCGCGGTTCCCCGGAGCATTTTCAAGTCAGGTGCCTTCACCTGACTTGAAAATGCTCTGGCGCCGATCATTCATAATAGGAATCGTAATAGCTCTGCGTGCCGTAGCCGAAGCCGTAATCTCCCCCGCCGATCCCGCCATTATAGCGGTTGAGCACCGTGCCCATGCAGGGCGAGGGCTGTAGCAGATCGATCGCGTCGCGGACGTGGTTGGCGGTGGTCATTCCCTCCTCGACGATGAAGAGGTAGGAATCGATCGACTGGAGCACGATCGAGGCGTCGTCATTGGCGAAGGCCGGGGGAAGATCGCAGATGCACAAACTGTTCTCGGGAAGGTCCCGTATCGCCTGGATCAGCGCACGCAGCCGCTCACCGGCGAGCAGTTCGGCCGAGGACTCGTCGGTCGGAAACGAGGGATAAATCGTCAGCCCGGTGCCGGGAACCGAATAGGCGATTTCCTCAAGCGAATCGATCTCGCCGCTGAGATAGGAATTGATCCCGAGGCCATGCGGCAATCCGAAGATCTCGCCGAGCGAGCCCCGCCGCAGATCGAGGTCGAACAGCAGCGTCCGGGTGCCGGGAAGGCGCGACAGCGAAGCGGCAAGATTGGTCGCCATGAACGACTTGCCGACACGCGGGGTCGCGGAAGTGATCCCGACCACCCGCCACTGCTGGGCGCGCATGATCTTGACGACCTGCGCGCGCAGCAGATTGAACGGGCGCGAGCGCCGGTCGCGACTGTTGAAGCCGAAGATCTCGGGCGACGACAGCGCATCGACCGTGTGCGCGGCCGCGCCGCCATTCAGGATAAGACGCGAGGAAAACGGCGCGGGATGCGCATGACCGTCGAAATTGCCCGGAATGTTCACGCGCCATTACCCCCGCCCGAAGCGAATGTCAGCCGCTTTACGCCCTTTCGCCGCCGGCGCGGCACACGCTTGGAGAGCACCGGAACCACCGCGAGCGGCGGCACGCCGACCAGCCTGGTCAGCGCCGATACGCTGCGGATCGGGCGATGGATCATCTCGACCAGCAGTGCGAGCCCGATCCCGAAGGCAAGACCGCCCAGGATCCCGCCGACGATGAGCAACGGCCGGTTCGGTGCGTTCGGCCTGTCGGGGGTGACGGGCGGATCGATCAGCGTCAACCGCTCGCCACGCTGCTCGTCGGCGAGCTTGACGATCGACCTTGCATCGAGAAGGTTGCTCGAAACCTTGGCGAGCTCGGCACGCAACTGGTCGGCCTTGGCCGAAAGTTGCGCGACCCGCTGGGCGACGACCGGCCCGCGGGCCTGCGCCGAGGCGAGTGCCACGGCATGGCCGACCGCGGCGTTGCGCGCGGCGGTCAGTTGCGCGATCGCATCGTTGTTCGCGGCGATCTCGTGCTCGATCGGCCCGGCCGAGCCGGTGTCGAGCACGGTCTTTGCATTCGTCTTCGCCGCGGCGAGCCTCGCTTCGGCGAGCTTCACATCGGGATGGCTGTCCGAATATTGCGCCTTCGCCGCGGCGAGTTGCGCTTCTGCGGCGATCACGCCCGGATCACGGCCCAGGCCCACGCCACCAAGCTGCGACTGGAGCTGGACATTCTGGCTGCGCAAGGCGGCGATCTGCGATTCATAATCGCCACTCCCGATCGAGATCATGCTTGCGCCGCCGGTCGCGGCAAGCGCCGCACCATTGGCGCCGGCGATCTGGTTGATCTGCGCCTCGACGCCCGCGATCTGGGTCTGCAAGGCGCTTTCCTGATCTTCGAGGAAGTGGACGTTGGTCTCGGCCTCGTTCTGGGTTTCGGACGCATCGAGCCGCAGCAGGCGATCGACGAAGGTCTGCGCCACGAGTTGCGCTTCTGCCGGACGCCTGTAGTCGAAGGTCAGCTGGAAAGCGATCGAGCCCTTCGCCGCGTTCGCCCCGGGCGCCTTCGAGATATCGGCATCGACGGCACTGATATCGGTGGCATCGCGCATCCGGTCGACCAGCACCGACAGGGGTTCCGCGCGCTTGTCGACATCGTAGAGATTATTCGCCTGGATCAGCCCGACGAGATCGGGACGCGCGAGGATCTGTTCGCGAATTTTGGCGATGCGGCGGTCGATCACATCGTTGAGCGAGGAACTCGCGGTCGAATCGGGCAGGTTCTGCGATTCGACCAGCAGCACCGCCCTGGCGCGATAGCTGCGCGGCAGCAGGAATGCGGCAGCAACCGCCGCAAGCGCGATGAGCACCGCCGGAATGAGCACCAGCCAGCGGCGCTGCCACAGGACGAGCGGCAGCGCCCCGATCAGGTTTGACGGGCTCTGCTCGATTTCGGGGCTGGACACCGGGCGATTGCTCATCGGGAATCTCCGAGCTTCAGGTCAAAGCCCACCGTTCCGCCCCAGTCGTCGGGCTGATTGGCAAGGCCGCCGGTGATCTTGCGGTATCTTGCGGTGGTTATGAAGTGCAGCCGTTCCTTGAGCGTGCGATCGAAGCTCACCTGGGTCGTCAGATAACCGCTGGCATAGGCCTGTACGAAGGTCGGCGTGCTGCTGTTGGTGTAATTGCCGGCGAATGCCAGCTTGCTGCGTTCGGTCAACTGATAGGAATAGCTGACCCCGGCGGTCCGGGTTGCAATGATGCCGATCGTGCCGGTGGGCAATTCCGCCTGCGAGCCGTTGAGGCAGAAGTTGCTCCTGCTCGTCACCCGGCACAACAGGATATTGCCGGTGAAATCGGTCGTCTTGCCGCCGACGACGCGGTCCGAATAGCTGACGCCGCCGGCGCCGGTCAGCGTCCAGCGGCTGTTCAGCGTGTAACTGCCTGTGGCCTGCAGCGTATAGACCTTGGCATCGCCGAGCGCGCCCATGAACACATAGCGTGCCGCCGAGGCCTGCAGCCCCAGCTTGAGATGCTCGTTCAGCCGGCGCGAATAGCCCAGGCCGCCGCCATAGCCGTCGTAATCGGTGAACCCATAGGCGCCGCTGAAGCGAACCGAATCATAGAAGCCGCTCGCGGTCAGCGTGCTGTATTGCGAAAGCACATAGGTCGCATCGCCGCCGCCGTCGATCGAATGCCGGCGAATGCGCGCACCGATCAGCGCGACATCGGGCCCGGTGGTTGGCTGCGGCTGCTGCGAAAGATCGGCCGCCGGCGTCAGCGCCTCGATCCCGCCGATGATCGAATTGTCGTAGGAAAGCTTCGCATGCGCAGAAAGCCGGTCGCTCGCCTTCAGCGTGTAATCGAGGCCGGCATTGTAATCCTCATTGTCGGGATAGAGCCGGAAAAAATGCTTGTAGTCGACATTGCCGAGCAGCGAGAGCACGCTGTCCGCGCTGATCAGCCGTATTCTGGGCTTGGCGTCAATCTCGACATAGCTGCTGTCGAGACTGGAGCCCGTGTACGAATAGGGATTGGCGGAATAGCCGCCGTTGGCGTTGACGTCGGCGTCGAAACGCAGCTCATCATCGGCGAGCGCGGCCTGCGGCACCGCCCAGACGAGGCCGCCGACCAGCAGCAGCCGGCCAATCACCGTCCATGCCCTCATGGAACGATCACCGTGTCCCCGCTTTCAAGCTCGGGCAGGCCGGCAAGGTCGCGCTCCGAGGGGTTGCCCTTGAAAATGCTGCCGAGATGCACCTTGAACGCGGTGATGTGGCCACTGCCCGCCTTGCGCAGCACGGTGACATCATCGACATTGGCGAATTCGGCCGGCCCGCCGGCCATGGTGATCGCCTCGACCGCGTTGACATAGCGCACCGGGGTGAAGGTTCCGGGGGCCTTGACCTTGCCCGCCACCGAGAATTGCAGCCCGCTCGCTTCCTTTACCGCGACGGTCACGGTGGGGACATTGTCACGATACTGCGCCTTGAGCCCGCGCGCGATGTCGGCCGCCACCTCGCCCGGAAGCTTTCCGGCCGCGTCGATCTGCCCGGCGAGCGGGAAGGTGAAGGTGCCGTCGGGCAGCACCTTGGCTTCGCGCTGCAACCGCTCCTCGCCCCAGACATTGACCTCCAGGTCATCGCCCGGATTGATCCGGTAGGCCTTGAAATGCGGCGAGGCTAAAGGTGCTGCCGCGGGCAACTGCGCCATTGCGGGCAGCCCCGCGCAAGTCACGACCGCAGCCCCGGAAAGGGTTGCGAACAAAGAAATAAGGCGCATTTCCATCCCCGAACCGAAAGTCCTGCCGACCTTAGCTCAGAACCGGCTGGCTAAGCTAGCGCAAAAGCGCCCGTTGGCCCGTCATCGGGTCAAGTGTATCGCTACGGCACATGGTCAGCACTGTTGCCGCGATCGGGCAAACGCGCCTATAAATCCCGCGGTAAATCCACAGGCCCCATCAGCGGAAGCTTTGTCATGCCCTTGCCCCGCGCCCGTTTCGTCGCGGCGATGATCCTCGGCCTTGCCTTGCTCGCGGGGTGCTCTTCGGCCGACAGCCGCGCGGCCGCCTATGCGAGCCAGGCGCAGGCTGCGCTTGATGAGGGGCGGTTTCCGGAGGCGCTCGTCGCCGCGCGCAAGGCGCTGGCGGAACGCGACGACGTCGTCGAATATTGGCTGCTGGTCGCGCATATCGATCTGAAATCGGGCGATCGGTCGGGCGCGTTCAATGCCTATCAATACGTCTATCAGCTCGATCAGACCAATACCGAGGCGCTTCAGGCGCTGTGCCAGCTCAGCCTTGTCGGCAACCAGCCCGATCTCGTGGACAAATACGCAGACCAGTTGCTGCTGATCACCCCTTCCGCGCCCATGCCGCTGCTCGCCAAGGGCAATGCCGCGCTGATCCGCGGCGATGTTGCCGGCGCCGCGGCTTTCGCCGAGCGGGTGCTCGCGCAGGATCCGCTCAGCATGGGCGGGCTCGTGCTCAAGGCGCGTGTCGCGATCGCCAACCGGAATTTCGCGGATGCGGCAGCACTGGTCGCCAAGGCGCAGGAGACGCCGGACGATCGCGTCTCGAAACTCGAATTGCAGCGCGATCTCTACGCCAAGCTCGACGATCATGCGCATTACGAACAGAGCTTGCGCGACCTTGCGGCGGCAAATCCCAATGACGCTCCGACCCGGTTCGCCTATGCCGACATGCTGTATCAGACCGGCGCCTCGGACGAAGCGCGGCGCATCACGCGCGCGACGATGGCGGCCAACCCGCACAGTTTCGCGGTCGCCGCCGAGGCGCTGCGCCTGTGGTTGGAGACGGGACCGGCGGCGCTCGATCTTTCGCGTCTTCCCCAGGATGCCGCCGGGCTTTCGCCGCTGATGAAGGCCGATTACGCTCAATATGCCAATGAAATGGGCCGGCCCGACCTTGCGCTGACCGTGCTGTCGGGCCTTGATCGCGGCTCGGATGATCCCGAGACCACCAATGCACGGGTCGCTTATGCCTATGCCCTGGGGCTGACCGGTCGCCGCAAGGAGGCGATGGACCGGCTCGACCGGATTCTCGATTCCTCCGACGGCGACCCCGATCAGCCCTGGGCGCTGCTTGCCCGAGCGCGCCTGTTCGCGCTTGCGCATGATGATCAGGACGCGATCCGCGATGCGCGGCTGGCGGTCGCGAACGATCCCCAAAGCGCTGCGGCGCGGCTGGCGCTGGCCGACATCCTGCGCGCCGCCGGCAATCCGCAGCTTGGCGCCAGCGCGCTGCGCGAAGGGCTGCGCGCGCTCCCCACCGACACCAGGCTCGCCGCGCGGCTCGCGGCGCTGCTGGCGGCGCAGGGTGAACCCGGGCAGGCGGCCGAGATCGGTCGCGAGATTTTCCGCGCCGCCCCGATGGACATGCGCGCCAGGCAACTGCGCGACCAGTATGCGGGTGCAGCCGCCGAACCGCCGCGCGGTTGAGCGCGGGGGTCGCAGCATCGGTTTCAAAACGCGCGCAAATTGCGTTTTGGGCCACCGCTCGCCCCGCAGCGCTTCGAAATGGGCGCTCAACCGATGTGAAAATGCCGCGGCAGCGGTGCGAAAGCCGCGGCGGCTTTCGTTTGCACCCACCCCTGCTTTGAAATAGGGTCGCGCGGCAATCAGGGCAGGCGCCCGGCCCCGGCGGCATCCTGAGCCGGGCAGCCGCGACGACCCGATCGCAAGCGAGCGCATACGCGCGCAAACGGGCGGAAACTGGCGGAAAATGTTCGCAGCGGACATCGCAGGGTCATGATCTTGGGCATGCGGGCATGTCCTGGTTGATGCTGTCGAGCGCGGTCTGCGCCGCGCTCGGCTATCTTGGACTGGCGCTGTGGCGCCTGACCCTGCTGCGCCGCGCGCCCGGTTCGGCGGTGCTGGTCCTGGCCTTTGCCGCAACCGCCATCTGGTGCGCCTCGCTCGTCCTCGGCAATATTCCGCTCGAAGTCGTCGGCAAGATGACCCGCGATCTCGGCTGGTTCGGCTATCTGTTCACCGCGACCCGCGGGTTCGAACGGGAGCGGCAGATGCGCCGACGCATCAGCCTCGCGCTTGGCGGCCTCGCGGCGTTGGCGGCGCTGCGCATCGTGATCGCGGCGTCGGTGCTGGCAGCCGCGTCCGACCTCGTCCATCTCCTGTTCCTGTGCTCGCTGCTCCTCGGGCTGGTGCTGGCGATCGCCGGCCTGTTCTTCGTCCATCTGCTTCATCGCGCGCTGACGACGGCGAGCGGCTCGGGATTGCGGCTTAGCCTCATCCTGCTCGGGGTGCTTTTCGCCTATGACACCAACCTTGCGACCGTGACGCTGCTCGGCTTCTCGCAGGCGCGCGGTTTCATGGCCGGCCAGGGGATTGTTGCGCTGCTGCTGCTGCCGCTGTTCGCGCTCGCGGCGCGGCGCAAGGACCACTGGACGGTGATGCTGTCGCGCAAGGCGGCGACAAGCTCGGCGCTGCTGCTCGCGGTTGGCACTTATTTCGTGGTGGTCTCGGCGGCGAGCCGGGCGCTGGTCTGGGCGGCGCGCAGCGACGATGTCGCGCGCATCCTGCTTGCGCTGCTGCTCGCCGCGGGTTGCACCATC
Source organism: Sphingomonadales bacterium (assembly GCA_028870315.1). Taxonomy (GTDB): domain Bacteria; phylum Pseudomonadota; class Alphaproteobacteria; order Sphingomonadales; family Sphingomonadaceae; genus Novosphingobium. The sequence continues at coordinate 11,958 of JAGWPW010000087.1, read as the reverse complement.
GCCGCTTTCTCGCCGCGCATCGGCCGCTGGGCGAAGGCGCTGGCGCTCCACCACTTCTTCGAGCACCGCTATGACTACCGCGTCGAGTGGCTGCGCTTTTCAGCGACCATCGGCGATCGCGACGGCAGCGACCGGCCGTCCGAGGAGCGGGTGATCCGCTCGGTAGCCGATGTCACCGAAAGCCCCTGCGGCTTGCTGCTGCTCGCGCGCGAGGGGCGCGATCTCGCGGTCGGCGGAAGCTGGAACTGGCATTACGCCCTGCCGCTGGGCCAGGATCTCGCGGTCGATCCGGCCTGGCTCGCGGGTCTGGCGCAGACCGGTCGGGTGGTCACGCTCGACGAGATCCGTGCCGGGCACCTCGAACCGGGCGATGATCGCGTGCCGCGCTGGTTGCTCGATGCGGAAAAGGCCTGGGCCGGGGTGCCGCTGGTGCGCGGCGAGGCACTGCTCGGGCTGATCCTGCTCGGCCGGCCGGCGATCGACCGGCCGCTAGACTGGGAGGATTTCGATCTGCTCAAGGTGATCGGCCAGCAGGTGGCGATGCACCTTGCCGATGCACAGAGCCAGGCGGAGCTGGAACAGGCGCGGCAGTTCGAGGAATTCAACCGGCGCTTCGCCTTCATCATCCACGACATCAAGAATGTCGTCAGCCAGCTCTCGCTCGTCTCCAGCAATGCCGCCGAGCACGGCGCCAACCCCCGCTTCCAGGAGGCGATGGCCAAAACACTCGCCAGCGCCACCGAAAAGATGATGACGCTGCTCTCGCGCCTGTCCGCCGAAGGCCCGGGCGCGCCGCAGATCGGTCCGGTCGATGCCGGCCAGCTGCTCGCCGACATCGCCGCGCAGCGCGAACCGCAGCATGCCGTCACGCTGCGGCTCGACGCGCGCGTCAGCGTGCTTGCCGATCGCGAGCAGCTGCGCCAGGCGCTCGACCATCTGGTGCAGAACGCGATCGACGCTAGCCCGCGTGACGCCGCGGTCGCGCTCGAACTGACCGCGAATGCGCAGGCCGCGCAATTGGTGGTCCGCGATAAGGGCGCCGGCATGTCGCCCGAATTTGTGCGGCAGCAACTCTTTAAACCATTTGCATCTACCAAGAAGGAGGGATTTGGCATAGGCGCCGCCGAAGCGAGGGCTTTGATCGAAGCGATGGGAGGGAAACTGGGCGTGGAGAGCGTTGTCGGCAGCGGGACCGCGTTCACCATCACCCTGGCGCGCTCGCCCGCGCTCGCCGATGCGCTTGCGGAAAAGGCGTGATGGCAAAGCCGACCGCCAAGCCGCGGCTGCTGGTCGTCGAGGATGACAGCGGGCTGTCCGAACAGCTGGCATGGGCGTTCAGCGCCTATGACGTGAGCGTGGCCAGCAACCGCAAGGCGGCGCTCGCCGCGGTCAGGACGCATAATCCGGTGGTGGTCACGCTCGATCTCGGCCTGCCGCCCGATCCCGACGGGACGAGCGAGGGCTTCGCCACGCTTGAGGAAATCATCACCGCCAGCCCCGAGACCAAGGTCATCGTCGCCTCCGGGCACGGCGCACGCGCGAGCGCGCAGCAGGCGATCGCGCTTGGCGCCTTCGACTTCTATTCGAAACCGATCAATATCGCCGAACTCGGGGCGATCGTCGCGCGTGCGGTCCACGTCCAGGCGCTGGAGGCCGAAAACCGCAGCCTCGCCCGCGCCCGCCCGCTGACCGAAGGCATCGTCACCGGCTCGGCGGCGATGACCGAGGTGCTGCGCATGATCGAGAAGGTGGCCGATTCCGACGCGACCGTCATGCTTCTCGGCGCCTCGGGAACCGGCAAGGAACTGCTGGCAAAGGCGATCCACACCAGGAGCGCGCGCGCCAGGGGCAATTTCGTGGCGATCAATTGCGCCGCGATCCCCGAGACCCTGCTCGAAGCCGAGCTTTTCGGCCATGAACGCGGCGCCTTCACCGGCGCGATCAAGACCACCGCCGGGCAGATCGAAATGGCGCAGGGCGGCACGCTGTTCCTCGACGAAATCGGCGATGTTCCGCTCGCCACGCAGGTCAAGCTGCTGCGCTTTCTTCAGGAGCGGGTGATCGAGCGTGTCGGCGGCCGCAAGAAGATCGCGATCGACGCGCGGGTCGTCACCGCGACGCACCAGAATCTCAAGGCGCTGATGGCCGACGGCCGGTTTCGCGAGGATCTCTATTTCCGCCTCGCCGAGGTCGTGGTGCAGGTGCCCGCACTTGCCGAACGCGACGAGGATGCGGTGCTGCTCGCCCAGCATTTTCTCCAGCGCCAGCGCGAAAACGGCCGGACCCGCGCGCGCGGCTTCACCCCCGAGGCGCTGGCGGCAATCCGCAGCTGGCCATGGACCGGCAACGTCCGCGAGCTCGAAAACCGGGTGAAGCGCGCGACGATCATGGCCGACGGCCTGATGCTGACCCCGCGCGACCTCGATCTCGATCTCGAAAGTCCGGTGACCGAGTCGCTCGAATTGCGAATCGCGCGCGAACGCGCCGACCGCACCGCGATCACCCACGCGCTGGCGGTGCATCAGGGCAATCTGTCGGCGGCCGCGCGGTCGCTCGATATCTCGCGCCCGCTGCTCTATCAGCTGATGAACGCCTACGGCATTTCGAAGAGTTAACGTCGGATTTACTTTCCTGTGGCATGACGTCGGGCATCCTGGCCGACAGGGGCCGCGGCGCGCTGCCGAAACCCCGGCCGCGGCCCGGCGCAGAGGATCGTCTTGTGGACACGATTTACGACTGGATCACGGTGGCGATATTCGCCGGGCTCATCACGCTGTTCCTGCAGCGCTCCTCGCTGTCCGAGCCGGTTGACAGCATCCTGCATTATGCGCCGCCCGCGGTCGGCTGCATGATTGCCAATTATTTCGGCAACAACGGGCAAGGCGTCATCGCCATTGGCGTCATTCTCGCGCTCCTTGCCTATATCTGGTTTGTTCTGCGGCCCTTGTCGCACTGGGAGTCGTGACATCGTGCCAGATTGACGCAGGTGCGGCACAAAACGGGACGCGTGCTTGCTGACCTTGCGATTCGCCGGTAAGCCATGCCGATCGCGGCTTCTCCGGATTGCGAAGCACGACCAAGCTCGCGAAATGCGGGGAGCGCAAGCGGATTGGGCGACGGGCAGGCAATGACCACTGATACCGTTCTGACGGCACCGGCGCGCAGTTCCATGGTGAACGATCCGCGGCGGTGGTCCGTGGTCCTCATGCTGGGTCTCATAGCTTTCGTCCTGCCGACGATGGTCGATGTCGCGCGCGAGAACTGGTCAACCGAGCAGGGCGCGCATGGCCCGATCGTGCTCATCACCGGCATCTGGCTGATGTGGACCGAACTGCGCCGCGCGCCGCTGGTGCTGCAGACGGGCTCGGCGGCGATCACCGCGCTGCTGCTCGCGCCCTTGCTGGTGATCTTCACGATCGCCCGCATCGCCGGGCTTATCGAGATCGAGGCGTTCACCATGTATGCCTCGCTGATCACCATCGCCTATAGCCTGTGGGGCACGGCGCCGTTGCGCCGGGCCTGGTTCCCGCTGTTCTATATGCTGTTCATCTTCCCGCCGCCCAACACCCTGTTCGACATGATCACCCAGCCGCTCAAGATCGCGGTTTCCGAGACGGCGGTATGGATCCTTGGCGAGTTCGGCTACCCGATCGCGGGATCGGGGGTGACGATCCAGATCGGCCAGTACCAGATGCTCGTCGCGGCGGCGTGCAGCGGGCTCAATTCGCTGCTCAGCCTCACCGCGCTCGGCCTGTTCTATACCTATCTGCGTCACCGATCGGAATTTGCCTATATGGTCCTGCTGGTCTGCTTCATCCTGCCGATCGCGATACTTGCCAATGTCGTGCGGGTGCTGCTGCTGCTGCTCATCACCTATCATTTCGGCGAGGCGGCGGGGCAGGGCTTCTTCCACCAGCTCGCGGGGCTGACCATGTTCACCGTCGCGCTGCTTTCGATCTTTCTCCTCGACACGCTGGCCGCGCCGGTGCGCGTCTGGCTCTCGGCGCGGTTGCGGCGGGCATGAGCCAGGATCGCGCCGTGCCCGCGCCGCTGGCCGGCAGCCGCCGGCAGATGCTGATCGGCGGCGTCTGCGCCGCGGCCGCCGCCGTCGCCTTCCTGCGCATGCCGCGCAAGGACGAATCGTTCCTCGGCTCGATGTCGCTCGATGCGCTGGTGCCGCGGCATTTCGCCGGATGGAACTTCGTGACCGCCAGCGGACTTGTGCTTCCCCCCAAGGATTCGCTCGTCGCCGAGATCTATCATGACACGCTGACCCGCGTGTATGAGCGCGGCGACGGCCAGTCGATCATGCTGCTGATCGCCTATGGCGGTTCGCAGGACGGGGTGATCCAGATCCACCGGCCCGAGATCTGCTATCCCGCGGGCGGCTATGCGCTGACGACGGTCAGGAACGAGACCACCCGCCTTGCTCCGCATGTCCTCATCCCCTCGCGCTACATCGTGGCCGACAGCCCGGCGCGCAAGGAAGAGATGATCTATTGGACGCGCCTCGGCACCGATTTCCCGAGGCGCTGGTCCGAACAGCGCTGGGCGGTGTTCGAGCAGAACATGCGCGGCCTCATCCCCGACGGGGTCCTGGTGCGAATCTCGACCGATGACCCGCAGCCATCGCCCGGTATCCTCGACCGCTTCGCTGCTGACCTTTACCATGCGGCCAATCCTGTGCTGCGGCGCCTTTTGACCGGCCAGCCCTAGGGGGCGCGGCATTTTCGAACCGTCCTGAAGGAGAACGGAATTGCGCAAGACCCAGATAGCGATGACCGGCGTTAGCGCGTTTTTGATCGCGCTCGGCGGCTGCCACAAGAAGCCCGGCGGCCAGGTCGTCGCGGTGATCAACGGCGAGGAAATCACCCAGCAGGAGCTCAACACCGAACTGCGCAACGCGCATGTGCCCGATTCGGTCGATCGCAAGAAGGTGATGCCGCTGCTGCTGCAACGGGTCATCGAACGGACGCTGCTCGATCAGCTCGCAACCAAGGACGGGCTCGACAAGACCCCCGCCTTTCTCGACGAGGAGCGGGCGATGCACGACAATCTGCTCGCGACCGATTATGCCGCCAAGGTCTCCAAGACGATCACCATGCCCGATCCCGCGGTGGTGGATGCCTATATCGCGCAGAACCCGACGGTCTTCGGCGCGCGCAAGCGCTATACGCTCGCCCAGATCGTCTTCCCGCAACCCTCCGATCCTGCGCTGATCAAGAAGCTCGAACCCGTGCACACGCTCGATGCGATCGCCGCGGTGCTGAGCGCCGCGCAGGTGCCCTTCGTAAGAGGCGTGGGCAAGCTCGACACCGCCGCCGTTCCCGCAGTCATCGCCAACAAGATCGCCGGCCTGCCGGCGGGCGAGCCGTTCCTGCTTCCCGACAATGGCCGCATCGTCGCCAGCGTCGTCCAGTCGGTGGAGGCTGTTCCGATGCCCGCCGATCAGGCCAGGCCGGCCGCGACCAACCTGCTGCGGCAGAAGGCGCTGTCCGATGCGCTGCGCCAGAAGGTCGATGCCGCCCGCGCGAGCGCGACGATCAGCTATGCCCCCGGCTTCGCGCCGCCGCCGGGTGCGGCCCCGACGCCCACCCCGGCCGCGCACTGACCGCCACTGTCGGCCTCGCGCCTCCTGCCGTCGTCGGCCGGGGGTCGCGGCGCTGATCGAAACCATCGCGGCTGAACGAAAGGGTTCGCCAACAGCCGCGGGTGGTGCCTCGCCGCGCTCCGATTTGCTGAATGCCGCCTTCCGCCCGAAACCGGGGTTCGGGGCGACGGCGCGGATGCCAATGGCAGGCGGCATGGCCATCGCGGCCGGCGTTGCGCCGCAGCGCCGCGTCGGGCAAGGCATGCGGCATGTCGCAAGCGATTCACGCCGGCCGCTTCACCGCCGCGCACCGCGGGCCGATCACCGTCTTTGTCATCGGCATGCGGATCAACCGCCTCCATCGCATCGACAAATGGCTGCCGGTGCTGCGCGCGATGGGGCCGATGATCGCCGAGTTGTCGGCCAATCCCGAAAGCGGCTTTCTTGGCGCAGAAACGCTGCGCAGCGGCCTGCGCATGATCGTGCTGCTGCAATACTGGCGCAGCTTCACGCATCTCGAAGCCTATGCGACCGACCGGCGGCAAAGCCATCTGCCCGCCTGGAAGGCCTTCTACCGCAAGGCCAACAGTGGCGCGGCGGTGGGCATCTTCCACGAGACCTATTGCGTCGATCCCGGTTGCTGGGAGACGGTCTATGGCAATATGCCGGGCTTTGGCCTTGGCCGGGTGAGCGGGCTTTCGCCGGCGGAAGGCGCGCGCAACAAGGCGCGCCGGCGCATGGCCGCGACCGCGCGCGAGGACTGAGGAAGCCGCGCGGGTCCGCGCTTCCTCAGTCCGCTTTCGCCGCGATCATTTCTTGTTATGCAGGAACCCGTCGGAGATCGCGCAGGCCGCCGGACCAAGGATGACGATGAACAGCACCGGCAGGATGAACAGGATCAGCGGCACGGTCATGATCGCCGGCAGTCGCGCCGCCTTTTCCTCGGCGCGCATCATGCGCTCGTTGCGGAATTCGGCCGACAGCACGCGCAGCGCCGAGGCGAGCGGCGTGCCGTAGCGCTCGGTCTGGATCATGGTGGTGACGACGCCGCGCACCGATTCCAGATTCACCCGATAAGAGAGGTTCTCGAAGGCCTGGCGGCGTTCGGTGAGGAAGGACAGCTCGATCGCGGTCATCGCGAATTCATCGCCGAGCTCGGGATAGGCGCGGCCGAGTTCGCGCGCGACGCGGCCGAAGGCGGCATCGACGGTAAGCCCCGCCTCGGCGCAGATGACGAGCAGGTCGAGCGCGTCGGGCAGCCCCTTGCGGATCAGCGCGGTGCGCTTGGACACGAGGTTGGTGATGTAGGTCTCGGGCCCCTTGTAGCCGATGCCCACCGCCGCCGCGAAGGCGAGGAAGCGCTTCATGCTGCCCCAGGTCGGGAAATCATTGAGCCAATAGACGAAGATCCCCACCAGCAGGCCCAGCACCACCGGCGCGACCATGCGCGCGAAGATCACCGCGACCGCCCATTCCTTCTTGCGGATGCCGGCCTGCGCCAGCTTCTGCTGGACGTCGCCGAGCTGGCTGTCCTGGAGCACCTTGAGCCGGCCGAGAAGGCCGCGCATCCATTCGGTGGTCTCGTTCTTGCGCACGAGCTGGGCGCGGCGCTTGGGCGTGCCCGAGACGATCCCCGCCTTCAGCTGTTCGCGCCGCTCGTTGAGCGCCTTCACCCGCTTTTGCATCGGGTCGCGGATCGTCACCGCCGAATAGATCATCGTCATCACCGCCATCGCCCCGATCGCGGCGGCGATCGAGACCGCATAGATGACGTTGATGCCGAAGAAGGTCGGGCCGGCAGGTGCACTGTACATGGTCGTCGGTCCCCTGCCTCAGATCTCGAAATTGATCATCTTGGCCATGATGAAGACCCCGATCCCCATCCAGACCAGACCCCCCAGGCCGATGCCGATCAGCCGTTCGTCATGGAAAAAGCCGCCAAGATAATCGGGGTCCGACCAATAGACGAGGGCGAACACCAGGAAGGGCAGCGCGCCGATGATATAGGCCGACGCCTTGGATTCCGAGCTCATCGCGCGGATCTTGAGCTTCATCTGTGCCCGCTTGCGCAGCACATCGGCAAGGTTCGCCAGCGTTTCGGCAAGGTTGCCGCCGGTCTCGCGCTGGATGGCGAGCGTGATGCAGAAGAAGTTGAATTCGGCCATGTTCAGCCGGTCGGCGGTATCCTGAAGCGCATCTTCCATGGTGCGCCCGATGCGCATGCGCTCGGTGACGAGCTTGAATTCCTCGCTCACCGGCCCCGGAATTTCGGTCGACACGATCCCCAGCGTTTCGCTGACCGGCAGGCCCGAGCGCAGCCCGCGCACGAGCAGTTCGATCGCGTCGGGGAACCGGACGGTGAACTGGTTGGCGCGCCGGCTGATCATCTTGCCGACCACCATATGCGGCAGCCCCAGTCCGACGATCAGCCCGACCCCCGCCGCGAGCAGCAGCGATCCGGTTTTGAGCAGCACCAGGCCAAGGATGATCACGGCAAGGCCGATCGAGAAATAGATATATTGCGTCAGTGTCCAGCCCTTGCCGGTGCGGTGCAGCCGCAGATGCAGCGCCTCGCGTCGCGAACCCGACCCGGCGATGCGATGCGCCTTGGGGTGCCGCGCCGCGACCGCCTTGCGGATCTGTGCTTCGACCCTGTCGATGGCATTGTCCGAGTGGCGGAAGCGCAGCGCCTGCATCCGCCGCGCCGCTTCCTTGGTGGGCGAACGGCCGGCGAAGGCAAGGACCAGCAGCGCCACAAGCGCGGTCAGCGCGAGGGTGGTCAGCAGGATCTGGATCGTGTCCATCGGTGTGGGTGCCCTCGCTTGCCGGCGCAAGGCGCCGGCGCATCATGCTGGTGCCGTGCCCCGGTCAGGCGGGCACCGTGGTCTTTGCGGTCTTCTTGGCAAGCATCGCCTTGATGTCGATCTTGCCGAGCAGCGACTTCTTGACCTCGGGCTTGGGAGGGTGCGCCTCGGCGTCGGCATTGCCGCTGCTCTGCACCGCCTGGGCAAGCTCGCGCAGCGCCGCACCGGTCTTGGTCGCCTTGTTGGCCTCGGCGAAGGTCTGGCCGAGCTTGGCCGCCTGCGTCGCGGATTTGAGATCATAGGCGACGGCAAAATCGACCTTGCGCTCGATCGAGGCTTCGAAATCGGCCCGCGAGATTTCGAAAATCTGCGGCTGGACCTTGTTCGCAACGACGATCGGCTGCGCGTGGGCGACATTGGTCTTGAGCCAGGACAGCACGCGGATCGTATCGCGCGCCGCCGCGAGGGTCAGTTCGGTGACCACCACGCAGACGTTCACATCGGCCAGAAGATGCGGAAAATTGATCAGCATGTTGCGCGGCAGGTCGATCACCGTCATCTCGAACGCCTGGCGGAACTCCTCCTCCAGTTGGAGGAAGGCGGCGCCATCGGTGAGCAGCGGCGCGCCGATCGGCGCCTCGGCCGAGAGCAGCGACAGATTTTCGTTGGCGCGGATCATCGCGCGCTCGATGAACAGCCCGTCGATGCGGCTGGGGTTCTCGATCGCGTCGGTGAGACCGCGTCCTGGTTCGAGATCGAGCGTCAGCGCGCCGGTGCCGAAGTGGATGTCGAGATCGAGCAGCGCCGTCGCCAGCTTGGGTTCGGTGCTGAACAGCCAGGCGAGCGAGGTCGCGATGGTCGAGGCGCCGCAGCCGCCGCGGGTGCCGATGACCGCGGTCGAAACGTGTTTCTTGTCGGAATGGCTTTCCTGATGGCGCGGGGCCGAGAAGATCGCCTGCGCCTGGATGAGCGAGTCGCGCAGATGACCCGGCGACAGCGGCTTCAGCAGGTAATCATGGATGCCGCTGCCAAGCAGATCGCGATACAGCCGCACATCGTTGACCTGCCCGACCGCGATCACCACCGTGCCCGGCTCGCAGACCTCGGCAAGCGAATTGATGTCGGTGAGCGGATCGCCGCTTTCGGACAGATCGACCATCAGGATGTTGGGGCTCGAGGTGATCGAGAGCGACTGCACCGCGTTGCGCAGGCCGCCCTTGCAGCATTTCTCGGGCGCCCAGCCCATTTCGGCGGCGACCGGCCGCAGGATTTCGAGCGATGCCTCGTCGCACAGGAAGGCTGCGAAATTGTCGCGGCCCTGCGGGCCGGATTTCCAGGGAGCGTTCATCTTGCGGGGTTCCCTCAGTTCGTGCCGTTTTGTTTGACCGTGCCGGCGGCCCCCGACATCGATGCCGATTGATGGTTCCAGATCGCCTTGTCGGCGGTATCGACGGTGGTCAGCGTCTGCGCATGGCGGCCGCTCAGGAAATCATTGGGATTGGCGACCATCGCCGCCATGTTGCTGTTGACCGCGCAGCCGTAATTGCTGCTGGTGGCGTTTTTCCAGTTGATCTCGGAAGTGGTTTGCAGATCGGGGCAATGGGGAACGCTGGCGGTGCTGCGCGTGACGATCACCCGGACCATGCCGGCATTGACATAGCCCGCGGTCACCGGCGTCGCATCGCTGATCAGCAGGCCGTAATGATCGACGATATGGCGGACCTCGGCGCGGGTCGTGGGGTTGGCGAGCGGATCGTCGATCGCGATCTCGTCGCCGTAGCGCAGGCCGAGCGCGGCAAACCAGCCCTCGAGCCGGCCACGGTCCTCGCCGGTAAGGCCGGCGGGGCCGGAGGCAAGGTCGATCTGATACTGGGTGCGATCGACCACCGGCTGGTGCACGCTGTCGAGCAGCCGGTTCTGCGGCATGGTTGCGCAGCCGCCGAGCGCAAGGCCCAGCACGAGGGCAAGGGCTGCGGCGCCGGACTGGCGAGCGCTGCAAATCGGTTTGTGAAGCGTCATGGCAACCTCGCTCAGTTCAGATTGAAGCCGGGCGCATTCGCCTGGCCTGCCGCGTTGCGGGTCGCGGGCTTGCCGCCCGCATTGGCGCCGGAGCCGGCCGCGCCGGCGCCCGCGGGCGCATCGGCAGCACCGGTCGTTGGCGCAACGACAGTGGTCGTGCGCGCCGTGGGCAGCGGCCGCGAGGCGCCCGATTGCCCGTCGCTCACCATGTTGCCGAGCACCTCCTGGACCAGGTTGGGGCTCTTGATCGCGTCGGTGGGCAGATGGATGTCGCGATCGCTGACCGGGGTGACGAGATAGGGGGTGATGACGATCACCAGTTCGGTCTCGTTCTTCTGGAAGCTGGTCGATTTGAACAGCGCCCCCAGTATCGGCAGGTCGCCCGCGCCGGGCATCTTCTGGATGGTGTTCTGGGCGTTGTTGCTGAGCAGGCCGGCGATCATGAAGCTCTGGCCCGAGCCGAGCTCGACCGTGGTCTCGGCGCGGCGCACGGTCAGCGCGGGAACGCTGAAGCCGTTGAGCGTGATCGATCCCTGGCTCGATAGCTCGGACACCTCGGGGCGCACGCGCAGCGAGATCCGCCCGTCGGCGAGAACGGTCGGCGTGAAGCTCAGGCTGACGCCGTATTTCTTGTAGTCGATGCTGACCGCACCCAGCCCCTGCGACAGCGGGATCGGAAATTCGCCGCCGGCGAGGAAGTCGGCGGTCTCGCCCGAAACCGCGGTGAGATTGGGCTGGGCGAGCGTCGTGACCAGCCCAACCGTTTCGCCAAGATCGAGCGCGGCAAGGATGTTCAGCCCGAGAAGCTTGCCCGCGCCGGCCAGCGTCGTGCCACCCGCGAGCGGATTGACCACGGTGCCGGGAGTGGTGATCTGGGTGCCGTTCGGCAGTGTGGTGATGGTGCCGGTGCTGGTGGCCGAACTGACGCTGAGCGGCTGGCCGGGGTTGTAGCTCGTGTCGAACCCGGTTCGTCCCTGGCCGATCCCGAACTGGAAGCCGTTGCCGCCATTGGCGGTCGAGGTGAGGTTGGTGCCGATGGTGCGCGCAAGCGAACGGCTGACCTCGGCGATCCGCACCTGAAGATTGACCTGGAGCGGCACCGCGGTGCGCAGCCGGTTGATGACGCCGATCTTCGCGCCCTGTTCGTCACCCGGCTTGGTGCCGGGATTGAGCGCGATCGTCACCAGCTTGGCGACTTCGGCGCTGTCCTCGGGCGAGGCGACGGTGCCGGTGAGCATCGCGAACTGGCCGACGATGGTGACGGTGACGTCCGAATCGGGCATCGCCATCTTCACCAGCTTGTCGATCGAGCTGATGTTCTGGCTAACCCTGATCTTGGCGGCATAGGCAACCGCGCCGCTCGCGGTCGAAGCGAACACCGTCGCTTCGCCGGAATTCTTGCCGAAGAGGTGGATCTGGCGCGCATTGTCGACATAGACGTCGGCGACGTCGGGGTTCGAGGTCCATACATTCGCCACCGCGACCGGCAGGGTGACGAGTTCGCCCTCGCCGAGCGAGAGCAGCACCTCATGCGTCGCGCGCTGG
>JAGWPW010000009.1 GCA_028870315.1 Sphingomonadales bacterium | reverse complement strand
TGGCGCGCGGCGTGCGCCATGCGCGCTGGGCCGGCGGCGCGCTGCCGCTGCCGCCCGCACGGATCGCGCGGATCGTGGTGATCGGCGATACCGGCTGCCGGCTCAAGGCCGCCGACCGGGTGTGGCAGGCCTGCGACCAGCCCGATCGCTGGCCGTTTGCCGGCATCGCCGCGCGCGCGGCGGCGCTGCATCCCGACATGGTGCTGCATGTCGGCGATTATCTTTATCGCGAAAATCCGTGCCCGGCGGGGGTCGAGGGCTGCGCCGGGGCGAACTGGGGCTATGGCGAGGCGGGATGGCGCGCCGATTTCCTCGATCCGGCCGCGCCACTGCTCGCCGCCGCGCCCTGGACGATGGTGCGCGGCAATCACGAGGAGTGCGCGCGCGCGGGCGAGGGGTGGTGGCGGCTGCTCGATCCGCATCGGTTGATCGCCGGGCGCGATTGCACCGACCCCGCGCAGGATCGCGCCGGAAATCACGGCGCGCCCTATGCGGTCGATCTCGGCGGGCGCGACCGGCTGGTGGTGCTCGATCTCGTCGCGCTTGCGGCGGCGCGGCCGGGCGATCCGGGGCCGGTCGATGATCTGCGCGGCGATGTGGGGCGCATCGCGGCGCTGACCGCCGGCGCGCGCAGCCGCTTCGTCACCGCGCATTACCCGCTGAACGCGGTGCTGTGGGCCAGCGGCGGAACCGATGCGGTGACGATCGGCGGCAAGGTTGCGGCGGCGCTCGGCGCCGGGGCGCTGCCCGATGTCCGGGCGATGTTCGCCGGCCATATCCATTTCTTCCAATATGCCCGCTTCACCGACCGGCCGAGCCAGCTCGTCACCGGGTTTTCTGGCACCGAGGAAGATCCGGCGATCGCCCCGGCAACGCTGGCCGATGCCGCGGGCAAGCCGGGCAGCGCGCCGCTCGACGCCCTGACCACGATAGCCGGGCGTTTCGGCTATGCGCTGCTCGAACGGCATGGCGCTGCCTGGCGGCTGACCGCCTTTGCGCCCGACGGCTCGGTGATGGGGCGCTTTGCCCTATAGGCCGGCGCCCGGTCTATGGCTCCTGCGCGTCGAGCAGTTGCTCATAGGCGGCGACGATTTCGGCCAGCACCGACAAGGCCAGCACCGAAGGGCTGCGCGCGCTGCGGAACAGGCCGATCGGGCTGCGCAGCCGCGCTCGATCGGCCGCGGTGATGCCAGCCACGGCGAGCATTTCGTCGCGCTGCCGGCGCGCGCCTTCGCCGCCCTGCGCGCCGACATGGAAGGCGGGGCTGGCAAGCGCCCAGGGCAGCACGCCGCGCTCCCACTCATGGTCGTGGAACAGCACCGCGATCGCCGTCCAGCGGTCGATCGCGATCGTCGGTGCCACGCCCAGCGCCAGCGCTTCGGTGCCCGCCTCGCCCACCGGCGAGGCGATGACGAGGTCGATCGGCTGGATCGTCGCAAGCCGTGCGAGCGCCTTCAACTCCGGCCCGCTGCCGATCGCGATCAGCCGCAGCCGTGGCAGATAGCGGCGCAGGAACGGGCCATAGCGCGCGGTTCCGACCGCCAGCACCGCCGGCTCGCGCTGCGCGAGGGCATGCGTCGCCTCGCGCAGCCGCGCGCGATCGGGCGCGGGATCGACGAGGACATCGATGCCGCTGCCGCAGGGCAGGCGCACGTCGATGAACGGTGAGCCTTGCCCGAAGCGCAGCAACTGCGGCGCCGTTGCGCGCCGCGTCGCCTCGGCAAGCGCGTTTTCGAGGCAGCCATCGGCAAGCGATCCCTGCGTGGTGCCGTCGGGCAGCACCGCGAGCTGCGCGCCGAGCCGGCGCGACCAGCTGCCATCGATCGCGGTGACGGTGCACAGCCCGCCGCCATAGGTGCTGGCGGCGAAGAGCGCGGCGCTGTCATCGTCTGCGGGAAAGGTCATGCGCGCAGATAAATCCGCGACCGGCTGGCACGCAAGGGGTGCAGATATCCTCCCGGTGATCGCCGCGGTGGTGGTCAGCCGCGGTCGGCTGGGGCATGGGAGCGAAAACCCGGGGGAGAGATTGCCATGCAGGCCGCGCAGCTGATCGAACAGGCGCGAAGCAGCACCGGATTGCAGCATCTGGGCGAGGACAGCTTTCGCGAGGGGCTCGAACGGCTGCTCGCCTCGGCGCGCGCCGAGGCCCGGCTGAACGCCGCGGGCGAGGCGATGCTGGCGGGGCAGGCGGTCATGCTGCTCTCGCGCCGGCTCGAGGTCGAGGACTGGTATCGCCGCCATCCCGAGATCGACGAGCAAGCGATCGTCGCCCCGCTGATGGTGCTGGGGCTGCCGCGCACCGGCTCGACCGCGCTCCACTGCCTGCTGGCCGAGGATCCCGCGGCGCGGGTGATCCGCAACTGGGAGTGCCTGAAGCCCTGCCCGCCGCCCGAGGCCGCGAGCGAGCACAGCGACCCGCGCATCGCCGAGGCCGAGGCGATGATGAAGCTGCGCGACGAACGCACGCCGCGCATGCGCCAGATGCTGCCCTCGACCGCGACCTCGCCGACCGAGGACCAGCTGTTCATGGCGCAGGATTTCAAGTCGCAGATCTTCCAGGCCTCGTTTCGCATCCCCTCCTATGTCGAATGGTTCGAGAACGAGGCCGATCTCGTGCCGACCTTCGCTTATGTGAAGCGCGTGCTCAAGCTGCTGCAATGGCGCTGCCCGCCGACGCGCTGGCGGCTCAAGACCCCGACCTATGCGATGTTCGTGACCGCGCTCGATACGGTGTTTCCCGATGCGCGCTACTGCATGACGCATCGCGATGTCGCGAGCGTGGTGCCCTCGGCCGCCGACCTCTATTACGAGATGGGCCGGATCACCACCGATGTGCCCGACCGGCGCTGGATGGGCGCGGTCAATCTGCGCTCGGCCGAACGCGGCATGCGCCGGATGATCGCCTTCCGCGAGGCAGGGCATGAGCAGCGCTTCTTCGACATCCATTTCGCCGAGATGCAGCGCGACCCGTTCCCGGTGCTCGAACGGCTCTATGGTTTCCTCGGCGAGGAATTCACGCCGCAGGCGCGGGCGCGGATGCAGGCCTGGCGCAACGCCACGCCGCGCGACAAACATGGCGCGCATGATTATGATCCCGCCGATTTCGGGCTCGACCGGGCGGCGATCCGCGAGAGTTTTCGCTTTTATTCAGAGCGGTTCGGCGTGACGCTGCCCTGAAGTATCGCATCTCGCGCATTTTCCTGAGGAGGTCTGCCATGGCGGTTTGTGGCATCAACCACGTCAATATCCGCAGCACCGATATTGCGGCGTCGGCCGGTTTCTATTCCGACGTCCTTGGCTTCACCTATCGGACCCACGAGGTTTTCGGCGGGTTCACGTCCCACTGGCTCCATGACGAGGCCGACCAGCCGATAATCCATCTGCGGGCGATGGCGCCCGATGCCGCATCGACCGGGCCGATCGACCATGTTGCGCTCAACTGCCGCGGCAAGGCCGGGGTCATCGCCCGGCTGGAGGCGCGCGCGATCCCCTTCCAGGTGATCGAGAACATGGGCACGAGCGGGGTCACGCTCGTCCTGTTCAACGACCCGCACGGCATCGCGCTCGAACTCAATTTCGCGCAGGAATAGGAATTTTCCGTTTCAGGGCGCGTTTCAAAACGGGCGATGATTGCGCATTGCGACGCACGCAGGTTGTCGCGCGAGCTGTGCCGTTATGCCGTCGGTAGCCAGCGTTGCCCTGGCTATGCGCCGGCGCTGCGGTCAAGCGGCGAGCTTTCGGGGCGGACGTTGCCGGCGACCTGGCCGCCATCGACCGGCATCAGCATGCCGGTCATATAGCGCGAGCGCTCGGAGCCGAGGAACAGGATGGCCTCGGCGATATCGCGGACATGGCCTTGCATCTTCAGCGCCTGGCGGCTTTGGATGTATTTGCGCAAGGCATCGCGCTCGGGGCGATGCAGTCCACCGGCACCCCGAAGGCACCGACATCGAGCGCGGCGCATCTTGCGAAGAACACCACCGCCGACTTCGCCGCGTGATACGTCCAGTTGCCCGCCGCGGCGGTGACCCCGCCGACCGAGGAGATGGTGATGATCGCGCCACCCGGGGCGCTCCGCTGCGAAGTTGATGAGAGCGTGCAACTGCCCCTGATCCGACCATGATGTGATCATCCGGAAAATGCGCAAGCGAGCGGCCGAGACAAGGCGGAGCGCGCGGTGCGGGCCCCTGCCGGGCGCGGGATACGCCAAATCTCGGGACTGATGCGCTGTGCGTTGCGCATGGGATCACGCCGTAAGTCGCATAGCGTGCATGCGTTTCAGTCGCAGGCGATGATGGCGCGGCGCAACTCATAGCCGTGGACGCCGTAGCTCCAGCCGATCCGCGGCTCGCCGACCAGCCGCAGGCCGGGCACGCGCATCAGCCGATCGAGGAAGCCGCGCGTCTCGTGCAGCGCAAGCTGCGCGCCGGGGCAGCGGTGCGGGCCGTCGCCGAAGCTCATGTAGCCCGCGCCCGCGCGCATCCGCTGCGCGCGCCCGGGCAGCAGCCGATGCGGCTCGGCGCCGGCGACCTCGGGATCGCAATTCGCCTCGCGGATATCGAGCACGTAATCGCCGCCGGTGGGCACGGCGTCGGGTCGGTCCTCCAGCTTGCGATAGATCTGGCCGGTGATCGGCTCCAGCCGCAGGATTTCCTCGACGATCGCGATCTGGCCGTCTTCGCCTGAATCGAGAAATTTCTGCCGCAGCACGGGATCATCGAGCAAGTGCCAGGCGGCCATGGTGATCAGCTCGCGCGTCGTCGTCATCCCGGCCATGCCATAGAGGAAGCATTCGGTCAGCATCGCCCGTTTCGAATAATTCCCGGCGATCATATGGCTGAGGACATCCTCGCGCGGGGCGCGTCTGCGTTCGGCGATCGCCGGGGCAACGTCCTTGCGATAGAAATGCGCGAGCTGCACCCCGAGCCAGGCCTTGCCGATGCCGCGGACAATCGCCCGCGGGTGAAGCACCAGCCCGGTTTCGAGGATCCGGCGCAGCCGGCGCGACAGCGCCTTGTTGGGCGTTTCGGTCAGCCCGACGACCTCGGCGACGACATTGGCGGCAAGCTCGAAGCTCATGATGTCGAGCACCGCGGTCCTGTTCGCCTGCAATTCGGCGATCAGCAGGTCCGAGGTGCGCTCGATCACCGCGCGATAGCGGGAAACGATCATCTTCGGGGTGAAGAAGCGCGCGATCGCGGCACGGCGGTGGCGATGCGGCTCGCCATCGAGATAGGCGATCGGCACCTGATCGGGATTGTCCGAGACGAAAGCCTCGCCGCCATGCATCGCCTGCACCGCCTGCGGCGAGCGCAGCACCGCGCGCAGATCGGCAAAGCGCGTCAGCCGCGTCGCGCCGGGCGGGGTGCGGTGGTTGGCGGTGGCGACGGCGGCGGATTTGCGATCGTCCGCCGCGATCGCGCCGCCGGTCGGTCCGGCTGGCGGCGATGCCCCGTCGCGCTCGTTCATCGCATGGCTCCCTGCATCCACCGCCGATCGGCTCCGCTGCCATCATTTCAAATTTGACACAATGTAGCAAGTTTGATTGTGTGGCGCAGGCATGAGCACGAAGGCATGATCGAACCGTCGCCGATCGGCGTGCCCCGGCGGGCGCGGGCGGGCGAGGATCGCCGCATCGCCGCGCTGGTCGAGTCGCATGCCCGCCGGCGCGAGACGCTGGCCGCGCGGATCGAGGAGACCGCGCTCGATCTCTTCCGGCGCGACGGGATGGCGGTGGTGACGGTCGAACGGATCGCGGGCGCGGCGGGGATCTCGCGGCGCACCTTCTACCGCTATTTCGCCGGGCCGGAGGAGGTGCTGCTCGGCGCGCTGTGCCGGGTGATGGATGTGTGGACCGCGGCGCTGCGGGCGCGTCCGGCAAGCGAACCGCTGGGCGAATCGATCGCGCGCACGATCGCGAGTTTTGGCGCCAGCATCGAACCGACCAGCGGCCCGCGCCGCCTGTTCCGCATCCTCGAAGCCTCGCCGCCCGCCTGGGGGCGCATCGCCGGGCGCTTGCAGCAGCACGTCGCCGGGGCGCTGCGCGAGGTGGTGGCCGAGCGGCTGCGCGCGCTGCATCGCGAGAGCGATTGCGCGGGCGCGGTCGCCGCG
This sequence comes from Sphingomonadales bacterium, assembly GCA_028870315.1. GTDB lineage: Bacteria > Pseudomonadota > Alphaproteobacteria > Sphingomonadales > Sphingomonadaceae > Novosphingobium. Next base: position 2,684 of record JAGWPW010000009.1, on the reverse strand, counting down.
GCGCTGGCGGTGCTCATCATGGATCGCGTCGGCAAGGCGGTGCGCGAGGAGCGCGGCTTGCAGGCGGGCGAGATCGAAGCGGCGGTCGCCGCGCTTGCCGCGCTGATCGCGCCGGTCGGCCGATAGTCGCGCATGCCCGACGATGCGATCAGCGACCTGCATCGCACGGCCATCGCCGCCGCGGCGCTGCGTGCGGCGCATGCCATCGCCGGCGCGGAGCCGAAGATCTTCTGCGACGATCTCGCGCTCGCGCTCAGCGGCCTGTCGCGCGAGGAGGTGCTGGCGCTGGCGGCGCGCGTTCCGGCCGCCAGCGCCGCGACCTGCATCCTGCGCAGCCGTTTCGCCGAGGATGGCCTCGCCGCGTCGGGGCCAGGCCAATATGTCGTGCTCGGCGCGGGGCTCGATTCCTTCGGCCTGCGCCTTGCGGGTCGCGCCGATGATCCGCAGGTCTATGAGGTCGATGATCCCGCGTTCCAGCGCTGGAAGCGCCGACGCATCGCCGCCGCCGGGCTGGGTGTGCCGCAAGGCCTGCATTTCGTGCCCTGCGATTTCGAGACGGACGCGCTCGATGCCGCGCTCGCCCGGGCCGGCTTCGATGCCGGTGCCGCCGCCTTCGTGTCGTTGCTCGGGGTGACGCAATATCTGACGCGGCCCGCGATCCGGGCGACGCTGGCCTGGGCGGGGGCACGGCCGCACGGCTCGCGGATCGTCCTCAGCTATCTCGAAGCGAACCGCGAGTCGGAAGCGCTGGCGGCGGCGATGGCGGGTGGCGGGGTTGCCGTGCCCTCGCGCTTCGCGGTGGCCGAGATGACCGCGCTGCTGCGCGAGGCGGGTTTCACCTGCATCGACCATCTCGATCCGGCGATGGCGCAGGCGACCTATTTCGCCCGGCGAAGCGACGGGTTGTGCGTGCCGGGGATGCAGCGGCTGGTGGCGGCGGCGATCGTCTGACCGGGCTCACTCGATCGCGGGCAGCACCGGCGGCGCGGATTCCGGCCTGCGCTGCGGCACGAGCAGCAGCGCCAGCGGCACCATCGCCAGCGTCAGCACCAGCACCTCGGTGTAGATCCCGATATAGCCGAGCATGCTCGCCTGGCGGGCGATTTCGCGCGCGATGCCGACCAGCGCGCCTTGCGAGGAAAAATCGAAATCGGGCCGCGCCATGCGGAACACCGGATCATCGGCGCGCACCCTGGTCACCAGCCGCGCCTGCGAGACGATCGTGAAGCGCGACAGATTATATTGCAGCAGCGAGATGCCGATCGAATTGCCGAAACTGCGCGCCAGCGCATACATCGCCGCGCCTTCGCTGCGCAGCCGCGGCGAAAGCGTGGCGAAGACCGCGACCGACAGCGGCACGAAGATCAGCCCCGAGCCGAGCCCCTGCACCAGATTGACCAGCATGAGCTTCGGGCGATCGACATCGAGATCGAACTGGAGATAGCACCAGGTGGAAAAGGCGGTGACCAGAATGCCGATCATCAGCACCACCCGGATTTCGAACCGTTTCACCAGCCGCGTGACGAGCAGCGTCGAGGCGATCGTTCCCGCCGCGCGCGGCAGCCCGATGATCCCGGTCTGCAGCGCGGTATAGCCCAAGAGCGATTGCGTCATCACCACCATCAGCGGGGTCGCGGCGAAGGCGACGAAGCCGATCAGCAGGCTGCACAGCGAGCCCACGGTGAAATTGCGGTCGGCGAAGAGTTCGAGCCGGATGAAGCCGTGCTTCGTCGTGCAGACATGGACGATGAACACATAGAAGGCGGCGCCGGCGGCGATCGCATAGCCGCGGATCTCGCTCGAATCGAACCAGTCGGCGCGCTCGCCACGGTCGAGCATGAGCTGGATCGCGGCGAGCGTCGTTGCGATCGCGACGAAGCCGAGCAGGTCGAAACGCGCGTGCGTCTCGGGCCGCGTGTCGGGCATGAAGGCGGCGATGCCGAGGAAGGCGAGGATGCCGAACGGCAGGTTGATGAAGAACACCCAGCGCCACGATACATAATCGGTGAGATAGCCGCCGAGCGTCGGGCCGAGCACCGGTCCCGCCATCGAGCCGAGCGCGAAGATCGCCATCGCGCGGGCATGGTTCTCCGGCGGATTGATGTCGAACAGCGTCGCCTGGCTCAGCGGCACCATCGCCGCGCCCGAAGCCCCCTGGAGGATGCGCGCGGCGACGATCATGCCGATGCTGGTCGAAATCCCGCACAGCACCGAGGCGGCGGTGAAGCCCGCGACCGAGATCAGCATGATCGTCTTGCGGCCGAAGCGCACCGCCAGCCAGCCGCTCAGCAGCGTCGCGATCGCGCTTGCTATGATGTAGGAGGTCAGCACCCACAGCACCTCGTCGGCCGAGGCCGACAGCGTCGCCTGCATATGCGGCAAGGCGACATTGGCGATGGTGATATCGACCGCGACCATGGTCGAGGCGACCATCGTCGGCGCGGTGATCAGCCAGCGACGCGCGCGGTCGGGGTATGCGCCGTTCATGTCTGCCGGTGGGACCATGGCGGCGGACTGTCAATTTCGCGTGGTTCTGCGGGGATGCCAATTGCCCATGGCGCGGGGAGATTTCCGGAATGAAAGACCGGTCGCGCGCGCCGGTAAAATTTGTCACGGTGTGACTCAATTGCCCTGTCGCGGCCGCGACCGCGAAACCGGGCGGCGAGGAGTTCAGCACCGTGCTG
>JAGWPW010000086.1 GCA_028870315.1 Sphingomonadales bacterium | reverse complement strand
CGCGATTCGCTGCGGCTCGAAGCCGGGCTGCCGCTCTATGGGCATGATCTTTCGCCCGAAACCGACCCGGTCAGCGCCGGCCTTGGCTTTGCCATCAGCAAGCGCCGCCGCACCGAGGGCGGCTTTCCCGGCGCCGGGCCGGTCGCGGCGCTGCTCGCGAACGGCAGCGCGAGGTGCCGTGCCGGCCTCGTCATCGAGGGGCGCATGGCCGCGCGCGAGGGTGCCGAAGTCTTTCACGGCGATCGGCATGTCGGCCGGGTGACCTCGGGCGGTTTCGCGCCGAGCCTCGAACGGCCGATCGCCATGGCCATGGTCGAGCGCGCCGCCGCCGCGCCCGGAACCGCGCTTTGGGTGGAAATGCGCGGCCGTCGGCTTGCCGCCGAAGTCGTCGCGCTGCCCTTCGTGCCGCATCGCTATCACCGCAACCCGCCCAGCCAGAACGGAGCCGCGCAATGAACCGCTTTTTCACGAAGGACCACGAATGGGTCGCGATCGAGGGCGAGATCGCCACCGTCGGCATCAGCGATTATGCGCAGGCCCAGCTCGGCGACATCACCTTCGTCGAACTGCCCGCGCCCGGCACCGCGTTCAAGGCGGGCGATGCGGTGGCGGTGGTCGATTCGGTCAAGGCCGCCTCGGACGTCTATGCGCCGCTCGGCGGCTCGGTCACCGAGGTCAACCCGGCGCTCGCCGACACCCCGGAGCTGGTCAACACCGAGGCGGAGCGCGGCGGCTGGCTGTTCCGGCTGAAGCTCGATGGCGCCGCCGATACCTCGGGGCTGATGGATGAAGCCGGCTATGCCGCCCATGTGAAGGCGCTCTGAGCCGATGCGCTATCTTCCGCTCACCGGCGATGATCGCCGCGCCATGCTCGCCGCGATCGGGGCACCATCGATCGAGGCGCTGTTTTGCGACGTGCCGGCCGATTGCCTGCTCGACGCGCCGATCGCCGGATTGCCGGGCCATGCCAGCGAAATGGCGGTCGAACGCCATCTCGCCGGGCTTGCCGCGCGCAATCTCACCGCGGGCGCGGCGCCATTCTTCCTCGGCGCCGGCGCCTATCGCCACCACATCCCGGCCTCGGTCGATCACCTGATCCAGCGCGGCGAGTTCCTCACCGCCTATACGCCTTACCAGCCCGAGATCGCCCAGGGCACGCTCCAGGTGCTGTTCGAGTTCCAGACGCAGGTCGCGCGGCTCTATGGCACCGATGTCGCCAATGCCTCGATGTACGACGGTTCGACCGCCTGCTGGGAGGCAATCGCCATGGCCGGCCGCATCACCCGGCGCAAGCGCGCGGTGCTCTCGGGCGGGCTGCATCCGCATTACACCGCGGTCGCGCAAAGCATGGCGCGCTTCACCGGCGACGAGCTGCACGCGCTTGCGCCAGCGCTTGTCGCCGCGCCAGACGATGACGCGGTGATAGCCGCAATCGACGGCGAAACCGCCTGCGTCATCGTTCAATATCCCGATGTCCTGGGGCGCATCCCCGATCTTGCGCGGATCGCGGCGGCGGCACAGGCCACAGGCGCGCTGCTCGTCGCGGTCGTCACCGAGCCGGTCGCGCTCGGGCTGCTCGAATCGCCCGGCGCGCTCGGTGCCGATATCGTCGTCGGCGAAGGCCAGGCGCTGGGGGTGGGCTTGCAGTTCGGCGGCCCCTATCTCGGCCTGTTCGGGTGCCGCGAGAAATTCCTGCGGCAGATGCCGGGGCGGCTGTGCGGCGAGACGGTCGATGCCGAGGGCCGGCGCGGCTTCGTGCTGACGCTTTCGACCCGCGAGCAGCATATCCGGCGCGAAAAGGCGACGAGCAATATCTGCACCAATTCAGGCCTGTGCGCGCTTGCCTTCAGCATCCATATGAGCCTGCTCGGCGGCGAAGGGCTGGCCCGCCTTGCCGAAGCCAACCATCTGCGCGCCCGCCAGACCGCCGCGGCGCTGGCCGAACTGCCCGGCGTGACGATCCTCAACGAAAGCTATTTCAACGAGTTCACCATACTTCTCGAAAGCGATTCGCGCGGCATCGTGCGCGCGCTTGCCGATCGCGGCGTGCTGGGCGGGGTGTCACTGGGGCGGCTTTATGCCGATGCGCATGGGCTGTCGAACGCCCTGCTGGTCGCCGCGAGCGAGATGACCAGCGAGGAGGACATCACCGCGCTGTGCAAGGCGCTGGGCGAGATATTGACGCAGGTGCCGGCATGAACGCCCCCAACCGCGCCGGCTGGCGCCCCGAAATCGCCGCCGACCCTTGCGAGGATCGCGCCCCGCCCACCGCCAGCGGCAATCGCGCGCTGGCGCTCGAAGAGCCGCTGATCTTCGAGCTGGGGGCTGCGGGCAAATGCGGGCTCGATGTCGAGCCGGTGCCGGGCGAGGTGCTGCCGGCGCTGGCGAAATTTCGCCGCAGGGCGCCGGTGGCGCTGCCCGGGCTGACCGAGCCCGAGGTGATGCGCCATTACACGCGGCTGTCGCGCCAGAATTACGCGATCGACCTCGGGCCGTTCCCGCTCGGCAGTTGCACGATGAAGCATAATCCGCGGCTCGACGAGAAGCTCGCGCGGCTTGCCGGTTTCGCCGACATCCACCCGCTCCAGCCGCGCCAGAGCGTCGAGGGCGCCTTCGAGGCGATCGCCCAGCTCGCCGACTGGCTGCTTGCGCTCACCGGCATGGCCTCGGTCGCGCTTTCGCCAAAGGCGGGCGCGCATGGCGAACTGTGCGGCCTCCTGTGCATCCGCGCCGCGCTGGAAGCGCGCGGCGATCCGCGCGCGGTCATTCTCGTGCCCGAAAGCGCGCATGGCACCAACCCCGCCACCGCCGCATTCGCCGGCTATCGCGTCGAGAACATCCCGGCGACCGCGGCCGGCCGGGTCGATCTGGCCGCGCTTACCGCGCGGCTCGGCCCCGATGTCGCGGCGGTGATGATCACCAATCCCAACACCTGCGGGCTGTTCGAGCCCGATATGAAGACCATCTCGCAAGCCGCGCACGCGGCGGGCGCTTTCGTCTATTGCGATGGCGCCAATTTCAACGCCATCGTCGGCCGCGTCCGCCCCGGCGACCTTGGCGTCGATGCCATGCATATCAACCTGCACAAGACCTTCTCGACCCCGCACGGTGGCGGCGGTCCCGGTTCGGGGCCGGTGGTGCTGTCGGCGGCGCTTGCTCCCTTCGCGCCGCTGCCGCTGGTGCGCCGCGATGCCGCCGGCCATGCCACCCTGATCGAAGAGGAGGACGCCGCCGACACCGCGCCCGACAGCTTCGGCCGGATGACCGCCTTCCACGGCCAGATGGGCATGTTCACCCGCGCGCTCGCCTATATCCTCAGCCATGGCGCCGATGGCTTGCGCGCGGTTTCGGGCGATGCCGTGCTCAACGCCAATTACGTGCTGCGCGCGCTCGAGGACGTACTCGACGCACCCTTCGCCGGCTCAGGCCCATGCATGCACGAGGCCTTGTTCAGCGATGCCGGCATGGCCGAGGGCTTCTCGACGCTCGACATCGCCAAGGGGCTGATCGACGAGGGCTATCACCCGATGACGGTCTATTTCCCGCTCGTCGTCCATGGCGCGATGCTGGTCGAGCCGACCGAGACCGAAAGCCGGGCCGGGCTCGACGGCTTCATCGCCTCGCTGCGCAGCCTTGCCGAACGCGGCCGCGCCGGCGACCCCGCGCTCAAGACCGCGCCGCATTACGCGCCGCGCCGGCGGCTCGACGAGACTTTGGCGGCAAGGAAGCCGGTGCTGGTCTGGAAAGAACGCTGAAGATACGAAGGCCATGAAGCAGCACGTCAGAATGTGGCTATTGCGATGATGATGGACTGAATTGGCGTCCTTTCGACGGGCCAATTTGGCGCACTTTCATTGTGATTCAGGGAGTATTGGGGATTTTCGGACTTGTCACCGTAATTCCGGCGGAGGATTACGCGCCTTCACAGATTTAAGAAGGAGGGCCCGCTCCTTCGCCCATTCATCCACTGGTACGATTAATCCTCGCTGACGAAGGAATTCATAGTGAACCTTTCTGCTTCCTATTCCCTCATTAAGTTCAATAAGTAGTTCGCGAAGCTCAAGCATATCGAGCAAAAGCAGATTCAAATCCTGGTTGAGATACGTGAGATACGTCTCATGATCTTCATTATTCAACTTACTAATCTTATGCGGCGATATGGCAACAATGCGCGGCGGAACTCTTGCATGAAATATCTCGAAGCTTGAATGGATGACCGCGTTGCGCTTACCGGATAGATCGCTGGTTTGAGCGTTCAACTGCCCTATTCTGCGGAGAATCCGGCGACGCAGATGTTCTGCTGGATCGCGCGCTTTGATTTTCGCTATGTCGGGTTTCAGCGCAACGGGGGCAACTGCCATAATGAGTTTACGCTGCATGGCACCAGTTTGGAATTGCTCGTAAATTGTGTCGGTAATCGCGCGCGGCGTGGTTGCAAGAAGGCCGGTGAAGAGGAGGAACCAAATCTCCTCCACTTGATTCCAAATCGACGTGGCCTCACCTACAAGAGCGAAAATGCGCTGCAATTTAGAATTGAGCATGGTTAGCGTCCGCAGAGATAGCGTAATTTCCGGTGTAGGAGAGGATGTGTTTTGGTGCGATTACGAATTACGGCGACACGTCCGCAAATATCGTAATTGATGATACTGCTGTAGAGTGGTAATTGTAAAATTATGGCACGTCTACCTAGGCATTACGCATTACGGTGACAGCGCATTAAATTGAACTATTGTAAAAGATGTCAATTTAGCGCACCGTCGCCATAATCCGCAACCCTCCGAATGGTAACCCACAGAATCGCAAGAATTTCCAGCGGCCGGGCTGGCGTTTGAGTCAGGCTGCCGGAAACGCTGCGCCTGTCAGAGGCAGGCTTCCAGATAAGCCTGATCGAAGCCGAATTGCCGGGCTTTTTCGAGCGTATAGGGCCGAAGCCCCGCGCTTCTGAACTCGCCCAGGATCTTGCCGTCGGCGCTTTCGTCGAGATATTCGAACTTGAACAGCTCTTGCGTCACGATGACATCGCCTTCCATGCCGATCACCTCGGTGATGTTGGTGGTGCGGCGCGAGCCGTCGCGCAGGCGCTTGACCTGGACGATGAGATCGACCGATTCGGCGATCTGGCGCGAGATCGCCTCCTTGGGGATCTTGATGTCGCCCATCAGGATCATGTTTTCCATACGCCCCAGGCATTCGCGCGGGCTGTTGGCGTGGAGCGTGCACATCGAGCCGTCGTGGCCGGTGTTCATCGCCGCCAGCAGGTCGAAGCATTCCGCGCCGCGGATTTCGCCCAGGATGATGCGGTCGGGGCGCATGCGCAGCGCGTTCTTGACGAGATCGCCGATGGTGATCGCGCCCTGGCCCTCAAGGTTGGGCGGGCGGGTTTCGAGCGGCAGCCAGTGCGGCTGCTGCAACCGCAGTTCGGCCGCGTCCTCGATGGTCAGCACGCGCTCGCCGGGGTCGATCATCTTGGACAGCGCGTTGAGCATCGTCGTCTTGCCCGAGCCGGTGCCGCCCGAGATCACCACATTCATCCGGCAGGCGCCGGCGATCTTGAGCGCGGTCGCCATCTTGTCGCTCATCGACCCGAAGTCCCTGAGCATGTCGATGGTGATCGGCTTTTCGGAGAATTTGCGGATCGAGATCGCGGTGCCGCGCAGGCTGAGCGGCGGGACGATGACGTTGACGCGGCTGCCGTCCTTGAGGCGCGCGTCGGCAAGCGGCGTCGTCTGATCGACGCGGCGGCCGACCTGGTTGACGATGCGCTGCGCGATCTGGAAAAGATGCGCCTCATCGCGGAAGCGGACGTTGGACAGCGTCAGCCGCCCCTTCTTTTCGATATAGGTCTGTTCCGGCCCGTTGACCATGATGTCCGAGACGTCGGGATCGGTCAGCAGTTCTTCGAGCGGGCCAAAGCCCAGCAGCTCGTCGATCAGCACCCTTTCGAGCGCGAACTGCTCGCGCCGGTTGAGCGTGATCTTGAGTTCGGCCAGCACCTCGAAGATGATCGGCCGGAATTCCTCGACCAGCTCGTCCTTGGTCAGCGTCGCCGCCGCCTCGGGATCGACGCGTTCGAGCAGCCGCGGCAGCACCTGCTCCTTGATCTTGTGGACCGAGGCTTCGAACCCTTCGGCAAGCTTGTGCGTCTCGTTGACCGCATTGGCGCGATCGGACAGCCGCGACATCGCATCGGCGATCGGGCTGCCCGAGCCGCCAAAGCCGTCGTCCTCGCCCGGCAGCGGCGGAAACTGGTCGCCGCCCGGTGCGGCCACGGCGGCCTCGCCCGCGCCGCCCTTCATCGGGCGCGCAACGCCGAATTGCGGCTTGGCGCCCGGGGCAAGCCCGCCGACGCCGGTACGCCGCCCGAATGCGCTCATCGCTCGCAATTCCCCGTTCTGTTCGGCGACACGCCCGACCCCCGGCCGCTGCCCGCTGAGACTGATCGCCTATGGTCAATAATCGGGAAGGTTTTAGGATATGCTAACGATAGATTTTGCGCAGACTTAACCGCGGGGCGCGCAATCGGGCGCGCGTCCGTCCGCGTCGGCGGTCCGGGCGTAAAGCGCCAGCCGGCGATCCTGGAAGTCGAACGTCGCAAGCAACCGATAGGAGCGGTGCAGCGCCGCTGTGACCTCGGCGTCGGTCGCGCGGTTGCGCAGCGTGATCGCATCGCGGGTGGTGACGATCGCCCCCGGCCGGGCGGCAAGGATGCGCGCGACCTCGCTTTCGGGCGATACCGGCAGCGCATGCTCTTCGAGCCGGTTGTCGAGGTGATCGGGGTAGATGAAGCGGGTGGGAAGGCCGCTGCCGGCAAGGCGATAAAGCGCCACCGGGCCATCGAAGACGAACAGGCAATGCCGCCGCGCGCCGACCTGTGGCGCGAGCAGCCGCACCATGCGACCAAGCGTCGCGCGCTCGCTCCGGCTGGCGGCGACATGCCCAGGCGGATCGAACACGACCAGCAGCCCGGCGAGCGCTGCTGCCAGCGTCACCCCGCCGAGCGCGCCGCGCGGATCGAACATCGGCAGCGCGACGAGGATCACCGATGGCACCAGCGCCGCGTAATAATAGGTATAAAGCGTGCTGCCCATGAACAGCCCGGCAAGCCCCGCGGCAAGCCAGCCCGCGGCGACAAGCCACAATGCCCGGGCGCGGCCGGCAAGCCGCTCGTGCCGGAGCAGCGCCCCGCCGGCGGCGAGCAGCAGCAGTGGCAGCGCGAACAGCAGTTGCGCGCGCAAGGTGAACGAAAGCGGCAGCGCCGCGCGGCGGGTGATCGAGACGAAATTGGCAAAGACGAAGGCATCGCCCGCGCCAAGGCGCATGAACACCAGCCATGCGAGCAGTGTCGGCAGCACGCCGAGCACGGCAAACAGCCCGGCGGCGCCCGCGAGCCGGCGCGCGCGCCATCCGCGCCGATGCAGCACGACCAGCGCCGCGAGCCCGAAAAACAGGCACTGGGCAAGTGCCGTATATTTGACCTGAAGCACAAGCCCGCCCATCGCCATCGCGACAAGGCACAGCTGCAAGGCCCGGCGCGCATGTGCCGCCTCCTCTGCCCGGACCAGCAGCAGCGCCATGCCGGCAAGCAACGGGGTGAAGAACACCTCGCTTTGCCCGCTTTCGCTGCCGTAAAGCGCCATCAGCAGCGGATAGAGGCCCGAGGCGAAGGCGGCGGTGCCGGGGCCGGTCATCCGCCGCGCGAGCCGCCACACGCACAGCGCGCCCCCAAGGCATGCGAGCAGCCCCAGCCCCTGGTAGGCGGCCGGCCCGTCGCCGCCGATCGCATGCGCGAGCCAGAACAGCGCGAACAGCCCCGGCGGCTTGCGATCCCACAGATCGACATAGGGAATCGCACCAAGGCGCATGCGCTGGCCGATGAGGCTGTAGAGCTGCTCGTCGAAATCGGCGGCGGGATGGCCGAGGAACGGAAGCCGCGTCGCCAGCGTCAGCGCGAACATCAGCGCAAGGCCCGGTCCCTCGCCCCGCGCCCGCGCAAGCCATTCGCGCATCACAAAGCAAACGGGCCGAGGCTCCCCGCCCCGGCCCGCTTTGCGTTTACCCTGCCCGTGGATCAATCGCCGACGCGCTCGGCCAGCACGGTGAGCCCCTGCGGGGTCACTTCGGCGAAACCGCCATAGACGACGATTTCCTCGGGCGTCGCATTCTCGGACTTGTAGACCTTCACCGCGCCGTCGCGCACGGTGGACATCACCGGCGCGTGGCCTTCGAGCACGCCGAATTCGCCATCGGTGCCCGGAACGACGACCATGTGCACGGTCTCCGAGCGGACCAGCCGCGCCGGGGTGACGAGTTCGAAGCGCAGCGCCATCAGGCCTCTTCCGCCAGCTTCTTGCCCTTGGCCACAGCCTCGTCGATGCCGCCGACCATGTAGAAGGCGGCCTCGGGCAGATGGTCGTATTCGCCATCGACCACCGCCTTGAACGAGCGCACGGTGTCCTCGACCTGGACGAATTTGCCGGGGATGCCGGTGAACACCTCGGCGACGTGGAACGGCTGCGACAGGAAGCGCTGGATCTTGCGCGCGCGCGCGACGGTCAGCTTGTCCTCCTCGGACAGCTCATCCATGCCGAGAATGGCGATGATGTCCTGGAGCGACTTGTACTTCTGCAAGGTTTCCTGGACGCGGCGCGCGGTGTCGTAATGCTCCTGGCCGACGACCGCGGCGGTGAGCACGCGGCTGGTCGAATCGAGCGGATCGACCGCGGGATAGATGCCCTTCTCCGCGATCGAGCGCGACAGCACGGTCGTGGCGTCGAGATGCGCGAACGAGGTGGCCGGCGCCGGATCGGTCAGGTCGTCGGCCGGGACGTAGATCGCCTGCACCGAGGTCACCGATCCCTTCGTGGTCGTGGTGATGCGTTCCTGCAGCGCGCCCATGTCGGTCGCCAGCGTCGGCTGGTAGCCGACGGCGGAAGGAATACGGCCAAGGAGCGCGGAGACT
>JAGWPW010000085.1 GCA_028870315.1 Sphingomonadales bacterium | reverse complement strand
GCCGAGGCCGGGCGTCCGCGTGACCTCCCGGTGCAGCGGGGCAACGTGCTGGTGCCAGACTTCGCGCTGTCCTACCTTGATTTCGGATCGACCGACTACGAACCGCCGGCGCAGGAAGCCGCACTGCTGGGCTACGAGCGGGGAACGCTGCGGCAGACGGTGAAGGACAGCTTCGCCTATTACGCGGCGCTCGGACTGTAATGGCACCTGTGCGCGGGTGGGTGGAGACATTGGCGCACGGATCTCATAACGTCCGCTGCATCTGTGCGCTCCCCTGCCGGACGCGCGCCCTCACAGGCCGAGGAGCGCGTACTTGATTTCCATGTACTCCGTCAGCCCGTGCGACGATCCCTCGCGCCCGAAGCCCGATTGCTTGACCCCGCCAAACGGGGCCACCTCGCTCGACAGGCGGCCGTCATTGATCGCCACCATGCCGAATTCCAGCGCCTCCATCATCCGCCACGCCCGGCCGGTGTCTGCAGTGAACAGGTAAGCGGCCAGACCATAGGGGGTGTCGTTGGCGATGGTGATCGCCTCCGCCTCGCTGGAAACGCGGATAACCGCGGCGACCGGGCCGAATATCTCGCTGCTGGCCAGCGCCATCGCCGGCGTCACCCCCGTTACCACGCAGGGTGCGGCGAAGGCGGGCGATGCCGCATCGCAGGCGGCCTCGGCCACCACCTGCGCACCCGCGCCCACCGCATCGGCGACCAGCGCTGCCACGCGCCGCGCCGCCTCGGGCGAAATCAGCGGGCCGATCTGCACCCCCTCGTCGCGCCCGTCGCCCACCTTCAGCGAAGCCACCGCGGCACCCAGCTTCGCCACGAACGCATCGTGGACCGTATCGTGGACCAGCAGCCGGTTGGCGCAGACGCAGGTCTGGCCGGCGTTGCGGAACTTGGCGTCCATCACCCCGCGAACGGCCCGGTCAAGATCGGCATCGTCCATGACAATGAACGGCGCGTTGCCGCCCAGCTCCAGGCTCAGGCGCAGCACCTGGTCGGCGGCCTGCGCCATCAGGACCTTGCCCACCCGGGTCGATCCGGTGAAACTCAGCTTGCGGACCAGCGGATGGGTGCAGAATACCCGGCCCACCCCGGCGGGGTCGCCCGTCGGGGTGACGGCGAACAACCCCTCGGGCAGGCCGGCGCGCTGCCCCAGCCATTCGAGCGCCAGCGCGCTGATCGGCGTCGCCTCAGCGGGCTTGACCACTATCGCGCAGCCGGCAGCCAGCGCCGGAGCCGCCTTGCGGGTGACCATTGCCACGGGAAAATTCCACGGGGTGATCGCCGTGCAGGTGCCTACTCCCTGGCGGATGGTCAGCACCCGCCGGTCGTTAGCGAAGGTTGGGATGACCTCGCCATTGGCACGCCTGCCCTCCTCGGCAAACCACTGGACGTAGGCGGCGCCATAGCGCACCTCGGCCAGCGCCTCGGCCAGCGGTTTGCCGGCTTCGGCGGTCACCGCCTCGGCCAGCACCGCCTCATTGGCCAGGATCAGTTCGTACCACTTGCGCAGCACCTCGGCGCGCCCGGACGCGGTCAGTGCCGCCCAGCCGGCGCGCGCCCGGTCCGCCCGCGCGATCGCCCCGGCCACCTCTGCGGTGCTCCACGCGCGCACGGTAGCGATCGCCTCGCCAGTGGCGGGGTTGGCCACGTGCAGCCCGTCCGCCCCGGCCAGCGCGGATTCGATAAGTCTGATGGCCTCAATCATCGGCTCTCTGTCGTCCTGGGGGCGCGGTTCACAACATGCGCGGCAGCACGTCGTTCGCCTTGTCGAAAAGGCGGTGTTTGACGACACCCGCAACATGCAGCGCAACCAGCCCGGCCAGAGTGAAGGCCAGCGCCTTGTGCAGCAACCGGAACACTTCGAAGGCATGGTCGTTCTTGGGGAGCAACTCGGGCAGCATTACCCCGAAGAATGGCACGCCGTCGCTCTGGGCATAGCTGGCGGACATGGCATAACCCATCAGCGGCACCACCACCGCCAGCACCAGCATCGCCCGGTGAACCGCGTGCGAAAGGTGCCGCTCCCACGGCTTCAACCCGGCCGGTGGCGCCGGCAACGCGGTGCGCGCGCGCAGGCCCAACTGCACCAGCGCGACCAGCAGCACCAGCACGCCGAACTGCTTGTGCAGCGGATAGAGCGTGGCAAACTTGGCCGGGGCGGCATCGGGTAGCAAGGTCATGGTCACGCCAAGGGCCAACAGGCCCAGGATCAGCGCCGCCCGCAGCCAGTGCAGCACCCGCAAGACGAGCGGATAGCGATAAGACGGATCGGACCGCGTCATGCCGGACATCCTCTCACAGATAGATTCCGCGCGCATACCCGCCGTCGAGCGCCAGCGACTGGCCATTGACCGAGCGCCCGCCGGCCCCGGCCAGGAACACCACCATGTCGCCGATCTCGGCAGGATCGATCAGCCGCCGGGTTGGCACCCGGGCGATGAATTCGGCTTCCACCTCGACCGCGCTCACCCCACGCTCCTGCGCCATGTCCGCGCACAGCTCGACGAGGTGCGGGCTGCCGACGATGCCGGGATGGATGGCGTTTACGGTGATCCCGTGAGGGCCAAGCTGATCACCCAGCACTTTGGTCAGGTGGCTGACCGCGGCATTGCGCAGCCCGCTCAACGTGTCCGACGAGCGCCCGGTAAGCCCGCCGATATTGACGATCGTCCCGCCCCCACCCGCGCGCATCGCCGGGACGACAGCCTGAGCATAGCGCAGATAGCCGCCCACCTTGGTATCGAGGTCGGCGATCAGGGCATCGACATCCACGCCCTCGATTGGCCCGCCGATCGGCGTGCTGCTGGCCGCGGCATTGACCAGAAGATCCACCCGGCCAACTTGCGCCACCAGTGCCGCCACGCTCTGCGCATCGGTCGCGTCGGACGAGATCGCCCGCGCGCCGACATGCGCCGCCACCGCCGCCAGCGGCACCGCGCGGCGGGCGGTGAGCACCACCTGCCAGCCATCGGCAAGAAGCCTTTGGGCAATAGCCGGGGCGATGCCCCCGCTGCCCCCGGTCACCAGCGCCAGCCGGCTCACGGCAGTTCCACCGCGATCAGCATTGGCCCCTCGCACGCCAGTGCACTGTCCAGCGCCACGCCCAGCTCGTCGCCGGCGTTCACCCGCAGCGCCGGCACGCCATAGGCCGCCGCCAGCGCCACCCAATCGGTGGCGGGGGTATCCAGCACAGTCATCCCGGCAATCGCGGGGTGGGTCAGATCGGCACTGGCGCGCCGCAGTTCGGTCTGGAGGATGGCATAGCGGTGGTTGGCGGCGATGATAACGGTAATCGGCAACCGCTCATGCGCGATCGTCCACAGCGCCTGCACCGTGTACTGCGCCGAGCCGTCGGATTGCAGGCTTACGACGCGCCGCCCCGGCGCCGCCAGCGCCGCGCCCAGCGCGCAGGGCAGTCCCTGGCCGATGGCGCCGCCGGTGTTGGTCATGACCTGGTGGCGGGCGGCGCGGTGTGCCTCGCGCAGCCACGGTCCACCCAGCGTCGATCCCTCGAGCGAGATGATCGCATCCGCGGGCAGGCGCGGCAGCAAGGCTTCGACCACGGCAGCCGCGTTCAACCCCTGCGGCGTGGCGGGCGCGGCGGGCCACGGCGGCAGATCCCCCGCCACGCCGCCGATCAGATCGGCCAGCGCCGCCAGTGCGGCCACGCTGTCCTCTCCCGCCTCGCTCAGCAGCGCCAGCCGCGCATCGGGTACCAGCTGGCTGGGCCAGCCCTCATAGCCGAAATAGCTGATCGGCATGCGCGCGCCGGCCAGCACCACCGTTGCCTCGCCCATCTGGCGCACGACATCATCCGGGAAATAGGCCTGCCGCTCGATCCGGGGCAACCCGCCACCCAAGGTGACGATTGCCGGATACGGCTCCATTAGCAGCCGGGCGCCGCAGCGCCGGGCCAACCGCTCGGCGGCACGAATGCCGGCCTCGCCCAGCGCCGCGCCGCCCAGCAGGATCACCTTCTCGCCCGGCGTGCACAGCCGCTGTGCGACATCGGCGATCCGCTCCGCCGGCACCGGGCGGGGCGTGCCATCGCCCGGATCGCCGGAGACGAAGGCCGTGGCGGGGGCAGTGGCGGGGGCAGTGGCGGGGGCGGGGGCATCCATCACGTCGGTGGGCAGGATCAGGGTGGCGATCGCACCGCACGCACCGCGCGCCGCGCGCAACCCGCGCGCAATGTCCGCAGCCAGGCTGTCGGGCGATCCGGTGTAGATCACCTCGGCCGAAACCGTCGCCGCCAGCGAGCGGATATCGCTGGTCAACGGCGCATCGGCGGCCAAATGCCACGTCGCATGGTCGCCGATCAGGTTAACGATGCGCGAATGGGCGCGGCGGGCGTTATGGAGGTTGGCGATGCCGTTGGCAAAGCCCGGCCCGAGGTGCAGCAAGGTCAGCGCCACTTCGCCCGAAACGCGCGAGAACCCGTCGGCGGCGCCGGTCGCCACGCCCTCGAACAGGCACAGCACGGTCTTCAACTCCCGCACGT
Source organism: Sphingomonadales bacterium (assembly GCA_028870315.1). Taxonomy (GTDB): domain Bacteria; phylum Pseudomonadota; class Alphaproteobacteria; order Sphingomonadales; family Sphingomonadaceae; genus Novosphingobium. The sequence goes on along the minus strand of JAGWPW010000085.1, from coordinate 52,171 downwards.
CGGCCATCGCCTGCACCAGCGTCAGTTCGGTCGTGCCCGGATTGGCAAAGCAAATCCGCGCGTGCCCGGCAACCAGGCTGCGCAACACCGCGACCGCGCCATTGCCCTCGTCGATGCCCATCGCTGTCCTCACCCTTATCCGCCCGCCGCACGGGTTGCCGCCACGCCGGCCAGAAAGCCGGCGACCAGCGCGTTGAACTGTTCAACCTTGTCGTCGTGCACGTAGTGGCTGGCGCCATCGACACTGGCATAGACGATACGCGGATTGCGCAGCGCCATCTCCAGCACTGTGGCCAGCGCGCAGAAGTCCGACTGGCCGCCGCGAATGACATAGGTCGGCACGCGCAGCGCCTCGACCACCGGCCACAGGTCGACCACGCGGGCCGGATCGGGGTTGAGGCGGGTGGTGGAAATCCCCTCGGCGTCATAGCGCCAGCCAATGCGACCATCGGCGCGGGCGCGCAGGCTTTCCCACAGCCGCTGCTCCAGCGCGGCCGGGCTGACGCGCGGACGGGCCTGCCGCCAATAGGCGCGCGCCTCGGCCCAATTGGCGAAGCTGAGCGGCAGCGCGGCCATCTCGGCCTTGATCCGTTCCGCCCCGGCGCCACTGATCGACGAGCCGGGGGCGATGTCCTCGATGATCAGCGCCTCCAACCGCGCCGGATGGCGAGCAGCATAGGCATAGGCGGTGGTGCCCCCCATCGAATGGCCCAGCAGCACGAACCGCTCCAGCGCCAAAGCCGCGACCAGTGCCTCCAGATCAGCCAGATAGGCGTCGGTGTAATAGTTGGCCTGCGGGTCCCAGTCGCTTTCGCCGCGGCCACGCTGGTCGAGCGCGATGATGCGCCAGCCGTCGCCCAGCGCCGCCGCCAGCGCCCGCCAGGTGCCGGAAAAGCCGCGCAGCCCGTGCAGCGCCACCAGCGCCGGGGCATCGACCGGCCCCCACTCGCGTACCCGCAGGCGCAGACCCGCGCCGTCGATGAAGGAGACGCGCTCGCCAGCAAGGCCCTCGGGCGCCTCGGGCGGGGCAAGATCGGGCCTGTCGGTGGTCAGATCGGTCATCGCTCAGGTCAGCCCGTCCTTGCCCTTCACCTCGCTGGCCTTCAGCCCGCCCAGCCGGGCGTTCAGGCGACCGCGGGTGGCAAAAGCCCAAGCGACGATCAGCTCGTCACGGTTTGGTCCGTCGTTGAACGAGACGCTGATGGTGTCGTAATGCGAACGGACATAGAGCGCATCCTTGTGCGCCAGCGGGATGTCGAGGATCGTGCCGGGCACGCCGCGCTTGCCGGTGGAGGGCACCCAACTCTTGCCACCGCCCACGGCATCGCGCACTGGATTGGCGGCAGGGTTGGTCAACAGCGCGTTGCCGTGCTCGTACTCGCAATCGGTGCCGACGAGGATCGCCTTGCCATAGCTCTCGATCGCCTTGCCGCCGCTCAACAGCTTCAGGCGGCGGCCGATCTCCACGCCGATCGCGGGCGAAGCCTCGATCCAGGCGCCCAGATCGGCCTCGTAGCGGCCCGCATAGGGACAATGGATCGCCGCGGCGACGACGTATTTGAAGATCGCAGCGCCATCGGCGGCCGCTCCGGTCTCGCCGGCCAGGGTCTCGTCGACGAAGCCATACCACTTGCGGATGTGGAACGGGCCGAAATTCGGCTGATGAGTAGGCATGGGTAACTCCGGATGAAAGGCCCGCGTCAGAGCGTGGCGAGGTGGATGGGGTCGGCCTTGCCGCCGTTGTCGTGCAGTTCGGCGATCGCCTTGCCGCCGGCCTGATCGGTGATCTGGTGAAACACCTCCAGCATGTGGCCATCGGGATCGTAGAAATAGATGCCGATCGAGACACCGTGATCGAGGATCTCGGCGATCCGCACCTCATGCGCGAGCAGATGGCCATAGGCGCGGCGCAGGTCGTCCACCGAGTGGCTGGCCAGTTGCAGGCCGATATGCTCGAACTCGCGGCCTTGCGTGGCGCCCTTGGCGCCGGGGAACAGCGCGATGTCGTGATCGCTTTCGCCAAAGCTCAGGAAGATGCCGCCCTTGTAGGGACCATCCGCAACGCGCGCGGTGATGTGCATGCCCAGCACCTCGCCATACCAGCGTGCCGACGCTTCGGGATCGGCCACATAGAGCACGACATGGGCGATGCGGTTGACCTTAATGGGTTTCATGGGGCAACTCCATGTTCAAGGGCACGCCGGGCAGCCAGGCCATGCCCGTGATCTCGCTGAACTCGCGCCGCTGCTTGGCCCAGTGACGGCCGCCATCTGTGCTGATGAACAGATGGCCGAACTTGGTGCCGGCCAGCATCATCTCGGGGTCGGCCGGGTGAGCGGCAAACGCCCACAGGCAGGAATTGGCAGGGGAATCGAGAGTGGCATGCCTCCACGTCGCCCCGGCATCCGCGGACACCAGCACCGCTGCGGTAGTGCCCGGCGTGCCATCGCCGATACCGATCGCCACCTCGGTCCGGCTGTCGGGCTTGCGCAACAGCACGCGGGCATAGCGCAGGCCCCAGGTGTCCCTGGCGTGGAAACGCGTCCATGTTTCGCCACCGTCGGCGGAACGGTAAAGCGCGTTGACTACCAGCACCAGTACCGTTTCAGGCTGGCCGGCACTGGCCGGCAGGATGATTATGTCGTGGACATCCGAATTGCCGGCGTGCTGCGGCCAGTCCTTGTCCAGACGCGTCCAGCTGTCGCCGCCATCGCGGGTGCGGAACAGGCCGCCCTCTTCCACGCCCACCCACACGTCCAGCGGATCATGCGGGTTCACCGCCAGCGCCAGCATCCGCGGCCGGCTCACCCCGGCACAGCGCTCGGGCATCAGCAGCGCGGTCTGCTCCCACGTGCGCCCGCCGTCGCGGCTGCGAAAAAAAGCGGCGCGGGCAGGCGATCCGGTGCCGGCGTACATCACCCCCGAATCGCCTGGCGCAACCGCCAGCTTCCACACCGCATACCCGTTCAGCGCGCAATCCACCTGCTGCCAGTGCGCGCCGCAATCCTCGCTGCGAAAAAGCCCGCGCTCCGCCCCGGCCCAGATCGCCCCGTTCTGACGCGGATCCACCAGCAGGCAGCGCACGCAATCGTCATATTCCAGATCCTGGCCGATGTTGATGCGATGCCAGTTGGTGCCCCCATCGTGGCTGCGCATCACCGCCTGACCATCCGTCGATACCAATAACGTCTTGTGCATCATTCCCATTCCGTTTTTGTGTGCTGCCGCGCCGGGCTCCCTCAGCTGAGGTTGACCCACACGCTTTTCGTCTCGCTGTAGAGTTCCATCGCCGCGCGACCATGCTCGCGGCCCCAGCCCGATTGCTTGAAGCCGCCGAACGGGCTGGCCGGATCGACCATGTTGAAGCAGTTGATCCACACCGTCCCCGCCTTCACCGCCTCGGCCAGGCGGTGCGCGGTCTTGATGTCGTTGGTCCAGATACCGGCGGAAAGGCCGAAGGCGCTGTCGTTGGCCTGTCGGACCAACTCGGCAGGGTCGGTCCAGGTCAACGCCGAGAGCACGGGGCCGAAGATCTCCTCGCGCACCACCCGCATGTCCGGCCCGGCGGCGGCAAGGATGGTCGGTTCAAAGAAGAAGCCCTTGTCCTCGCCAGACGGACGGCGCCCGCCGGTCATCACCTGCGCGCCCTCCTGCTGACCGATGGCAACATAGCCGCTAACCACATCCCACTGCTCCTGCGAGATCAGCGGGCCGAAGGTGGTCGCGTCGTCGAGACCGTTGCCGATCTTCTGCTCCGCGGCGTGGCCGGCAATCCGCGCCAGCAGTGCCTCGGCGATGTCGGCATGGGCATAGAGCCGTGAACCGGCAGTGCAGGTCTGGCCCTGGTTGAAGAAGATCCCGGCTGCGATGCTGGCCGCAGCGGCGTCGAGGTCGGCATCAGGCAGGACGATCTGCGGCGACTTGCCACCCAACTCCAGGCTGACCTTCTTGAGGTTGCCCGCCGATCCGCGCACGATCGACTTGCCCACCGCGGTCGATCCCGTGAAAGCGACCTTGTCGACTCCCTCGTGCTCGACCAGCGCCGCCCCGGCATCGCCGAGCCCGGGCACGACGTTGATGACGCCGGCAGGGAACCCCGCCTCCAGCGCCAGCTCGCCCAGCCGCAGCGCGGTCAGCGGGGTCTGCTCGGCGGGCTTCAACACCACGCAGCACCCCGAAGCGACCGCCGGGGCAATCTTCCATGCCGCCATCGACATCGGATAGTTCCATGGCACGATCAGCCCGGCCACGCCCACCGGCTCGCGCGTGGTGTAGTTGAGGATCCGCGCCCCGCTGCGCGGTGACACGGGCAGCGTCTCCCCGCCGAACTTGGTGGGCCAGCCAGCGAAATAGCGGAAGGTCTTGATCGAACCCTCGATCTCCACCGCCTTGGTGAACAGCCACGGCTTGCCGTTGTCGAGGCACTCGAGCACGGCCAGTTCGTCAGCGTTCCGCTCGATCAGGTCGGCCAGGCGATAGAGCAGCAGCGAGCGGTCATTGGCGCTCATCGCCCGCCACGCAGGGTTCTCGAAGGCACGCCGCGCCGCTGCCACTGCCAGGTCGATGTCCGCCGCGCCGCCGCGCGCCACCTGGGTGATGTCCGCGCCGGTAGCGGGGTTGACGGTGCCGAAGGTGGCGCCGGAGAGGGCTGGCACCCGCTTGCCATCGATCAGCAGGCCCTGGACGGTCCCCGCCATCTCGGCGTCGAGGCGCCGGGCGATACTGCGGGCATAGCCTTCGTTCGCATGCTCAACTGTGGCCATTGCTTTTCTCCCCGAAATCAAGGCCCGGCAGGCAGCGCAGGCCCCGCTGGACGTCCGCCACGCCATGACTGCACGCCCGCAAGGCATGCCAACCCGACCGGACTTCCCGTGAGTCGAAGCCTAGATATCCACTCTGCAAAAATGAAACAATCAAAAAGTTTTATGATTTTCTGTTGCGATAACGAGACAATCGGGCCATCATTGCAGGCAACCAGAAGCGCATGGGGGAAGAAAGATCATGGCCGAGGTTCGGCTGGCCGGCGACGAAGCCACCCTGACGCATGCCCTGACGCTAGCCCGCGCCAGCGGCGCCGGCGCGCCCCCGTGCGGCCCGCACCTTGGACTGGAGGCCGCCTATCGCGTTCAGCAGGCGGTGTTCGACGCAAGCAACGCCACCCTTGCCGGCTACAAGCTGGCCGCCACCAGCGCGCAGGCGCAGTCGGCGCTCGGCATCGATGGCCCGCTCGTCGGCCGCATCGCCACCGGGGAGGTGTTGACCACCGGCGCGGTACCGCCGGTGCCCGCCGGCCGCCCGGTTTATGCCGAGGTCGAACTGGTGCTGCGCCTGGGCGAAGACCTGCCGGTTTTCACCGCTCCACCGCCGCCGTCGCTGCTGGCCGGGGCGATCGATGGCGTGTTCGGTGGAATTGAGATCTGCGCCAGCCGCTTTGCCGACGACGACCTCGCTGCCGCCGGCCTTGTCGCTGACAATACCCTGCTCCACATGCTGGTTCTGGGCGACCGGCTGGCAACGGGCTGGGACGAGGCACTGGCCACACTGGAGGTGGTGCTGGACCCGGAGGGGGCGCCGCCCATCCCCGGCGCCGCCAACGCGGTGATGGGCCACCCGCTGCGTGCATTGGCGGCACTGGCTCAGTGGCTGGGCACGCGCGGCACAGGCTTGCGCCGCGGCCATATAGTAGCAAGCGGCAGCATGACCGGCATCACCGAAATCGCACCGGACGCACGCGTGACGGCTCGCTTCGGCCCGCTGGGCCTGGCCCGTGCTACGCTGGTCCCACCGACGACAAGGAGTATGGCATGACACTGGAATTGGGCGTGGCCGGCAAAGTGGCCATCATCACCGGCGGCGGCGTCGGCATCGGCAAGGAAACCGCGCGTAAACTGGCGGCGGCCGGCGCCAGGGTGGTGATCGCCGCCCGCACCCGCGCCACGCTGGAGGCCGCCGCCGCCCAGCTCAGCGCCGAAACCGGGGGCGAGGTTGTCGCCATCACCGCCGATACCACCAGCATGGCTTCGGTTCAGGCGCTGGTCGATGCCACGATAGCGCGGTTCGGGGCGGTGCACATACTGGTGAACTGCGCAGCCGCCCCCGGCGGCCTTGTCCGCAACGCCATCGAGGAAGCCGACGAGGCGGCCCTGCTGCTCGATCTCAACACCAAACTGCTCGGCTATTTCCGCACCGCCAAGGCCTGCGCCCCGCACATGCGCAAGGCCGGCTGGGGGCGGATCGTCAATGTCGGCGGGCTGACGGCGCGCTGCACCGAGGCGTTGAGCGGAATGCGCAACGCCGCCCTCGTGCACTTCACCAAGACCCTGTCGGACGAACTGGGCCGAGATGGCATCACCGTCAACATTATCCACCCAGGCGTCACCCGCACCGAACACATCGAGCAGTGGTTCGCCGAAATGGCGGCCGAGGAAGGAACAACCTTCGATGCCATCGTCGAGCGCGAGGCTGGCGCCCCGGCGGCGCTGAAGCGCATGCTCGAGGTGCATGAGGTGGCCGATCCGATCGCGTTCCTCGCCAGCGAGCTGGGCAGCGGCATCACCGGCGAATCGATCGCGGTCGATGGCGGCCTCTCGCGCGCGGTGTTCCTGTAACGGGCCAGGCCAACGCCGTGCCGGCCGAAGGTCGACACAGCGTTGCGTCAGGCCGTGGGAGGGGGGCGCCGCCCGAGTCAGGCGAGCGCCTCGGCCGCACTGGTCGCCTGATAGCCCAGCGCCAGAGCGACAGCGGCATAAGTGACCTTGCCGTTCCACACGTTCAGCCCTTCGGCCAGGTGCGGGTTCTGGCGCAGTGCTTCCTGCCAGCCCAGGTTGGCGATCGCCAGCGCATGCGGCAGGGTGGCGTTGTTCAGTGCATAGGTGCTGGTCCGGGCAACAGCGCCGGGCATGTTGGCAACCGCATAGTGGACGATGCCATCAACGACGTAGGTCGGCTCGGCGTGGGTGGTGGCATGGCTGGTTTCGAAGCAGCCCCCCTGGTCAATGGCGACATCGACGAGCACCGCGCCCGGCTTCATCGTCGCCAGCATCGCCCTGGTCACCAGCTTGGGCGCCGCCGCACCCGGGATCAGCACTGCGCCGATCACCAGATCGGCATCGGCCACCGCTGCGGCCAGGTTGGCACGGCTGGAGAACAGCGTCTTGGCGCCAGCCTCGAAGTGGGTGGCCAGCCGTTCCAGCACCTCGGGGCTGCGATCGAGGATGGTGACATCCGCGCCCAGCCCGACAGCCATCTGCGCGGCATTGAAGCCGACGACGCCGCCACCGATCACCACCACCCTGGCGGGCAGCACGCCAGGCACCCCGCCCAGCAGGACGCCGCGCCCACCGTGCGCCTTTTCCAGCGCGGTCGCCCCGGCCTGGATCGACATCCGCCCGGCCACCTGCGACATCGGCTTGAGCAGCGGCAGGCCGCCATTCGCGTCCGTTACCGTCTCGTAGGCGATGCAGACCGCGCCAGACTTCACAAGGTCCGCGGTCTGCCCGGGATCGGGGGCGAGATGGAGGTAGGTGTACAGGATCTGCCCGGCGCGCAGCATCGCCCGCTCGCCTGCCTGCGGCTCCTTCACCTTCACGACCATGTCGGCACGGGCGAACACCTCGGCCGCGGTGGCGACGATCCTCCCCCCGGCCGTCGCGTAAGCGTGATCAGTCGCGCCGATGCCCTGCCCGGCCCCGGTTTCCACCAGCACCTCGTGGCCGTGCGCCGCCAGTTCGTGGACGCTCTCGGGCGTCAGCCCGACGCGATATTCGTGGTTCTTGACCTCTTTGACAGTGCCGACAATCATTCGGATTCTCCCGGTTTGACTGCGCTGAAGGATAAGCGCCGAGCTCCGCAAAGAAATCTCGAATTTCCCGCGATTTCCGTATAATTCGGGATATTATTGTCGATATGTTCAGATGTACGGGATATTTATGGATAGTTTCGACCGTCGCATTCTCATGGCGCTGCAAGCCAATTCCAGCGTCTCGATCGCTCAGCTGGCCGAACGGGTCGGCCTCTCGCACTCGGCCTGCCACCGCCGGATGCGCGCGCTGGAGGAGAGCGGCATCATCACCGGCTATGGCGCGCGGATCGATCCGGCCCGGGCCGGGATCGGCCTCAACGTTCTGATCGACATCACGCTCGTCTCGCAATCGAACGAGGCGATGGAGCGCTTCGAACGCGCGGCGGCAGAGTTTCCCGATATTCTCGAATGTCACCTGCTCTCGGGCACCGCAGACTACCGCCTGCGCACCGCCGCGCGCGACATGGGCGATTATGATCGCATCCACCGCGAAACGCTGGCGAAGCTGCCCGGCGTCAGCACGATGCACACGAGCTTCGTGATCCGCACCGTCAAGATATGGCAGGGCTACGACTTGCGCTAGCGGTCGACGCCGCGTTTCACGATCACTTCAACCAAGAACGTCACCTCATCGACGGTAAAACTTGCCGAACCCGACGCCATGATGATTCCCTGGCTGCGGGCAGCGGGAGCGGCCGATGCGGCAATCCTGAAGCGCGAGATGCATCCTTTCATGCGACGACATTAAAACGACTTTACACTTTCTTTAGACGAATCCGGATTTCGCCTATGGCAGCTTAACGCCGATCCGGGGTATCGTGATCACACTGTCCTCAATCGGATTATGCGATGACCGATATTCTGTGGCTGGGGCTACTCGGCGGCCTTTTTGCGCTGTCTCTGGGCTATGTCCATCTCTGCGACCGGGCTTGAGGCGCAGCGCCATGGACACCTCGCTCATCCTCGCCGGGCTGACCGCGTTCGGCCTTCTCGTCTATCTCGTGGCGGTGCTGATCCGGCCGGAGCGGTTTTGACATGACACTCCCCGGCTGGACGCTGATCCTCGTTTTCACCGCGCTCACCATCGCGCTCGCGGCGCCGATGGGGCGCTGGCTTTTCGCGATCTACGAGGGGCGCCAGACGCCGCTGCATCGCCTGCTCGGACCGGTAGAGCGCGGCTTCTACTGCCTTGCCGGGGTCGATCCCGAACAGCAGCAGAGCTGGCGCAGCTATGCCATCCACATGCTGCTGTTCCAGGTGATGCTCGCGCTCCTCACCTATGCGCTGTTGCGGCTGCAGGCGGTGATGCCGCTGAACCCGCGGCACCTCGCCGCCATCTCGCCCGACGGGGCGATGAATGTCGGCATCAGCTTCACCACCAACACCAATTGGCAATGGTACACCGGCGAGGCGGTGCTTTCGAACCTCAGCCAGATGCTCGGGCTGGTGATCCACAATTTTCTTTCGGCGGCAACCGGCATCGCCGTCGCTTTTGCCGTGTTCCGCGGATTCTCGCGCCACGAGACGCGCCATCTCGGCAATTTCTGGGCCGATTGCACGCGCATCACACTCTATCTGCTGCTGCCGATCAGCATCATCTACGCGCTGTTCCTGATCGCCAGCGGGGTGCCGCAGACCTTCGCTTCCACGATCGACGCAACCACCCTCGAAGGCGCGAAACAAACGCTGGTGCTGGGTCCGGTGGCGAGCCAGGAGGCGATCAAGATGCTGGGCACCAATGGTGGCGGCTTTTACAACGCCAATTCCGCGCATCCTTTCGAAAACCCGACCGCGCTGGTCAATTTCGTCCAGATGCTGTCGATCTTCGCGATCGGCGCCGGGCTGACCTGGTGTTTCGGCAAGGCGGTGGGCAATCTCCGCCAGGGCTGGGCGATTCTGGCCGCGATGATGCTGCTGTTCTTCGCCGGGGCTTCGGCCTGCTACTGGCAGGAGGCCGCGGGCAACCCGGTGCTGCACCACCTCGGCGTCACCGGCGGCAATATGGAGGGCAAGGAGGTGCGCTTCGGCATCGCCGGCAGCGCGCTGTTCGTTGCGGTGACCACCGATGCCAGCTGCGGTGCGGTCAACGCCATGCACGACAGCCTGACCGCGCTCGGTGGCCTTGTCCCGCTGTTCAACATGCAACTGGGCGAGATCGTCATCGGCGGCGTCGGCTCGGGCATTTACGGCTTCCTGTTGTTCGCACTGCTCGCGGTCTTCATCGCCGGGCTGATGGTCGGGCGCACCCCCGAATATGTCGGCAAGAAGATCGAGGCTCGCGAGGTCAAGCTCGCGGTGCTCGCGATCGCGGTGCTGCCGTTGTCGATCCTCGGCTTCACCGCGCTCGCCGCGGTTCTGCCCGCCGGGCTCGCCGGCCCGCTCAACAAGGGCCCGCATGGATTCTCCGAAATCCTCTACGCCTACACCTCGGCGACCGCCAACAACGGTTCGGCCTTCGCCGGGCTGAGCGCGGGGACGCCCTTCTTCAACGGCACGCTGGCGGTGGCGATGTGGCTGGGGCGCTATTTCATGATCATCCCCGCGCTCGCCATCGCCGGAAGCCTCGCCGCCAAGAAGCACACCCCGGCGACCGCGGGCAGTTTCCCGACCACCGGGGTGCTTTGGGTGGGCCTGCTGATCGGCATCATCCTGATCCTGGGCGGGCTGACCTTCCTGCCCAGCCTAGCACTCGGTCCGATCGCCGATCACCTCGCCATGACTTCCGGCCAGACCTTCTGAGGCGCCCGCCATGACCACCCCCACCCGAATATTCGCGCCCGAACTAGTCGCACCGGCAATCATCGATGCCTTTCGCAAGCTCTCGCCGGCGCAGCTCATCAAGAACCCGGTGCTGTTCACCACCGCCGTCGTCGCGCTGCTCCTCATGCTGCTGCTGGTCATCGGCGCCAGTCACCTCCCGCTCGGCTTCCAGCTCCAGCTCATCGCCTGGTTGTGGCTGACGGTGCTGTTCGGGACCTTTGCCGAGGCGCTGGCCGAGGGCCGCGGCCGCGCCCAGGCCGCCTCGCTGCGCGCCGCCAAATCGGATCTCTTCGCGCGGCTGCCCGGCGGCCGCAAGGTTCCCGCCGCCGAGCTGCGCAAGGGTGACGAGGTGCTGGTCGCGGCGGGCGAGCTGATCCCCGCCGATGGCGAGGTGATCCTCGGCGTCGCCTCGGTCAACGAGGCGGCGATCACCGGTGAGAGCGCGCCCGTCATCCGCGAGGCGGGCGGCGACCGCTCGGCGGTCACCGCCGGCACCCGTGTCCTCTCCGACGAGATCCGGGTCCGTGTGACGCAGGAGCCGGGGCAGGGCTTCCTCGACCGGATGATCGCGCTGGTCGAAGGCGCCGAGCGGCAGAAGACGCCCAACGAGATCGCGCTCACCATCCTCCTCGTCGGGCTCACCATCATCTTCCTGATCGCGGTCGCGACCATTCCCGGCTTTGCGCATTATGCCGCGGGCTCAGCGATCCCGGTGGCGGTGCTCGCCGCGCTGCTCATCACCCTCATTCCGACGACCATCGCCGCGCTGCTGTCGGCCATCGGCATCGCCGGGATGGATCGGCTGGTGCGCTTCAACGTACTCGCCAAATCGGGTCGCGCGGTCGAGGCCGCGGGCGATGTCGATGTGCTCCTGCTCGACAAGACCGGCACCATCACCATCGGCGACCGCCAGGCGAGTGAATTCCGCCCGCTTGCAGGAATCATGCCCAGGGAACTGGCCGCCGCAGCGCTCGCTGCCAGCCTTGCCGACGAAACCCCCGAGGGGCGTTCGGTCGTGGTCCTGGCGCGCGACGCCTACGGCATCGACCAGCGCGCGCTGCCCGCCGGCGCCGAGATCATCCCGTTCACCGCGCAGACGCGCATCTCGGGCGTCAGGAGCGTGGACGGCCTCATCCAGAAGGGCGCTGTCGATGCCATTCTGCGCGCCAATCCCGAGGCGGCGAACACCGCGGCGGCAACCGAGCTGCGCCGCATCAGCGACGAGATCTCGCGGCTCGGCCAGACCCCGCTGGCGGTGGCGCGCGATGGCCGCCTGCTCGGCATGATCGCGCTCAAGGACATCATCAAGGCCGGGGTGCGCGAACGCTTCGCCGAGCTGCGCCGCATGGGCATACGCACGGTTATGATCACCGGCGACAACCCGCTGACCGCCGCCGCGATCGCCGCCGAGGCCGGGGTGGATGATTTCCTCGCCGAGGCGACCCCCGAGGACAAGCTGGCGCTGATCCGCAAGGAACAGCAGGGCGGGCGGCTGGTGGCGATGTGCGGCGACGGCACCAACGACGCCCCCGCGCTCGCCCAGGCCGATGTCGGCGTCGCCATGAACACCGGCACCCAGGCGGCGCGCGAAGCGGGCAACATGGTCGACCTCGACAGCGACCCGACCAAGCTCATCGAGATCGTCGCCCTCGGCAAGCAGCTTCTCATGACCCGGGGCGCGCTCACCACCTTCTCGGTCGCCAACGACGTCGCCAAATATTTCGCGATCATCCCGGCGATGTTCGTCGTACTGTATCCGGGGCTGGCGGTGCTCAACCTCATGGCGCTTTCGAGCCCCCGGAGCGCCATTCTTTCGGCGATCATCTTCAACGCGCTGATCATTCCGGCGCTGGTGCCGCTGGCGCTGAAGGGCGTGCGCTACAGCCCGATCGGCGCCGGGCCGCTACTCGCGCGCAATCTCGCGATCTATGGCGTCGGAGGGCTTGTCGCGCCTTTCGTCGGCATCAAGCTCATCGATCTCGCCGTCGCCGGCCTCCACCTCGCCTGAGGATTTGCCATGACGAAAGACCTTGCCGCAGCCATCCGTCCGACGCTGGTGCTGACGCTGCTCTTTGCGGCTCTTACCGGCCTCGCCTATCCCGCGCTGGTCACCGCGCTCGGCCAGCTTTTCTTCCCGGCGCAGGCCAACGGCAGCCTCATCGAGCGCGACGGCCATGTCATCGGCTCCGAACTCATCGCCCAGGGCTTCGCCAGCCCGCGCTATTTCCACCCGCGCCCCTCGGCGGCGGGCAAGGGCTGGGATGCGACCAATTCGGGCGGCTCGAATTATGGCCCCGCCGCCAGGCCGCTGGTCGATCGCGTCAAGGGTGAACTCGCGACGCTCGCCAAGGAGGGCAATCCGGTGCCGGCCGACCTCGTCACCGCCTCGGGCTCCGGACTTGATCCGGACATCAGCCCCGAGGCGGCGCGCTTCCAGATCGCGCGAGTGGCAGCAGCGCAGCATCTCTCGCCCGGAGCGGTGAGCACGATGGTTTCGCAGGCGATTCAATATCCGCTATTCGGCTTCATCGGCGAACCACGAGTAAACGTGCTCATGCTCAATCTCGCGCTCGACAAAGAGGCGGCTTCGGGCGCAAAATCCGCGAGGTGAGCGAGGACACCCGCGCCGACCCCGAGGCCCTGCTGCGCGTCGCTGCGCGCGAAGGACGCGGGCGGCTGAAGGTCTATCTCGGTGCTGCCCCCGGCGTCGGCAAGACCTATAAGATGCTGGGCGATGCGGCGACGCTGCGAGATGATGGCGCCGACGTGGTCATCGGCATTGTCGAGACGCATAGTCGCAACGAAACCGAGGCCAAAGCACAAGGCTTCACCGTGATCCCGCGCAAGGAGGTCGCCTGGCAGGGCGGCGTGCTGGGCGAGATGGACATCGACGCCATCCTCGCGCGACATCCGGCGCTAGTGCTGGTCGACGAGCTCGCCCACACCAATGCCCCCGGCAGTCGCCACGACAAGCGCTGGCAGGACGTTGAGGAGATCCTCGCTGCCGGCATCGACGTCTGGTCGACGCTCAACATCCAGCATCTTGAAAGCCTCAACGACGTCGTCGCCTCCTTCACCAAGGTGCGCGTGCGCGAGACGCTGCCCGATCGTCTGCTCGACGAGGCCGAGATCGAGATCGTCGATCTGCCCCCCGACGAGCTGATCGAGCGGCTGCGGCATGGCAAGGTTTACATCCCCGAGGAGGCGACACGCGCGCTCGGGCATTTCTTCTCGAAATCAAATCTTTCGGCGCTGCGCGAACTCACCCTGCGGCGCGCGGCGCAGACGGTCGATGCCCAGATGCTCGACTATCTGCGCGCGCACGCGCTGGCGGGGAGCTGGGCGGCGGGCGAGCGGCTGGTGGTGGCGGTGAGCGAATTGCCGGGTGCCGATGGGCTGGTGCGCGCCACCAAGCGGCTCGCCGATGCGCTGCGCGCGCCCTGGACCGCGGTGCATATCGAGACCCCGCGCAGCGCGCGGCTCGGCCCAACGGACAACGCCAGGCTCGCCGCGAATCTGTCGCTCGCCGCGCAATTGGGCGCGCAGGTCGCCTCGGTTCCCGGCGAAAGCGCCCGCGAAGGACTTAAGCGCTTCATTACCGATGTGCGCGCCACTCAGGTGATCCTCGGCAAATCGACGCGCTCGTGGTGGTTCGAGCTGCGCCACGGTTCGGTGGTAGACCGGCTGGTGCGCGAGACTCCGGGGGTGGCGGTTCACGTTTTGCCGCTCGCCGAAGCGCCAGCGCCCACCGACAGTCCACCGCGGCGCCCCGGTCGCTGGGGGCCGCCGCTCGGCCATGCCGTGTCGCTGGCGCTCGTGGCGGCGGTGACGCTCGCCGGGATCAGCGTTTCGGCCTTCGGCACGGTGACCAACATCGCGCTGCTCTACCTGTTGCCGGTGCTGTTCGCGGCGACGCGTTATGGTCTTGCCACCGGGCTCGTTGCCGGACTCGCCTCCAGCCTCGCCTATAATTTCTTCTTCATTCCGCCGACCTATACGCTGACCATCCAGGACCCGCAGAACATCATCAGCGTTCTGGTGCTGATCGGGGTTGCAGTGGTCGCCAGCAGTCTCGCGGCACGCGTACGCGAACAGGCGATGATGGCGCAGCACAGCGCCCGGCAGAATGCAGCGCTCGCCGGCTTTGCGCGCCTTCTCACCGCGGTGCGAAGCAATGGCGAGCTGGGGCAACTGCTCTGTGCCGAGGTGGTGAGACTGTTCGACGCGCGCGCGGTTTTCCTGACGCTGCAGGGTGACACGCTGGCGCTCCTGGCGGCCAATCCGCCCGAAGATTCGCTCCAGACACTCGAACATGCCGCGGCGCGCTGGGCCTTCGATCACAACCTTCCCGCTGGCCGCGGTTCGGACACGCTGACCGCCTCGGAATGGCTGTTCCACCCGATCGCCGCGGGCGGCAAGGTGCGCGCCGTCGTCGGCCTCGCCCGGCCCGAGGCACCTGCGCCATTGCGTCCCGATCAGCTGCCGATGCTGTTGAGTCTGTTCGATCAGGCAGGGATGGCGCTCGAACGGATCGCGCTCGAGGCCGACATGGCGGTGGTGACGCGGCTGGAGGAGCGCGATCGCCTGCGCAGCGCGCTGCTCGCCTCGGTCAGCCATGATCTGCGCACTCCGCTCACCACCATCGTTGCGACGCTGGCGGCGATGGCGCCGGCGAGCGACGAACAAGCCGTCCAACTCGCCGACGCCCGCGCCGAGGCCGAGCGGCTGCAGCGCTTCTTCGCCAATCTGCTCGACATCGCCCGGATCGAGGCCGGCTCGCTGCGGCAGGCGACCGAGCCGGTCGATATCGCCGATGCGGTGGCGAGCGCGGTCCATGATCTGCGCCGTGCGCTTGCCGGGCGGCCGATCCGGCTCGACGTCTCGCCCGAACTGCCCTTCGTGCTGGTCGATCCGCAGCTTTTCCACCATTGCCTCATCAACCTCATCGAGAACGCCGCCAAATACGGCAATCCCGACAGCCCGATCACCATCGCCGCTCACCGCGGCTGGCAGGGGCTGACGCTGCATGTCATCGACGAGGGTCCCGGGCTGCCCCCAGGCGAGGAGACACGCGTGTTCGATAATTTCACCCGCATCGCCGGCTCGGATCGGACCGGCGGCACCGGACTGGGACTCGCCATTGTCCGCGGCTTCGCCGAGGCGATGGGGCTCGCCGTCAGCGCCGCCAACCGCAGCGATGCCAGTGGTGCCGATTTCGCGCTGCATTTCGACGAGGCGCATCTGAAGCGCAGCGCCGCGTGAGCGCGACGCTGCTTGTGGTCGACGATGAGACGGCGATCCGCCGCCTGCTGGCGGCAAGCCTGGCGCGCGTCGGCTACAAGGCGATCGAGGCGGGCGACGCGCGTGGCGCGCTGGCCGCGCTCGCCATCGACAAGCCGGCGCTGGTCCTGCTCGACCTTGGTCTGCCCGATCGCGACGGGCTCGAACTGATTCCGCTGCTCAAGGCGGGCGGCGCGGCGGTGCTGGTGATCTCGGCGCGCGACGCCACCGAGCAAAAAGTCGCCGCGCTCGATCTCGGCGCCGACGATTACGTGACCAAGCCGTTCGACAGCGAAGAGGTGCTCGCGCGTATCCGCACCGCGCTTCGCCACCGTCTTGCGGCTGCCACCGAGGCGCCGCTGGTCGAGATCGGCGATGTCGCCATCGACCTTGCCGCGCGCCTCGTTCGCAAGGGTGGCGCCGAGGTTCACCTCACCCCCAAGGAATATGACCTGCTCGCCCAGCTCGCCAGCCACCCGGGCAAGGTGCTGACACACGCCCATCTGCTGCGCCAGGTCTGGGGCCCGGGCCACGAGCACGACATCGAATATCTGCGCGTCGCCGCGCGCGGGATTCGCAAGAAGGTCGAAGACGATCCATCACGACCCCTGATTTTGAGAAACGAGCCAGGGGTCGGCTATCGGTTGGTGCCTCGGGAAATCCCGCAAGCAGATCGTTCTTCGCGAGAAAAATGACGGGCACAGGGCCGGACAGATTTCCCCTCAACCCAGCCCATCAAATGCCGGACTGAACATCCAGGACATCACGCGCCCTGCTCCGGGGTGCTTTGACGCCGGGTGGGATCACCGGCGGCAAGGCAAGACGCCGGCAAGCCAAAGGGGCTTGGCGCGGCCGGCGTGCTCGCCTATGCGGCACGCGGGCCGGGCGATAGCGCGGCCCCGATCGCGCCGGTGCCCGAAAGGGCTTCAAAGGGAATGCGGAAGGAGCCTTGGCTCCCTGCCGCGGCTGTCCCTGCAACTGTAAGCGGCGAGCGTGATGCAACGGCCGAAAGGCCGGCCACTGGGCGGAAAAGCCCGGGAAGGCCTGCACCACGCGACGACCCGCGAGCCAGGAGACCTGCCGGCGCCCGGTCGCTCTTGCCTTGGTCCAGGGGATGGCCCGGGCACGGTTCTCCGTCTGAGCGACGCCATCGCCGGGGGCTCATCGGCACGCAGCGGGGGCGCGGGCGCCCGCCCGCGCGCGTGTCGACCGCATGGAGCGGCTCCCCCGGCAACGACGTTGCCGGTGCCGACGGAAAGACCGACCATGACCAGAACCCCGCTCATCATCCTGCTGCTGACCAGCGCTGCGCCCGCCTGCGCGCAATCCAATGCATCGGACGACGATATCGTCGTCACCGCCTCGCGATCGGGGGCGGCGACCGATACCGGGCTGATCGGCTCCTCGGTCACCGTCCTCGACAACCAGGATCTGGAGGATCGCGGCGCGCGGGTGCTGTCCGACGCGCTGCGCGACGTGCCGGGGGTCGAGGTCAACCGCAGCGGCGCGATCGGCGATCTCACCGATGTCTTCATCCGCGGCGCCGAGGCCAACCAGACGCTGGTGTTCATCGACGGGATCAAGGCCGACGATCCCTATTTCGGCCAGTATGATTTCGGCACGCTGCTGACCGACGAGGCGGCGCGGGTCGAGGTGCTGCGCGGCCAGCAGAGCGCGCTCTACGGATCGGACGCGATCGGCGGGGTGATCAGCTATTCGACGCTCACCGGGCGCGAACTCCCCGGGGTGACGCTGCGCGCCGAGGGCGGCTCGCAAGGCACCTACGATGGCGGCGCGCGCATTGCCGGGGTGAGCGGCGGCTTCGACTATGCGCTGTCGGGCAGCCTGTATCACACCGACGGCTATCCGATCGCGCCGGGCGGCACGCTCGATACCGGCTCGGACAGCCTCGGCGCCTCGGGCAAGTTCGACTGGAAGGCGAGCGAGCGCCTCACCTTCACCGCGGTCGGCCGCTACAGCTACACCCGCGCCAGCAGCGACGATCAGAACATCGCCGCGAATTCGCCGGTGGTGCTCGGCTATCCGGTCATCACCACGCTCGACACCCCCGGCAATTACGGCGTCAACCGCGGCTGGTACGGGCTTGTCGGCGCGAACTGGACGCCGATCGACGCGCTGACCACCACCCTCCAGATGACCCTCGCCGATACCACCCGCAACGGCTATGATTACGGCGCGCCCAGCTATGGCGACCATGGCCGGCGCTGGCGCGGCTCGTTCACCGGCACCTGGCATGCGGGCAACGAACACATCGACAACCGGCTGACGCTCGCCGTCGATGCCGAGCGGCAGGATTTTCGCAACACGACCCCCGGCGGCTTTTCGGACGACAGCAGCCACCGCATCGACACGATGGGCTATGTCATGCAGGACGATGCGGTGATCGACCAGCGGCTCGCGCTCAGCGCCTCGGCGCGGATCGATGCCAATTCGCAATTCGCCGACGATTCGACCTATCGCGTCACCGCGAGCTATCGCTTCCCGCAGAACACCCGCATCCACGCTGCCTATGGCACCGGGGTCAAGGACCCCTCGGCGACCGATCTCTACGATTATGTCACCGGCATCTTCGTCGGCAATCCGGCGCTGCGGCCCGAACAGTCGCGCGGCTGGGAGGCCGGGGTCGAGCAGCGCATAGCCGGCGAGCGGCTCAAGCTCGGCGCGACCTATTTCGATTCGGTGCTGATCAACGAGATCGACACGACCTACACCTTCGCCAACGGCAACTACCTCCAGACGCCGTACAACAATCCGGTGCATGACCGGCAGCGCGGGGTCGAGACCTATGCCAGCGCGCGGCTCACCGACTGGCGCCTCGATCTTGCCTATACCTGGCTCGACGCGCCGCAGACGATCGTCGCGGTCACCAGCCCGCCCGCGGCGAACGGCGCCTATGTGCCGCCGGTGCCGGTCACCATCCAGGCGGTGCGGCGGCCGGGGAGCATCGCCAGCCTCGATGCGACCTGGGCACCGCACGCGCTGCCGGTCACCGCGACGGTGACGGTCCGCTACAACGGGCGCCAGAACGATTATGCCTTCGATGCCAATTACGACCGGCTGATCGTCTCGCTCAAGCCCTATACGCTGGTCGGCCTGAACGCGACATGGCAGGTCAATCGCCGGGCGCAGCTGTTCGGCCGGGTCGAGAATCTGCTCGGCGAGAATTATCAGGAAGTCTTCACCTATGCAGCGCCTGCGCGCACCGCCTATGCCGGAGTGAGGCTGAAGCTGTGAGGGTCTGGCTCGCCGCCGCGCTGCTGCTGCTTGGCACGCCCGGCGCGGCGGCGGCGCCATCGCGCGTGATGTCGCTCAACCTGTGCACCGACGAGCTGGTGCTGGCGCTGCTGCCGCCCGCGCGGATCGCCGCGGTCAGCCGCGAGGCGCGCGATCCCGCCTTCTCGCCCTTCGTCGCGGCGGCGCGGCGCGTGCCCGTCACCCGCGGCAGCGCCGAGGACGTGCTGGCCGCGCATCCCGATCTGGTGCTTGCCGGAAGCTATACGACGCCGGCGACGCGCGCGCTGCTGGGCCGGCTTGGCCGACGCTTCGTCGCGGTCCCCCCGGCGGAAACGATCGCCGGGATCCGCGCCTCCACCCGCGCTGTCGCCCGCGCACTGGGCGAGCCCGCGCGCGGCGAGGCGCTGCTGATGCGGATGGACGCCGGGATCGCCGCCTTGCGGCGCAATCCCGGCCCGGCGGTGCGCGTCGCGGCGTGGGACGGCGGCGGCTTCGGCGCGCCGCGCGGCAGCCTGTTCGACACGCTGATCACGCTCACAGGGGCGATCAATGTCGGCGCCGATCGCGCGAGCCGGCCGGGCGCCGCGCTCGATGGCGAGATGCTGCTGGCGCGTGCGCCGGCGCTGATCCTCGCCGGCGGCGGCAGCGATGATCGCGACGCGCTGCGCAGCGCCATCGCCCGGGGCCCGCTGCTGCGCCGCTTCTGGGGCGAGGGGCGGATCATCGCGATCGCGCCCGCCGATTATGCCTGCGGCACGCCATGGATCGCCGATGCGGCGCTGCGGCTGCGGGCAAGGCTGGCGGCGGCGCCGCACGCGCCGCTGCCGTTCGCCCCGGGTCTGCGCTGATGCGCGCGCTGCTGCCCCTGATGCTGCTGCTGGCGGCGCTGGTGCTTGCCGCGCTCGGCGCGCTGTTCGTCGGATTGGCACCGCTGCCGCCATCGGCGGTGCTGCGCGCGCTCGCTTCAAGCCAGCCCGATCTTGCCGGGCTGGTGGTCCGCGAGATCCGCCTGCCGCGGGTGATCCTTGCGCTGCTCGTCGGCGCGATCCTGGGCCTGTCGGGTGCGGTCCTTCAGGGGCTGTTGCGCAATCCGCTCGCCGAGCCGGGGTTGCTCGGCATCTCGGCGGGCGCCGCGCTCGGCGCGGTGCTGGCGATCTATTACGGCTTTGCCGCAAGCTTCGCCTTTGCCACCCCGCTGTTCGCGCTGACCGGCGCGGGCATTGCCGCGGCGGCGGTGCTGGCGCTGGCGCGCGGCGGCGGCACGCTGGCGCTGATCCTTGCCGGAGCGGCGATTTCGAGCACCGCCTTCGCGCTCGTCTATCTCGCGCTCGATCTCGCCCCCAATCCCTATGCCACCTCGGAAATGCTCGACTGGCTGATGGGCTCGCTCGCCGAACGCAGCTGGGACCATGTCCGGCTCGCGGCGCCGTTCATCCTTGCCGGCGGCGCGCTGCTGCTGCTCACCGCCCCCGGGCTCGATGCGCTGGCGCTGGGCGAGCTCCAGGCCGAAAGCCTCGGCGTGCCGGTGGCGCGGCTGCGCCTGCTCGCGCTCGCCGGCACCGCGCTCGGGGTGGGCGCGGCTGCGGCGGTTGCCGGCACGATCGGTTTCGTCGGGCTGGTCGCGCCGCATCTCGTGCGCCCGCTGGTCGGCCATCGCCCGGCGCGCGTGCTGCTGCCCGCGGCGCTGGCGGGAGCGCTGCTCGTGCTTGTCGCCGACACCGCGACCCGGCTCATCGTGACCCCCGGGCCGCCGCTTGGCCTGGGCGTGCTCATCAGCCTGGTCGGCGCGCCGTTCTTCCTCTGGCTGGTGCTGCGCATGCGCGGTCGGGCGGCATGAGCGGGCTGGCGCTTGCCGGCGTCGCGGTGGACCGCGGCGGTCGAAGGGTGCTGGAGGCGATCGACCTCGGCTTCGCGCCCGGCCACCTGCACGCGGTGATCGGCCCCAATGGCGCGGGCAAAAGCACGCTTCTGCAAGCCGCGGCCGGGCTCATCGCGCCGCGGGCGGGTACCGTCGCGCTTGACGGGGTCGCGCTTGCCGCGATCGGGCGGCGCGCGCTTGCCCGGCGCCGCGCCTATCTTCCGCAACGCCAGGCGGTCGATTGGCCGATCACCGTCGAACATCTCGTCGCGCTGGGCCTCACCCCGGCGCTGCCCGCCTTCGGGGCGATGCCTGCAACCTGCGCCGCCGCGGTGACCCGCGCGATCGCCGATGGCGAGCTCGCGCATCTCGCGCAGCGCCCGGCGACGGCGCTGTCGGGCGGCGAGCTTGCCCGCGCCATGCTGGCGCGCGCGCTGGTCGGCGATCCCGAACTGCTCATCGTCGATGAGCCGACCGCAGGGCTCGATCCGCGCCACGCGCTTGGCGCGATGGCGCGGCTGCGCACGGTCGCCGGACGCGGCCGGATCGTGATCATGGCGGTGCATGAACTCGATTTCGCGCTGCGCTTCGCCGATCGGGTGATCGCGCTGAAGGCGGGGCGCGTGCTGTGGCAGGCCGCGGCCGACATGGTCACCGCCGCCCAGCTTTCCGAGCTTTACGAGGTCGAGGTGCATCTCCATCGCGGCGCGAACCTCGCGCTCGCCTTCACCGGACGAACCGCATAGGCCGCCACAGCATCACCCCGAAATGCGGGGTGCCGCTTTTCGACAAAAGCTATCCTATAACAAAGACTTATGTCACCAGCGTGGCCAGCGCTTCATGCGCGAGCCCGCTGTGCAGTTCGTCGAACATCCGGCGGCGCAGCTCCTTGACCAGCAGCATGCGCGTGTGCCGCAACAGCGGCAGCGGCAGCGCGGCAAGCCGGCGCGCATGTTCGCGCGCGCGCGCCAGAAGCTGCGCCGCTGGCAGCACCTCGCCGACGAGGCCAATCCGCCGCGCTTCCTCGGCGCCGATCCGCTCGCCGGTGAGCAGGAAATAGCGGCCGCGGTTGGGGCCGAGCAGCATCGGCCATACGACATGCACGCCATCGCCCGGCACCGCCCCGCCACCCGGCACATGGGCAAGGTCGGCGAATTCGGCATGCTCGGCGGCGAGCACGATATCGGCAAGCGCGGCGATCTCGGCATGGATCAGCGCGGGACCGTTCACCGCGGCGATCATCGGGACGGGTATCGCCAGCAGGTTGGTGAGGAGCGCCACGCCCTCCTCGTAGATTCGCGGCCACATCGCGGCGAGCGAGGGCTCGGGATAGCGGGCGGCGGGATCGAAGCCGGCAAGGAAGCTGTCGCCGGTGCCGGTAAGCAGCACCACGCGATTGCCGGGATCGCGCGCGACATCGTGAAACGCCTCGCCCAGCCTTGCATGCAGGCAATCGGGCGAGGAGCCCCACAGCGCCGGGCCGTCGCGGGTGTGCAGCACCATCTCGAGCACCCCATCCTCGCGCGAGAAGCGGATGTCGCGGTATTTGTCGGCATAATCATCAAAGGTCATGCGCCATATTCCGATGCAGCGGCGGAACGGGCTTTGCATGACAGGCTTTTCAATGCAAACCTTCGCGCTCCGGACGGATCGTGTCGCTCGACCGGCCTCGCTCAGCGAATCCCGCAAGCCCGCGGGACGGACGGAGTCGCAACCGATGTCCCTGCCGGTCACGCTGCTGTCGCTCGCCACCGCCAGCCCGCCGCATGTGCTGCACCAGGCCGAAGCGCTTGCCATCGGCCGCGACCTCCTTGGCGCGCGCTTCGCCGATTTCGAGCGGATGACCGCGGTCTATGCCAATGCCGGCGTCGAGCATCGCCAGCTCGCGCGGCCGGCCGAATGGTATCGCCATGCCCATGAATTTCCAGAGAGGACAGAGGCTTATCTGGAAGTGGCGGGCGAATTGTTCGTCGCCGCCGCAGAGCGGGCGCTGGCCGATGCCGGACTGTCCGGCGCCAAGGTCGATACCACCGTCACCGTCTCCTCGACCGGCATCGCCACCCCCAGCCTCGAAGCGCGGGTGATGGAACGCATGGGCTTTCGCGGCGCGATGAGCCGGGTGCCGGTGTTCGGGCTCGGCTGTGCGGGCGGGGTCAGCGGGCTTGCCCTTGCCGCGCGGCTGGCGCGCAGCGAGCCGGGGAGCATCGTGCTGTTCGTCACGGTCGAGCTGTGCAGCCTGACGCTGCGCACCCGCGAGGTGAACAAGGCCGATATCATCTCGACCGCGCTGTTCGGCGATGGCGCGGCAGCCTGCGTGCTGCGCTGCGGCGACGAGGGCTTCGCGCAGATCACCGGCAGCGCCGAGACCACCTGGCCCGGCACGCTCGACATCATGGGCTGGCGGATGGAACCCGACGGGCTGGGGGTGGTGCTCAATCGCGCGATCCCGGCCTTTGCCCAGCGCCATATGCGCGCGGCGATGGTCGCCATGCTCGCCCGCCAGGCGCTCGCCATCGAAGACATCGACCGGTTCATCTGCCATCCCGGCGGCGCGAAGGTGATCGACGCGATCGAGCAGGCGCTGGCGCTCGGCCAGGGCGCGCTCGCCGAAGAGCGCGAGGTGCTGCGCTGCCATGGCAACATGTCCGCCCCCACCGCGCTGTTCGTGCTCGATCACGTGCGCCGCCGCGCGCTGCCGCCACGCGCGGCGTTGGTGGCGCTGGGTCCGGGCTTCACCGCGAGCACGCTCACCCTCAGCGCGGCGGCATGAACTGGCCACTCGTCATCATGGCGCTGGTGACCGCGCAGCGCCTCGGTGAACTTGCGCTGGCGCGCAGCAATACCCGCAGGCTGATGGTGCGCGGCGCGGTCGAATTCGGGCGTGGCCATTATCCGGCGATGCTGGCGCTGCATGTGGCGTGGCTCGCAACGCTGTGGCTGACGGTCGCGGGGCGAGCCATCAGCGCGGCGCTGCTCGTGGTGTTCGCAGCGCTTCAGGGGCTGCGCGTCTGGGTGCTGGCGACGCTTGGCGAACGCTGGACGACGCGCATCATCGTCCTTCCCGGCGCGCCGCTCGTCACCCGCGGTCCGTTCCGCCTGCTGCGCCATCCCAATTACGCGGTGGTGGCGGGCGAAATCGCGGTGCTGCCGCTGGTTTTCGGGCTGTGGCGGGTGGCGGTGCTGTTCTCGGCGCTCAACGCGGCGATGCTATGCGTGCGGATCGGCTGCGAAGCACGCGCGCTGGCGCAAGCAGGAACCGGGATTGCAAGCCAGCGGCTGGAGGCATGAGAGCATCGCGCCGAAGCGTGGGCGCCGGCTTTTCACCTTCTATGAACCTCGCTTCGACAAAAGCGATGCGACAACAAAGACCTGGAGCCCGGCCCGGCGCCTCGACCGCGCTCATCCCTGCCCTTCGCGGGATCGTTGCCGGCGGGTTTGTCGCGGCCGGCGATCGCGCGATTGCCGGCGCGCGCCGCGCAAGATAGCATCGCCGCCATGCTTCATCTTGCCATCAAGGCGCTGGTCTCGGGGGTGGTGGTGGCGACGGTATCCGAGGTCGCCAAGCGCTATCCGGGTTTTGGCGCGCTCATCGCCTCGCTGCCGCTGGTATCGGTGCTGGGGATGCTCTGGCTGTGGCGCGACAAGCCCGATCCCGCGAACATGGCCGCGCATGCCGGGGCAACCTTCTGGTTCGTGCTGCCGTCGCTGCCGATGTTCCTGCTGATCCCGGCGCTGCTGCGCGCGGGCTGGCCGTTCCACGCCAGCCTGGCACTGGGCTGCGCGCTGACGCTGGCGCTGTATCTGGCGATGACCTGGCTTGGCCCGCGCTTCGGGCTGCGGCTGTGATCGCGCGGCGGGCACAAAGGCGCGATCGGACAGGAGCGCTACCGCATCACGCCGGAAGGCCGGCCTCGGCCTCTGGTAAAAAATTTATTTTTTAACAAAATCTTACGCCATCTCGAAGTCCAGCCCGATATCTACCGCCGGCGCGCTTTGCGTCAGCCGCCCGACCGAGACGTAATCGACCCCGCTCGCGGCGATCGTGGCGATGGTATCGAGCCGCACCCCGCCCGAGGCTTCGGTCCGCGCCCGGCCCGCGACCAGCGCCACCGCTGCGCGCAATGTCGCTGCGTCCATGTTGTCGAGCAGCAGATGGTCGGCGCCCGCGGCGAGCGCGGCCTCGATCTGGTCGAGGTGATCGACCTCGCAGGTCACCCGCGCGATGCCGGCGGCGCGGGCGCGGCGCACCGCTTCGCCGACGCCGCCCGCCACCGCGATGTGATTGTCCTTGATCATCGCCGCATCCCACAGCCCCATGCGGTAGTTTTGCGCGCCGCCTTGCCGGGTCGCGTATTTTTCGAGCACGCGCAGCCCGGGGATCGTCTTGCGGGTATCGAGCAGCACCGCGCGGGTCGCGCCCATCGCCGCCACATAGGCAGCGGTGAGCGTGGCGATGCCCGAGAGATGCTGCAAGGTGTTGAGCGCGCTGCGCTCGGCAGTGAGCAGCGCGCGCGCGCGGCCCTCGATACGCAGCACCGCCGTGCCGGGCGCGATGCGATCGCCATCGGCGGCCAGCGGCTCGATGCGCGCCATGGGATCGAGATGGCGGAAAAACGCGGCGGCGAGCGGCAGCCCGGCAAGGACGATGGCATCGCGGCTCGCCATCGTGCCCACAAAGCGCGCCTCGGCCGGGATGACGCTTTCGGCGGTGACATCGCGGCCACCGCCGATGCGGCCGGTCCCCAGATCCTCGGCCAGCGTCGCGGCGATGAAGGCGGCGGTATCAAAACCGGCAAGGACAAAATCGGTCATCGCGGCGCTATCGCCGCGGCGCCGGGCTTTGTCGAGCCCCGGCAAGCAACGGGGTCAGGACGAGGGCTGCGCCACCCGCACGAGAAGCTTGCCGACATGGCTGTTGCCACCCGCGAAGGTCGCGCAAAACGCGGCGGGCGCGGCCTCCAGCCCTTCGACGATGGTCTCGCGATAGCCGAGCCGGCCCTCGCCCACCCATTGCGCAAGCTCGGCGAGCCCGGCCTCGCCCGCCACCATCGGCCCTGAAAAACCCCGCAGCTCCAGTGCCTTGGTCATCACCAGCCGGAAAAAGCCGGGAAGATGATCCGGCCCCGGGCCTTCCATGCCGAAGCCGTAATAGGCGATGAAACCGGCCAGCGGCATGCGCGCGCGGTATTTGGCGTGGCGCAGCACCGCGAGCGTCACATCGCCGCCGACATTGTCGATGTAGCAGTCGAAGCCTTCGGGCAGCGCCGCCTTGAGTTGGCCGGCGAAATCGGGCGCCTTGTAATCGGCGGCGGCATCGAAGCCAAGGTCGAGCAGCGCGGCGCATTTTTTCGCGCCGCCGGCGATGCCGACGACCCGCGCGCCGAGGATTTTGCCGATCTGCCCGGCGATGCTGCCGACCGCGCCGCCCGCGGCCGAGATCACCAGCGTTTCGCCCGCCTGCACCCGGCCGATGCCGCGCACCGCGGCATGCGCGGTCTGGCCGGGCATGCCAAGCACGCCGAGCGCGGTCGAAATCGGCGCCAGCGCGGGATCGATCCGCCGCATGGCCCCGCGCACCCGGTCGCCGGCCACGGGATCGAGCGCGGCATATTCGCGCCAGCCGGTGCGGCCCTCGACGATGCAGCCGACCGGGTAATCGGGGTGGTTCGAGACCACCACCTCGCTCACCGTGCCGCCATAGAGCACGTCGCCCGGCTTCAGGTGCACCGCGCCGGTGACGTGCTGTTCATCCATGCCGAAGCGGATCAGCGGATCGAGCGAGAGCCACAGCGTGCGGGTGAGCACCTCGCCCGGACCGGGCTCGGGTATCGGCGCCTGCGCAACCGCGAAATTGCCGGGCACGGGATTGCCCTGCGCATAGGACTGAAGGACGATCTGGCGCATCATTCGCGGTTCCATTTCAGTGTCGCTCTCCTGCTGCCGGTCGCTGCCGCCGGCGCTATGGCGGTCAGCCGAACCGCACCGGCACCGCGGACATGCCGCGATGGTCGAGCCCGGCAAAGCGCGGGCGTGGCTGGTTGGGATCGAGCCTGAGATCGGGCCAGCGGTTCATCAACCCGTTGATCGCACAGACGATTTCCTGCTTGGCGACATCCATGCCGAGGCAGCGGTGCGGGCCAAGCCCCAGCCCCATGTGATGCTGCTTGGGGCGGTGGAGATCGAATTCCGTCGGCCGGTCGAATACCCTGGGGTCGCGGTTGCCCGCGCCGAGGCAGATATGGACGCGCGCGCCTTCCGGCACGATGATCCCTTCCACCTCGACATCGCAGGTCGCAAGGCGGGGGAAATAGGGATCGGTCGGGCGCAGCCGCAGCCCTTCATCGACTGCGACCTCGATCATCGCGCGATGCGCCTTGCATTCGGCCCAGGCCTCGGGATGGGTGAGCAGCAGATCGATGGTGATGCCAAGCTGGCGCCAGGTGGTGCCGCCACCCGCGAAGATCAGCAGCTTGCAGAAGCTGAAGACCTCGGCATCGGTGTATTTGCGGGTGGTGCCGTCGGGCAGGCGCAGGTCGTTGGCCAGCACGCCGGTGATGACATCGTCACCCGGCTTCGCGCGGCGCGCGGCGATGAGATCGCCGAGGATGCGATCGACCTCCTCGCGCGATTGCGCGACCTCTTCGGGGGTGGCCTCGCCCGCGCCGAAGGTCGAGCGCGTCAGATGATCGCGAAAGCCGAGCGCATCCATGCCTTCGAGCCCGATCGCGCGGGTCACCACATACATCGGGAGACGCGCGCACAGTTCGATGTTGAGATCGGCGCCCTCGCGGCCTTCGAGCCGGTCGAGCAGCGCATCGACCGCATCGTCGATCCAGCGCCGCTTCCACCAGTCGAGCACGCGCGGGCGCAGGAACAGGGGCTGGGCGACCGCGCGGTAGCTCTTGTGCTGTTTGCCGGTCATTTCGAGGATGGTCGGGCCGATCTTGCGGATCCCCGCGCTTTCCTTGAGCACCGCCGAGGAAAAGGTCAGGTTCTCGCGAAAGCCGCGCTCGCAGGCGGCATAGGAGAGCAGCGTCCAGTTCTCGCGCTCGACCTCATGCGCGCCATGGACCTCGGGCAGGCCTAGCAGCTCGCGCGGGGATCCCTTGAGCACCGGTGCGCGTTCGCGCAAGCCGTCGAGATCGTCCGAATAGTCCCGGTCCTGCTCGACCCCGGCGTTGGCATGGGTGGTGTTGACATCAAACATCCGCTTGTAGCGCGGATCGTCGCTGGTCATGGTGTCGGTGGCGGCGATGTTCGCGCCGGTGGCGGCCTGTGCCATATGCTTCCCTTTCAACCGAGGTTGAGCACGCTCATCTGCTGGAAGGCGCGCAAGCCTTCGATCCCGCGCTCGCGCCCGAGCCCGCTCATCCTGATCCCGCCCGAGGAGGCCCAGGCGCTGGCCATGCCGGCGTTCACATTGACCGTGCCGCTGCGGATCGCCAGCCCGACCTTGAGCGCGGCGGCGCGATCGAGTCCATGGACATAGCCCGAAAGCCCGAATTTCGAATCATTGGCCATGGCCACCGCATGATCGAGATCGCGATAGCCGATCACCGCCGACACCGGCCCGAAGATCTCCTCCTGCGCGGCGGGGTTGGAATTGTCGGGCAGGTCGAGCACGGTCGGCTCGAAATAATGGCCGCTTGCCAGATGCGCTGGCCGCTTGCCACCGCAGACCACCCGCCCGCCATGCGCCACCGCCTCGGCAACGAAGCGTTCGCAGCGGGCGACTGCGGCCGCGTTGATAACCGGCCCGGCCTGCGTCGCGGGATCGCTCGCGGGACCGATCCTCAGGCCGGCGAGCAGCTTCGCGGCGGCATCGAGCACCTCGGCCTTGCGCTCCTCGGGCACGAAGATGCGCGTGCCGAGCGCGCAGCCCTGTCCGCCATGCGCGACCGCCACCACCAGGCACTGCATCGCCGCCTTCTCGACCGAATCGGGAAGGAAGATCTGCGCCGACTTGCCGCCGAGTTCGAGCACCAGCCGCTTCAGCGTGGGCGCCGCCTGTTCGGCAACCTTCGCGCCGACCGCGCAGGAGCCGGTAAAGGACACCATGTCGATCGCGGCATCGGTGGTCATCAGCCGCGCGCCTTCAAGCCCCGCCTCGATCACCACATTGAGCACACCCGGCGGAAGCTCGGCCGCGATCGCCGCCTCGGCGAAGACCATGGCGGAAAGCGGGGTCAGCGGATTGGGCCGCAGCACCACCGAATTGCCCGCGAGCAGCCCCGGCACCACCTTCCACAAGGCGGTGAACACGGGGACATTATAGGCGGCGATCGCGCTCACCACGCCAAGCGGATCATAGCGCCGCAGGCTCTGGACCATCCCCTGCCCGCCCATCGCCACCCGGTCGGCGAGCGGCACCGGGTTCTCCTCCACCTCGGGCAGCATCAGGAACAGCTCGATCGCCTCGTCGGCATGGCGCAGCGGCATCTTCACCTGCGCGGCCATCGTCCCCGAGGCGATCGGGCAGCCGGCCTCGGCAACCGCGAGTTCGGTCAGGCGATCGGCGCGGCTGTGGAGCGCGGCGACGAAGCGGCGCGTGGCTTCGGCGCGCTGCTGGCGTGGCAGGCCGCGCCACGGCCCCTCGTCGAAGGCGCGGCGCGCCGAGGCGATGGCCTGGGCGATCTGCGGCAGCGACAGGCCGGCAAGCTCGGCAACGAGGCTTTCGTCCGAAGGGTTCTCGACCGCGAAACGCTCGCCCTCGCCCCGCACGAGGCGGCCATCGATCAACCCTGTGTGCTCCAAGCCATCTCTCCGAATAATTCTAAATGGTGAATTTATGTTCGCATAATAGACCGGTGC
Organism: Sphingomonadales bacterium; assembly: GCA_028870315.1. Taxonomy (GTDB): domain Bacteria; phylum Pseudomonadota; class Alphaproteobacteria; order Sphingomonadales; family Sphingomonadaceae; genus Novosphingobium. The sequence continues at coordinate 22,406 of JAGWPW010000085.1, read as the reverse complement.
CTGCCCTCAGGCAACCCCCAGCAGCGCGAAGCTGTCATGGCGCACCACCGCCTTGCCGAGCCGTTCGACGAAGGTGTGGGTGATCGCCGGATCGACCCTGCGGGTGATCGACCACAGATAATAGCCATAGGCCAGCGCCTCGCGATATTGCCGCCAGGCCTCGTCCGCATCGGGCATGGCATGGCCGAGCGCCTTCATCTCGCCGAGGTAATGGGCAAGCAGCGCGCGCTCCTCGGCGGCGGCGGTCTCGACCGGCAGCACCGCGCAGACATGATAGGCAACGTCGAGCGCCCAGCCGCCGCTCTGGAGCAATTGCCAGTCGATGAGCCCGGGCCGTCCTCCGGCGCGGAAGATATTGCCGGCATGGGCATCGCCATGGACGAGGAATTGCGGCCGCGCCGCATCGCGCCGGGCAACTTCGCGGATTCCCGCGATCACCCGCGCCGCGCTCCGCACCGCGGCCGGCAGCGGTTCGCCGCGCGGGCCATCGAGCAGATCCTGCAACTGCGCCTCGCTGATGTAGCGCGCTTGGGCGAGCTGGTCGATGCGGCGGTCGATCCACGCCATGCGCGCCAGCAGGCCACGCCCGGCGTGCAGGCGGGCGATCTGGTCGAGGCTGGCCGCAGCCTGTTCGGCGGTGAAGGGTTCGAGCGCCGAGCAGAAGCGCGCGCCTTCGGCGATGAGGTCGCGCATGATGACCACCGCCTGCTGCCCGGCGCGGTCGATCACCGTGCGCACCCGGCGCGGCACAAGCACCGCGACTTCGCCTGCGACCCGTTCGTAGAAATCGGCCTCGCGCACCATGGTCGGGCCGCCGCGCGAGGTCATCTCATCGACGTCGAGCAGCCCCTTGAGGCACAAGGCGCGGCTTTCGCCCGATTCGAGCCGTGCGAGGAAGCGGATCTTCGTTGCCACCGTGCGGATCTGTTCGACCTCTTCGACCGAGGAGACCCGCGCGCCGAGCACCGTGCCCAACCATGCGGGGTCGAGCACCCCGGCAACCGTTCCCGGCACTTTCGGTTCGGTCATTCGCACTCTCCCGGGATGTCGCGCGGGTTCTATCCTGCCTGTCAAAATTCGCAATGGTGAAATTTCAGTCGCATCTGCGGAACCGGTTGACCGCCCGCGTCAAGCCTCTAGGCTGGTGCAAAGCCGGCATGAAAGGGAGAGGAATGACCAGGCCACTGGCTGGCATCAAGGTCGTCGAGGTGGCGATGTGGGCCTTCGTGCCCGCCGCGGGCGGCATGCTGTGCGATCTCGGCGCCGAGGTGATCAAGGTCGAGCCGCCGAGCGGCGATCCCTTGCGCGGGCTCACCATCGGCCTCGGCGCGGCGCTGCCGGTCGATCTGTCCTGGGAAAGCTACAACCGTGGCAAGCGCTCGATCACGCTCGATCTCAAGCAGGCGGCGGGGCGCGAGGTGCTGATGAAGCTGCTCGCCGATGCCGATGTCTTCCTCACCAACCTGCTGCCGCCCGCGCGCCGCGCGATGCAGATCGACGAGGCAAGTATCCGCGCGCGCTTTCCGCGGATCATCTATGCCTCGGGCAGCGCGCTCGGCCCCAATGGGCCGCAATCGGACATGGGCGGCTATGACGCGATCACCTTCTGGGCGCGCGGCGGGGTGTCCTCGGCGCTGACCGAGCCCGATGCCGAACGCCCGGTCGGCCCGCCCGGCCCCGCCTTCGGCGACACGCTGTCGGGATCGATGCTGGCGGGCGCCATCTCGGCGGCGCTGCTCAAGCGCGAACGCAGCGGCGAGGCCTCGACGGTCGACGTCTCGCTGCTTGCCACCGCGATGTGGTCGATGCAGCGGTTGATCGCGCAAGCGACGATGCAGGAGGTGGCGACCATAGCCCGCCCGCCCGCCGACCAGCCGGCCAATGTGCTTGTCTATAATTACCGCACCAGCGACGGGCGCTTCCTCGCGCTGTGCATGCTCCAGGCCGACAAATACTGGGCGCGGCTGTGCGAGGTCGCGGGCCGTCCCGATCTTGCCAGTGATCCGCGCTATGTCGATGCGGCGGCGCGGCGCGCGCATACGAAGGAATGCCTCGCCGACCTCAAGGCGCTGTTCGCCAGCAAGACGCTTGCCGAATGGCGCGCCATCCTCGCGCGGCAGGACGGGCAGTGGGACGTCGTCCAGCATGTCGGCGAAATGCATGCCGACCCGCAGGTCGTGGGCAATCGCTATGTCCAGAACGTCACCTGCACGCGCGGGCTCGAACTGCCGCTCGTCAGCCTGCCGATGCTCTATGACGGAAAGGCACTGCCGATCGGCCAGTCGCCCGATCTTGGCGCGCACAGCGACGAGTTGCTGGCGAGCCTTGGCTATGACGAGGATGCGATCATCGACCTCAAGGTCGCAGGAGTGGTGTTTTGACCGTGCCCCGCAAGCTGCCGCTTCTCGAAGCCGAAACCGCCTTCTTCTGGACATCGGGCGAGGACGCAAAGCTGCGCATCCGCCATTGCCGCGCTTGCGGCCATTGGCAGCACCCCCCGCTCGCCCGCTGCCCGAAGTGCCACGGCGCCGATCTTGCCCCCGAGCCGGTTTCGGGGCGCGGCCGGGTGACGAGCTTCACCGTCAACCACCAGGCCTGGACATCGGACGAGGTGCAAGCCTTCGTCTTCGCGGTGATCGAGCTGGCCGAGCAGAAGGAGCTGTACCTGTTCAGCAACGTCCTTGCCGCGCCCGAGGCGATGCACATCGGCATGGAGGTCGCGGTGCGGTTCGAGCGGCACGAGGACGTGTGGCTGCCGCTGTTCGTTCCGGTGGAGGCGGCGCATGACTGAATTTGCCGAAAAGCTCTGCCGCATCACCGGCATCGGCCAGTCCAGGGTCGGGCGCCCGAGCCCGAAAGCCCCGATCGAGCTGACGCTCGATGCCGCTCTGGCGGCGATCGCCGATGCCGGGCTCAAGCCCGAAGACATCGACGGCATCGCCAACTATCCGATGAAAAGCACCGAGGGCGGCGGCATCTCGCCCGTCGGCGTCGGCGAGGCGATGTTCGCGCTGGGGATCGACTGCACCTGGCTCGGCTCGGGCACGCATGAGGGGCCGGGGCATATGAGCGCGATCTTCGGCGCGGTGATGGCGGTGGCCAGCGGCATCTGCCGCCATGTCCTCGTCTTCCGCACCGTCGCGCAGGCGCAGGCGCGGCTCGTCTCGCGCGAATCGACGCTGCTGACCGGCCACCAGGCCCGCGTCGACGGCAACAATGCCTGGACGGTGCCGTTCGGCGCGGTTTCGCCGGCGAACATGTGGGCGCTCTATGCCGAGGCCTATTTCGCGCGCTACGGCTATGGGCCAGAGCAGCTCGGCTGGATCGCGGTCAACGGGCGGCGCAATGCGGCAAGGAACCCCAATGCGATCTACACAAAGCCGATCACCATCGCCGATTATCTCGCCTCGCGGATGATCTCGACCCCCTTGCGGCTGTATGATTGCGACACCCATATCGACGGCGCCACCGCGCTCGTCATCTCGCACCGCGACACAGCGAAGGACCAGCCCAACCCGCCGATCCATATCGAGGCGATCGGCATGGGGCTCGGCGGGCTGGGCCAGGGAATCCACACCGGCGATTTCACCACCCTGCCAGGCGCCGAAAAGGCCGGCGCGATGCTGTGGTCGCGCACCGATTTCACGCCGGCAGATGTCGACAACGCCCAGATCTACGACGGCTTCTCGATCCATACCGTGCTGTGGGGCGAGGCGATCCGCCTGTGGGGCAAGGGCGAGGCGCTGGGTTTCATCGACGGCGGCGAGCGGATCGCGCTCACCGGCGAACTGCCGATCAACACCGGCGGCGGCCAGCTCTCCGGCGGGCGCTTCCATGGCTATGGCCATACCTTCGAGGCCTGCACCCAGCTCTGGGGCCGCGGCGGCGAACGCCAGGTGAAAGGCGCGAGGCTGAGCGCGGTGTGCAACGGCGGCTATGGCTACGGCGCGCTGCTGCTGCGGCGCGACTGAGCCGGCAATCGGCGCGCCTCCCACTCGTCGTTAGCGCAACGTTAAACAAAATCTGGCCTTTGTCGGCAAGGCAAGCGGCAGTAATCGGGGCGCACAGTGAAAATCGAGCCGGGGGAATGGCGCGTGGCCGCGAATGCGGATGGTTCCGGGCAGGCGCGGCCGCTGGCGATCGAGGCGCGCGATCTCGTCAAGCGCTTCGATGGCACGATCGCGGTCGATGGCGTCAACCTTTCGGTGCCCGAGGGAACGATCTACGGCATCCTCGGCCCCAATGGCGCGGGCAAGACCACCACGCTCAGGATGCTGCTCGGGATCATCGATCCCGACAGCGGGCTGCGCCGCGTCCTGGGGCATGAGCGCCCGCATGACATCGCCCATCTCATCGGCTATCTTCCCGAGGAGCGCGGCCTTTATCCGGCGATGAAGGCAAGCGAGGCGATCGCCTTCCTTGGCGCGCTGCGCGGGCTGCCGCTCGCCGAGGGCCGCAGGCGCGGCCGGGCGCTGCTTGAGGAGCATGGCCTCGGTCCCGTTGCCGACCGCCAGATCCGCCAGCTTTCCAAAGGCATGGCGCAGCAGGTGCAACTGCTCGGCACGCTGGTCCACGCGCCGCGGCTGGTGATTTTCGACGAGCCCTTCTCGGGGCTCGACGCGCTCAACCAGGGCAAGCTCGAAAGGCTGATGCGCCGCCTTGCCGACCAGGGCACGACGGTGATCTTTTCCACCCATGTCATCGCCCATGCCGAACGGTTGTGCGACGAGGTGGCGATCATCGCCGGCGGCAAGGTGCCCTTCGCCGGCCCGGTCGATGTCGCGCGCGACCGCATTCCGGCGCAGGTGCAGCTCGAAACCCGTGCCGCCGACGGGCGCTGGCGCGCGGCGCTGCCCGCCGATGCGCGCCATGCGCTGAAGGCCGCGGGTAACAGCTACTGGCAGTTCGCGCTGCCCGAAGGCGGCATCGAGCCGCTGCTGCGCGCGCTGATCGAGGGCGATGCCGGCATATTGTCGCTGTCGATCGAGCGCGCCGGGCTGCACGATGCCTTTGTCGCGATCGCTGGCGAGGCGGCGGCGCAGGCGCTCCAGCAGGGCAATGGCGAGGAGGGACGGTGATGATGTCCGAAGCAGGCGGCAGGCTGTCCACGCTGCGCGCGGCGCTGGTCGTCATGCGCCGCGATTTCACCGCGATCCTGTTCAGCCGCAGCTTCATCTTCTTCCTTCTCGGGCCGATGCTGCTGGTGCTGACCGTGGCGATGGCGGCAACCGTCGCCAGCCACTCCGAACCCGGCCCCGACCGCACGCTCATCGGCATCGCCATGCCCGGCCGGGATACAGAGGCGATGCTCGCCGCGCAGCGCGTGCTTGCCGCGCAGGCCGGCGCCGACCTGCCCGATTTCACCGTGGTGCGGCGGCTGAAACCCGGCGAAGACTTCGATGCCGCCGCCGCGCTGCGCCGGCCAGGCGCGACTTACGCGGCGATTCTTTCGGGCAGCGCCGCGCATCCGGTGCTGACCGGCGCGAAAGCCGGCATCGACGGCTGGCGTGGCGCGATCTCGCTGATCGCCGCGCAGGCGAGCGGCGAGGGCATCCGCAGCTTTCCTGCCGTAAGGCTCCAGGCGAGCGCGACCCCGCGTGCCGCGCTTCACAGCGGCCGGACAGATACCGCAAAAGCCGGGCAGACGACGCTGTTCTTCCTGACGATGATGCTGGCAGGCATGGTCCTTTCCAACCTCGTCGAGGAAAAGGGCAACAAGATCATCGAGGTGCTGGCAGCCGCGATCCCGCTGGAAGCGCTGTTCCTTGGCAAGCTGTTCGCGATGCTGGCGATGTCGCTGGTGGCGATCTGCCTCTGGGGGGCGGCGGGCGAGGCGATCTATCTCGCCGCGGGCAAGGGGCTGCCGATGCTCGCGGCACCGGCGGTCGGATGGCCGATGTTCATCGCGCTGGGCGCGCTGTATTTCTCGATGGCCTATCTCCTCCTCGGCTCGGTGTTCCTCGCGATCGGCTCGATGGCCGCGACCGTGCGCGACGTGCAGACGCTGTCGATGCCGGTGACCATGCTCCAGCTCGTGCTGTTTTTCTTCGCGAGCTATGCGATGACCCGGCCGGGAAGCATGGTCGAGCTGGCGGCGGTGATCATCCCCTTCAGCTCGCCCTTCGCGATGCTGGCGCGCGCGGCGGTCAGCGCCTCGCTGTGGCCGCATGTGCTGGCTCTGGCGTGGCAGGCGCTGGCGGTTCTGGTGTGCGTGCGGCTCGGTTCGGCGCTGTTCCGCCAGCGGGTGATGAAATCGGGCCCGGCATCGGGCCGGCGGCGGCAGGGGGCGCGCGGCAAGGCCCTGGCCTGATCCGCGGCGCGCGAGCGCGTTGCGAAACTTCGCCTTGCCCAAGTTTCCGCGCAGGGCTTAAGGAGCCGCGATCCGGCGGGGGCGGTCCCCGCGCGTAAAGCCGGGATGGACGCGTGGATTACGAAGCAACCGGCAGTGCGGCGCTGGCCGCGATCGCCGCGGCACCCGATCTGGCGGCGATCGAGGCGTTGCGCGTGGCGCTGCTCGGCAAGAAGGGCTCGATCTCGGCGCTGCTCAAGACGCTGGGGGCGATGGACGCCGAACAGCGGCACAGCCAAGGCCCGCGCATCCATGCGCTGCGCGAGGCGGTCACCGAAGCGCTCGGCGCGCGCAAGGCCGCGCTCGATGCGGCCGCGCTCGCCGCGCGGCTGGCGCGCGAAAGCGTCGATCTCACTCTGCCCGCGCCCGAACGCGCCGGCGGCAGCGTCCATCCGGTCAGCCAGGTGATGGACGAGCTGGCCGAAATCTTCGCCGATCTCGGCTTTTCGGTCGCCACCGGTCCCGAGATCGAGGACGACTGGCACAATTTCACCGCGCTCAACATGCCCGAAAGCCATCCGGCGCGGGCGATGCACGACACGTTCTACTTTCCCGATCGCGATGGCGCCAAAAATGACGAGGGCGGCCGCGAGATGCTGCTGCGCACCCATACCTCGCCGGTGCAGATCCGCACGATGCTGGCGGTTTCGGCAAAGGAACCGGGGGGCGCGCCGCTGCGGGTGATCGCGCCGGGCCGCGTCTATCGCTCGGACAGCGATGCGACGCATACGCCGATGTTCCACCAGATCGAGGGGCTGGTTATCGACCGCGGCATTCACCTTGGCCATCTCAAATGGACGCTGAAAACCTTTCTTGCCGCCTTCTTCGAGCGCGAGGATATCGTGCTGCGGCTGCGCCCCAGCTATTTCCCCTTCACCGAGCCTTCGGTCGAGGTCGATACCGGCTATAGCTGGCAGGACGGGCGCCGCGTCGTCGGCGGCAGCGGCGACGCGCCGGGGCACGGCTGGATGGAACTGCTGGGAAGCGGCATGGTCCACCGCAAGGTCATCGCCGCGGGCGGGCTCGATCCCGACCAATGGCAGGGCTTCGCCTTCGGGGTCGGGGTCGATCGCCTTGCCATGCTCAAATACGGGATGAGCGATCTGCGCGCCTTCTTCGATGGCGATGTCCGCTGGCTCGCGCATTACGGCTTTGCCGCGCTCGACGTGCCGACGCTGTCGGGCGGGGTGGGGACGCCGCTATGAAGTTCTCGCTGTCCTGGCTCAGGGCCTGCCTCGATACCGACGCCGACGCGAGCGCGATCGCGGCAAAGCTCAACGCCATCGGCCTTGAGGTCGAAGGCGTCGAAGACCCCGCGGCAAAGCTCGAAGGCTTTCGCATCGCCCGCATCGTCAGCGCGGCGCCGCATCCCGCCGCCGACAAGCTCCAGCTGCTCGGCGTCGATGTCGGCGAAGGGGCCTTGCGGCAGGTCGTCTGTGGCGCGCCCAATGCGCGCGCCGGCCTCGTCGGCGTGCTCGGGCTTCCGGGCGCGGTAGTGCCGGCGAACGGCATGGTGCTCAAGGTCGCGGCGGTGCGCGGGATCGAATCGCACGGGATGATGTGTTCCTCGCGCGAGCTCGATCTCGGCGAGGATCACGAAGGGATCATCGAACTGCCCGCCGACGCGCCGCTCGGCACGGGCTTCGCCGCCTGGCACGGCGCCGACCCGGTGTTCGAGGTCGCGATCACCCCCAACCGCCCCGATTGCATGGGGGTTCATGGCATCGCCCGCGACCTCGCCGCGGCGGGGCTGGGGCAGCTTAAGCCGATCGCCACCGCGCCGGCCAGGGGCGGCTTTCCCTGCCCGGTTGCCATCCGCATCGAGGATGCCGAAGGCTGCCCGGCGTTCCACGGCCGCGTCATCCGCGGCGTGACGAACGGCGAAAGCCCGGCATGGCTGCGCGAACGGCTGAAAAGCGCGGGGCAGCGGCCGATCTCGGCGCTGGTCGATATCACCAATTACGTGATGCTGACCTGGGGCCGCCCGGCGCATGCCTATGACTGCGCGAAACTGACCGGAGCGGTCACCGCGCGGCGTGCACGCGACGGCGAGAGCGTGACCGCGCTCAACGGCAGGCACTACACGCTTGATGCAACCATGACAGTGATCGCCGATGACCGGGACGTCCACGACATCGCCGGGATCATGGGCGGCGAACATTCGGGCTGCACGGCGCAGACGCGCGACGTGCTGCTCGAAGTCGCCTTTTTCGATCCCTTGCGCATCGCCGCGACCGGGCGGCGGCTCAACCTCACCTCGGACGCGCGCAGCCGTTTCGAGCGCGGGGTCGATCCGACCTTCCTCGATACCGGGCTCGACCTGCTCACCGCGCTGATCCTCGAAGTCTGCGGCGGCGAGCCGTCAGAGGTCATCCGCGCAGGGGTCGCGCCGCCACCTCCGCCGCCGCTCGCCTATGATCCCGCGCTCGCCGCCTCGCTCGGCGGCGTCGCCATCGCCGAGGACGAACAGCGCGCGACGCTGGCCGCACTGGGCTTTGCCGTCGGCGTGGACTGGCAGATCACCCCGCCTGGCTGGCGAGGCGACATCACGGGCGCGCCCGACATCGTCGAAGAAGTGGTGCGCATCCACGGGCTCGACCGCATCGCCAGCGTCGCCCTGCCGCGCCGCGCCGGCGTCGCGCGCCCCACCGCCACCCCGGCGCAGCGCAGCGAGCGGCGGCTGCGCCGCGCGGCTGCGGCACGCGGGCTGAATGAAGCGGTCACCTGGTCGTTCATCCCCGAAGGTGACGCCGAACCTTTCATCGAGGGCACGGACGGGCTCTGGCTGCTCGCCAATCCGATCAGCACCGACATGCGGGCGATGCGCCCGTCGCTGCTGCCGGGGCTGCTGGCGGCGGCACGGCGCAACCTCGATCGCGGCGCCCCGGTGCTGCGGCTGTTCGAGATCGGCCGGCGCTACCTGCGCAACGCGCAGGGCCGCCCGGATGAGCGCGCGACGCTGGCCGTGCTGCTTGCCGGTGAAAAGGCGGCGCGCGGCTGGGCGAGCGGCGCGGCGCGGCCCTTCGATGCGTTCGATGCCAAGGCAGAGGCGCTGGCACTGCTTGCCGAGGCGGGCGCGCCCGTCGCCAGCCTCCAGATCATGGGCGAGGCGGGGGCGCAATTCCATCCCGGCCAGTCGGCGACGCTGCGGCTGGGGCCGAAAAATGTCCTGGCGCGCGTCGGCATGCTCCATCCCGAACTCCTGCGGCATTTCGACATCGGCGTTCCGGTCGCGGCGGTGGAACTGTTCCTCGATTCGCTGCCGGCGCGGCGCGCGGCCGCAGTGTTCACCCGGCCCGCCTATGCCGCGCCCGCGCTGCAAGCGGTGACGCGCGATTTCGCCTTTCTCGTGCCCGAGGCGCTGCCCGCCGGCGATCTGCTGCGCGCGCTGCGCGCCGCCGACAAGGCGGTGATCGTCGATGTCCGGCTGTTCGACGATTTTCGCGGCAGTGGTGTGCCCGCGGGACGGAAGTCGCTGGCGGTGGAAGTGACGCTCCAGCCGCAGGAGCGCAGCTTCGACGAGCCGGCGATCGCCGCGATCGCCGCGCGGATCACCGCCGCGGCGGCAAAGCTGGACGGGGTGCTGCGGGGATAGGGCAAATGCGTGATTCCACAATCACGCAACAGTCCCCAGAGAACGCTCAGTTACCGCCCTCATTGCCGGCAGCCGCCGGATCGCCCGCACCGCCGCTGCCGGCATCGAAGGTCACCGCGGGTTGCGGCGGGCTTGGCGCAGCGGGATCGGTGCCACCCTGCGTCACCGGCTGCGGCGGGGTCGGCGCGAAGGCGCTGCTGTCGGGCTGGCCGATGACCGCTGCCGCCGGCGAGGGCGGGGAATTCTGCGCAGGGACCGCTCCCTGCGCAGGCGGGGAGGCATCCGCGCTGCTCGCGCGTTGCTGTGCGCAGGCGTCATCGCCGCCCTGCGGCAGATGCGAAGGATCGAATGGACGCTGCTGAAGCGCGGCGGCGACCAGCTCCTGCACCGCCGGGCGCAGCGGTTGCTGCACCACCGGCCGGGGCAACGCAATGCCGCGCACCACAAAGGGCTGCTGCTGCGCGGTGGGCGGGATGTCGATCGCGACCCGGGTGGCGTCGTCGCCCTCGGCGGTGAGCTGCACGGTGACGGTCGCGACATCGCTGATCCCCGAGGCGAGGCGCCAGCGGATGCGGTCGGGCGCGATCGGATCGGTGGCGATGGACAGCGGCGCCCCGCAGCTTTCGACCGCCTTGAACCCGGCAAGATCGGCCATTTGCAGCCGCATGAAAGCATCGCCGAGCGGAAGCTGGAACAGATCGTCATCGGGCGCGGTCGTGCAACCGGCGAGCAGCGCCACGGCAAGCAGAACGGAACAGCCGCGGATCATCGCCCCCGCTTAGCGTCCTGTGGTTAATTCACGGTTAGGACGATGACGGCGGGCCCGGCCGGGAAATTTTCCCGGATTTCATCCGGCAGGAAGGTGCTCTGGAGCATCGTCTCTTGCAAAAACCGGTTCCCACTTTTTTGCGCGATGCTCTAACGGCACGGCCATGTCCAGTCGCCGCACCTTCGCCATCATCTCGCACCCCGACGCGGGCAAGACCACGCTCACCGAAAAGCTGCTGCTCAAGGGCGGCGCGATCCATCTCGCCGGCGAGGTCAAGGCGCGCGGCGCGGCGCGGCGCGCGCGCTCGGACTGGATGAAGATCGAGCAGCAGCGCGGAATTTCGGTGACCAGCTCGGTGATGACTTTCGCGAGGGACAACATCACCTTCAACCTGCTCGACACGCCGGGCCACGAGGATTTCTCCGAGGACACCTATCGCACGCTCACCGCGGTCGATTCGGCGGTGATGGTGATCGACGCCGCCAAGGGCATCGAGCCGCAGACGCGCAAGCTTTTCGAAGTCTGCCGGATGCGCTCGGTGCCGATCATCACCTTCATCAACAAGGTCGATCGCGAGGGGCGCTCGCCCTTCGCGCTCATCGACGAGGTGGCGGACGCGCTCGCGCTCGACGTATCGCCGATGAGCTGGCCGCTCGGCATGGGCGGGTTGTTCGAGGGGGTGCTCGATCTCAAGACCCGCAAGGCGAGCCGCCCGCAGGGCGATTCGCGCGAATTCCTCGGGCGGATCGACGATGCGCCGGTCCTGTCCGACGAGATGACCGAGGAAATCGACCTCGCCGCCGGCGGCTATCCCGCCTTCGATGTCGCCGCCTTCCGCCACGGCGACCTGACGCCCGCCTATTTCGGTTCGGCGCTCAAGAATTTCGGCGTTTCCGAGCTGATCGACGCCATCGCCCGCTTCGCCCCGCCGCCGCGCCCGCAGCCTTCCGAGCAGGGCACGATCACCCCCGACAACCCCGAGGTGACCGGCTTCGTCTTCAAGGTCCAGGCGAATATGGACCCGCAGCACCGCGACCGCATCGCCTTCATGCGGCTGGTTTCGGGCACCTTCCGCCGCGGCATGAAGCTGACGCCCTCGGGACTTGGCAAGCCGATCGCGGTGCATTCGCCGATCCTGTTCTTCGCGCAGGACCGCGAGATCGCCGACAGCGCCGAACCCGGCGACATCATCGGCATTCCCAACCACGGCACGCTGCGCGTCGGCGATACGCTGTCCGAAAGGAACATGGTGCGCTTCACCGGCTTGCCGAATTTCGCGCCCGAGATCCTGCGGCGGGTCGCGCTCAAGGATCCGACCAGGACCAAACAGCTCAGGAAAGCGCTCGACGATCTATCGGAGGAAGGCGTCATTCAGGTGTTCTACCCCGAGGTCGGCGCGCAATGGATCGTCGGGGTTGTCGGCCAGCTCCAGCTCGAAGTGCTGGTTTCGCGGCTGGAGGCCGAATACAAGGTCGCAGCGATGCTCGAACCCGCGCCTTTCGAGACCGCGCGCTGGCTGAAGGGCGCGCCCGCAGTGCTCGCGGGCTTTGCCGAGTTCAACAAGGCCAGTCTGGCGAAGGACCGCGACGGCGACCCGGTGTTCCTCGCGCGATCGGCCTGGGACGTGGGCTATCAGCAGGAACGCAACCCCGAGCTCGCCTTCAGCGCCACCAAGGAGAGATAGGGGAAAAGCATGGGGAAGGCGGCTTGCGAAGCGATGCGGTTCGCGTCGCCTTCAGCCACTGCGCGCAGGCAGCGGACGGCTGGTTCCGAAGAACAGCACCTGGCTGATCGCGGCGCGCACGGTTGCTTCCTGAAACGGCTTGGCGATCAGGAAGCTGGGCTCGGGCCGGTCGCCGGTCAGCAGCTTTTCGGGATAGGCGGTGATGAAGATCACCGGAACATCGCGCGATTCGAGCATGTGATCGACGGCGTCGATACCCGAACTGCCATCGGCAAGCTGGATGTCGGCCAGCACCAGCCGGGGGGCATGTTCGGCGAAAAGCGCCTCGGCATGCGCGCGGGTGGCGGCGATGCCGACGACCCGGTGCCCGAGATCGCGGACCAGATGCTCGATCTGCATGGCGATGAGCGGCTCATCCTCGATGATGAGCACGCTGGTCGCCGATTCGCGCTCGATCCGCGCGATCGCCTCGGCGCTCAACCTCGACACCTCGCCTTCGGAGCGGCCGAGAATGCGTGCCGCCTCCGCAATCGTGAAATCTTCGAGCGTCATCAGCAGCAGCGCCTGGCGGCTTTCCGGGGTGACGCGGGCAAGGCGATCATGCGCGGCGCGTTCATGCGCGCCGCGCATGCCTTCCTCCGCCACCGGTGCGACACCGCCCGCCGACCACAGCCGGGTGAAGCCGGTGTAAAGCGCGACGCGGCAGGCGGTGATCTCGGCGAGCAGCGCCGGGTCGGCCAGCGCCGCTTCGAGCAGCTGGCGGACAAGGCCGTCGCCCAGCGCCTGCGACCCGGTAAGCGCCCGCGCATAGCGGCGCAGGAAGGGCAGATGTTCGGCGATCTTGCGGAGCGGCATGGCGAGCTTGCAACCTTCGGCGCTTGATCCCGCGCCAACCATGGCACAATCGCCGCGCCCTGGCGATAGGCGGACAATGGCGCGGCGTCAGAACGGTCAGCCGACCCGGTCGCGCGCGCGCATCGCGCGCGACAGCGGCCCCTGGACCACCGCCAGCGCCTCGGCATTGAGAAGCTGCGCACGCGCGCCGCTGCTCGCCTCGGTATAGCAGCGCAGCTCAGGCGCATTGCCCGAAGGGCGCAGATGGATGATGTCGCCCCGCGCGAAGCGGACGCGCAAGCCATCGGTGCGATCGATCGCCTGCGCCTCGCCCGCCAGCGCACCGAAATAGCGGCTCAGCCGCGCGAGCTGCTCGGCCTGGCTGCCGGCGGTCAGGCAGGCGATCAGCGCCTGGCTGTCGGCGGTCGGGAAATCGGCGATGCGTTCGCTGAAGGTGACGCGCGGCGGCAGCGCGGCCACCATGTCCGCGAGCCTGCCCGGTCGCGCCGCCGCGAGCACCGCGACGATCGGCAGCACCGCATCGCGCGTCGGCAGGGCGCCGAGGCACCGCCCGTCCTCGGCGATGTCGCTGCCGAGCAGGAAGCCACCATTGGCTTCATAGCCGCAGACGCGGCGGTGCCCGGCCTTTGCCTGCGCCGCCATTTCGGCGATGACATAGGGCGAGCCGATCCGGGTGCGCGCGGTCACCGGAAAGGCGCCGGTCGCTTCGAGCACGCTGTTGCTGCTGACCGGAGTGACCACCGCATCAGCGCCGAGCGCGCTGGCGCACAGCACGCCGAGCACATCGCCGCGCAGCCACTCGCCCTTGTGATCGCACAGCAGCGGCCGGTCCGAATCGCCATCGGTCGAGGCGATGGCATCGAGCCCGAATTCGCGCGTCCATTGCCGCGCCAGCACGATGTCCTCCTCGCGCACCGCCTCGGTATCGACCGGCACGAAGCGCTCCGCACGGCCGAGCGTCACGACCGCGGCACCCAGCGCCTCAAGGATCGCAACCAGAAGATCGCGGCCGACCGCCGAATGCTGATAGACCCCAAGCCGCAACCCGGCGAGCGCGCCCGCGCCGAACCAGTCGCGATAACGCCGCAGATAGGGGGCCTCGATCGCGGTGATCGCCGGCAGCGGCACGCGGTTGCGCGCCATGCCGGCGGCATCGAAGGCGTGCCCCGCAAAGCGCACCTCCTGCCGGCTCATTCCCGCCTCGTCCGATTTCAGCACCTCGCCATGCGGGCGGTAGAACTTGATGCCGTTGCGATCGTCGGGGATATGGCTGCCGGTCACCATCAGCGACGGGATCGCCTGCGCGAAGGCGTGCAGGGCGAGCGTCGGCGTCGGCACATAGCCGCAGAATTCGGGCTGTCCGCCCATGGCGCGGATCGCCTGCGCGCAGGCGGCGAGGATGCGCGGGGTGCTGGGGCGCAGATCGCCGGCAAGCGCCACGCGCCCCCCCGGCGCGAACTCGCCCTCCTCGGCAAGATAGCCGAGAAAGCCCGCGGTATAGCCATGGCACACACGGTCGGTCATCGCGCTGACCAGCCCGCGCGCGCCACTGGTGCCGAAGGCGACCCCGCTTTCCTGCATCAATTCGGCAACGGTGGTGATCTGGTCGGCGCTCATCGTAATCCCTTGCCCAGAGCATCGCCCGCGATGCTTAGCGGCATGACGGTAACGCGCATGCCGGTCGCGGGTTTCTGCCATCCTGGCGCGACGAAACTGTTTCAGGCGCTGGTGTTTTCGATCGCCCGCACGAAAAGGCTGTTCGGCGCCGACCAGTCGCGCCGCACCCGTCGCAGCGCGATCAGCCATTCCTTGCCGACTTTTGCGAAATCGTCGAGATAGACCCCCGAATGGTCAGGCCCGATATCGGTCCAGGCAACCCAATAGGTGCGCGCGCGGGCGGTGGTCGGCCCGGTCAGGTCGATCTTCGAGGTCGAGAGATTGTGCCGCACGAAGCTTGCGCCATGCACCGTGTCCTGGCCAGGTTCGCGATTGCGCCAGCGCGTCTGCCAGGCGAGAATCTCCGCGCGCCCGGCATAGCGGAAGATGAAATCGCCCGGCGCGCGCTCGGACTGGATGACCCCGTCCTCGGTGAAGCAGGCGACATAATCCTCGACCTTCAGCCGATCGCCCGAGACGTTGTATTTCGCCATGGTGTCGCGGATCGCCTCGCGGGCCAGCAGGTCTTCGACGGTCATCGCAGCTCTCCCGATGGTCTGCGCGCGGATCACAGCCGCGGCAGGGTGACTCCGCGTTGACCCATATACTTGCCCGCGCGCTCGGCATAGCTGACCTCGCAGGGTTCGTTGCCCTGGAGGAACAGGAACTGGCAGGCACCCTCGTGCGCATAGATGCGCGCCGGCAGCGGCGTGGTGTTGGAGAATTCCAGCGTCACATGCCCTTCCCAGCCCGGTTCGAGCGGGGTGACGTTGACGATGATTCCGCAGCGCGCATAAGTGCTTTTGCCAAGGCAGATGACCAGCACATCGCGCGGCACCCGGAAATATTCGACCGTGCGGGCAAGCGCGAAGGAATTGGGCGGGATGATGCAGACATCGGTCTTGCGATCGACGAAGCTTTTCGGATCGAAGTTCTTCGGATCGACCACCGAGCTGTCGACGTTGGTGAAGATCTTGAACTCATCGGCGACCCTTGCATCATAGCCATAGGACGACAGGCCGTAGGAGATGCAGCCGTCGCGCCGCTGGTTCTCGACGAAGGGCTCGATCATGCCCTGCGTCTGCGCAGCCGCGCGGATCCAGCGGTCGCTGAGTATCGCCATGACGGGCAGATGGCGCAGCCGCGCCCGGCCGCGCAAGGGGCGCCGGCCGGCTTGTCCACGGCGAGCACGCGCCCGAACGCCGGTTCAGCTTGCGTGATAGCCCTTGTACCAGGCGACGAATTTCGGGACGCCGGCGTCGATGCTGGTGGTTGGCGCATAGCCCAGGTCGCGGGCGATCGCCCCGATATCGGCGAAACTCTGCCGCACGTCGCCGGGCTGCATCGGCTGGAAATCGATCACCGCCCGGCGCCCGCATTCGGCTTCGAGAATTTCGACGACGCGTAGCAGCGGCTCGCTGCGGTGATTGCCGATATTGTAGAGCCGGTGCGGCTTGGTCGATCCGCCGGCCTTGGCCAGCCCGTCATCGGGCGGGGGATTGTCGAGACAGGCGATGACCCCGCTGACGATGTCGTCCACATAGGTGAAGTCGCGGTACATGTCGCCATGGTTGAACACCGGGATCGGATCGCCGGCGAGGATCTTGCGCGTGAAGATCCACATCATCATGTCGGGCCGGCCCCACGGACCATAGACGGTGAAGAAGCGCAGCCCGGTCAGCGGCAGCCGATAAAGATGCGCATAGGTCTCGCTCATCAGCTCGTCCGCCTTCTTGGTGGCGGCATAGAGCGAAAGCGGATGATCGACGCGATCCTCGACCGCGAAGGGCAGCTTGGCATTGCCGCCATAGACCGAGCTGGAGCTCGCATAGACCATATGCGCGGCGCCCCGGTGGCGCGCGAGTTCGAGGAGGTTGAGGTGCCCGGCAAGATTGGCCGAAAGATAGGCATGCGGGTTTTCGATCGAATAGCGAACCCCGGCCTGCGCGCCCAGATGGACGATCCGGTCGAACTCGGCCCGCTCCAGACTGGCGCACAGCCCTGCATAATCGGCGAAATCCTGGCGGTGGAAGGCAAAGCGCGCGCCGCCCGCCGCGCGCAGCCGGGCAAGCCGGTCCTCCTTCAGCCGGACATCGTAGTAAGCGTTGACGCAATCGACGCCGATGACGCTGTCGCCGCGCGCAAGCAGGCGCTCAGCAAGGCTGTAGCCGATGAAGCCGGCAACGCCGGTGACGAGAATAGCCATGATCGCTTCGAAATCCTGCTTTCGGCCACCCCCTAACAGGCGATTGCAAACATCGGGTTAGGGCATCTGGTCAGGGCACAGCGCGGAGATCAGCCCATTCGGGATGCCGGCTAAAGGCAAGCGCGACATAGCTGCAATCGGGGCGAATGCGGAAATTTTCGGCGCGCGCATCGGCGATGATCGCCTCGACCAGCCGCGCCGCCACCCCGCGCCCGCCGATCGCCGCAGGGACAAGCGTATGATCGACGATGCGGATATCGCCGTCGCGCGTCCAGGTCAGCCGCCCGATCTCCCGATGGCCGGCGACATGCGCGTGATATTCGCCCGAATTGCGCGACCCGTGGCGGGTGATCGTGATGTCCATGGGCAATCCATTCATCCTGCCGGTTGACGCGGCGCCGCGACGCCGTGCATCCCGATAGGCGATGCCATCACCACAGGACAATACCGCCGGCAGCCTTGGTCGCGGCGCGGCCGCCGCCGCCTTCGTGCTGGTGGCGCTGATCTGGGGATCGACCTGGCTGGTCATCCGCCAGCAGATCTCGGCCGAGCCCGCCGCCTGGGCGATTGCCTTCCGCTTCGCGCTGGCCTGCCCCTGCCTGTTCCTGCTGGCGTGGTGGCGCGGCGATCGGCTGACCCTGTCGCGCGCGGGCGCGCGGCTCGCGGTGCTGGTCGGGGCGACGCAGTTCTGCGGCAATTTCCAGTTCGTCTATCGTGCCGAGCAGCATCTGACCTCGGGGCTGGTGGCGGTGCTTTATGCGCTGCTCATGGTGCCCAATGCGCTGGCCTCGCGGATTTTCCTCGGCGTGCGGCAAGGCCCGCGCTTTCTTGCAGGATCGCTGGTCGCGCTGGTCGGGATCGCGCTGCTGCTGCTCCACGAATACCGGCTGGCACCGCCGGATGCCGGGGTGATTGCGGGGCTGATGCTCACCCTTGCCGGACTGTTGTGCGCGTCGGCGGCGAATGTCCTCCAGGCGAGCGATGCCGCGCGCCGCGAACCGCTGACCACCCTCATCGCCTGGGCCATGCTGGCCGGGGTCTGCGCCGATGCCGCGATCGCCGTCGCGAGCGATGGCCTGCCCCGCCTCGCCGGCGGCGCGGGCTTCTGGGCGGGAACCGCCTATCTCGCGCTTGCCGGTTCGGTGGTGACCTTCCCGCTCTATTTCGCGCTGATCCGCAGGCTGGGTGCGGGCCGCGCTGCCTATAACGGGGTGGCGGTGCCGGTGATCGCGATGGGGTTATCCACCCTGTTCGAAGCCTATCGCTGGAGCACGCTCGCGGGATGGGGCGCGGGAATCGCGCTTGCCGGCCTCGTGCTCGCGCTGTCCGGCGGCCCATAGCGCGGCGAGCCCCTCGCGGTAGCCCGGATAGAGCGGGCGCCAGCCGAGCACCCGCTTCGCCTTGCCGTTGGCGATGCGGCGATTCTCGGTATAAAAGCCGCGCGCCACCGGAGAAAGCGCCGCCGCATCCAGCGAAACAAGCGCGGGCGGCGGCAGGCCAAGCAGCCGGCACGCCTCTTCGACCACCGCATTCTGGCTCGCAGGGCAATCGTCGGCAAGGTTATAGGCGCCGGGCGGCGCATCGCGGGCCGCCCAGACCCCGCGCGCGATATCCTCGACATGGATCCGGCTGAAACACTGCTGCGGCAGGTCGAGCCGATGCGCACGCCCGGCCAGAACCCGATCGAGCGCGCTGCGTCCCGGCCCGTAGATGCCAGGAAGGCGCAAGGTCCTTGCGCCAAGCGCCAGCCAGCCGCGCTCGGCATCCACCCGCGCGGTGCGGCGCCCGGAACCGATCGGCGCACTTTCATCGACCCAGGCGCCGCCGCAATCGCCATAGACCCCGGTCGAGGAGAGATAATAAAGCGCCTTTCCCGCCAGCGCATCGCCGAAGCGCGCCAGCACCGGATCGCTGCCATCGCCGGCGGGCGGCACCGAGGAGAGGACATGGCGCGCATCGGCCAGCGCAAGGCGGACGGTGGCCTCGTCATCGAAGGACAGGGTGCCCGCGCTGCCGGTGGACACGATCTCCCACCCCTGCTGCGCGAACAGCGCCGCAATGCGCTCGCCGGCATAGCCCAGGCCGAAGAGAAAAAGCCGCGGCATCATGCCGCGCTGGCACTCAGCCGCTTCACCAGCGCGGTGATCGCCGCTTCGGTGCTGGCAAGCGATCCGCCGGTGTCGATGACGAAATCGGCGCGGCGGCGCTTGTCCGCATCGGGCAGTTGGAGCTTGAGGATCGCGGCGAATTTCTCCGCGCTCATCCCTGGCCGCGCCAGCACGCGCGCACGCTGCGCCGCGGGCGGGGCCGAGACCACGGCGATGCCATCGACCCCCTGCCAGCCGCCTTTCTCGAACAGCAGCGGAATGTCGAAGACGACGAGCGGCGCGCCCGCATGCTCGGCAAGGAAGCGTGCGCGCGCCTGTGCGATCGCAGGATGGACGATACCTTCGAGCCGGGCGAGCGCTTCCGCATTGCCGAAGACCGCGGCGCCGAGCTTCGCGCGATCGGCGCCATCGCCGCCAGTGGTGCCGGGAAAGGCCGCCTCGATCGCCGGCAGCAATGCCCCGCCTGGGCCTTGCAGGCGATGGACCTCGGCATCGGCATCGAACACGGGCACCCCGGCGGCGCGGAACATCGCAGCGACGGTCGATTTGCCCATGCCGATCGAGCCGGTGAGGCCAAGGATGTAGGGCCGGCTCATGCCGCCAGCAGCAGTGCACGCAATTCGGCGTCGGCATCGATCGGCGGGTCGGCGCGGTAGAAGCGGCGAAACGCCTCGCGCGCCTGCCCGACGAGCATTTCCAGCCCGTCATGCCGGCGCAATCCGCGCGCGGCGGCGGCGCGCAGCAGCTGCGTTTCATGCGGATGGGTGACGATATCATAGACCACCACGTCATCGCGCAGCGTTTCCACCGCCAGCGGCAGATCGGGAAATCCGTCCATGCCGAGCGAACTGGCGTTGACCACCAGCCGGCTGCGGTCGGCGAGCGCCTGCGCCTTGTCCCAGCCCGCGGCAATGATCTCGCAGCCGGCGAGCAGGTCGCCGAGATCGCGGCGCAACCGCTCGATGCCCTCGCTCGAGCGGTTGACGATCGCCACCTGCCGCGCACCACGCGCGATCGCGCCAGCGACCACCGCTGCCGCCGCGCCACCCGCGCCGAGCACCGTTACCGGTTCGCCGGCGAGATCGAGATCGGCAATCGGTTCGAGAAAGCCCGCAAGATCGGTGTTTTCGCCGGTCAGCGCGCCATCGGCTTCGACGATCACCGTGTTCACCGCGCCGAGCGCCCGCGCGGCCGGGGTGAGCCGATCGACGAGATCGAAGCAGGCACGCTTGTGCGGCATCGTCGCCTGCACCCCGGCGAAACCGAGCGCGACCATGCCGCGCAGCGCACCCGCCACCTTGCCCGGCGCGACCGGCAGGCGGATGTAGTGGCCGTCGATCCTCAGCCGCGCCAGCCAGTATCCGTGAATGACCGGCGACTTCGATTGCGCCACCGGCCAGCCGATGAGCCCGGCGAGCAACGGCAGCGGCGGCTCGTCAGCGGTGGTCATGCGCCGATCACCCCATGCACGCGCAGCGCCGCGAGCACCGGCAGCAGCGGCATGCCGAGCACGGTGAAATGGCTGCCCTCGATGCTGTCGAACAATTGCACCCCCCGCGCCTCGATCCGGAAGACGCCGACACAGCCGGCCACAGCCGGCCATTCGGCATCGAGATAGCGGGCGATGAATTCCCCCGAAAGCACCCGCACGCCAAGCGCCGCGCGATCGTGGCAGCGCCACAGCAGGGAATCATCGCGAACCAGCGCCGCCGCGCTGAAAAGCGCCATGCTGCGGCCGGAAAACGCGCGCAGATGCGCCGCCGCCTCGCTGCGCGAGCCGGGCTTGGCAAAGCGCCTGCCATCGACCTCGACCAGCGAATCGCTGCCAAGGACGATCCGCCCGGGATGCATCCCGGCAACCGCCCGCGCCTTTGCGACGGCAAGGCCGGTGACGATCGCCGCCGGTCCTTGCGGCGCAAGTTCGTCCTCGAGCGCGCGTTCGTCGAGCCCGGCGGGGCAGGCGATATGCGCCACCCCGGCAGCATCGAGCATCGCGCGCCGCGACGCGCTGGCCGAGGCGAGGACAAGGCTGTTCAAATCTTCTGGAGAAGCGCTCAAATCGGTTTTGTTCCCAATATGTTATCTGTGGAAATAACCTCGCGTTCCTTCAGCAGGTTGATGATCGCCGCCGCAGTCTCCTCGATCGAGCGGCGCGTGACATCGATCACCGGCCAGCCGTTATCGGCGAACATCCGCCGCGCATAGTGCACCTCGGAGGTGACGCGGGCGACATCGACATAGGCGGTGTCGGGGGTCTGGCTGAGCGAGAGCAGGCGGTTGCGCCGCACCTGGATCAGCCGTTCGGGGGCGGTGGTGAGCCCGACGATGAGCGGCGAGCGCAACCCGAACAGCGCGGGCGGTGGCGGGCTTTCGACGACGATCGGAATATTGGCGACCTTGTAGCCCCGGTTCGCGAGATAGATGCTGGTCGGCGTCTTCGAACTGCGCGACACGCCGGCAAGCACGATATCTGCCGCTTCCCAATCCTCCCAGGCCACCCCGTCGTCATGCGCGATGGTGAACTGGATCGCCTCGACCCGCGCGAAATAGGCCGCATCGAGTACATGCTGGCGGCCCGGCCGCGCCTTCGCCGGCTGGCCGAGCATATCCTCAAGCGCGCTCAGCACCGCGTCGAGCGCGGGCACCGCGGGCAGTCCGAGCGCGCGGCAGCGATCCTCGAGCAACCCGCGGATCTCATGGCTGACCATGGTGAACAGGACAAGGCCGGGATTGGCGGTGATATCGGCCAGGATGCGGTCGAGATGCTGCTGCGAGCGCACCATCGGCCAGAAGTGGCGGATCACGTCGGAATCGTCGAATTGCGAGAGCGCCGCCTTGGCGATCATCTCCAGCGTCTCGCCGGTCGAATCCGAAAGGAGATGAAGGTGCAGCCGCGGCATGATCACGCAAACTTGTGGACAAGCACCGCATAAACCACGGGACGCAGCCGGTGACAATTGCAGGCACCCAAACCCTCCCCGACATCGGCGCGGCCGTGCAAGGGTTCTGGACATGGGGACAGCACCATCCACAGGCTGGGGACAGGGCGAACAACAAAGGCTTGACCCGATGCCGGCGCGATTCGCGTGCCGGCAAAGGCCTGTTCACCGCCGCACAAATCGGGCAAGGGCGCACCGTCCCCGCAATCCACAGCACAACTACAAGCAACAACCTTTTAAAGATT
>JAGWPW010000084.1 GCA_028870315.1 Sphingomonadales bacterium | reverse complement strand
CCGGGGTTGCGGCGGGCTGCGCCGGATCGGCGGCGCCGGTCGCCGCGTTCACCGCCAGCGCATAGGCATCGGCGTCGCGGTTCTCGATGTAGTAGCTCCACGCCACCTTCTGGCGCCATTCGCCGCGGGCATCGGCGCTGAGCGTCGCATCGACCCCGTCGAGCAGCAGCTTTGCCCCGTCGGGATTGTCGGCCTTGATCTGTTCGAGGATGGCGGCGCTGACCGTTGCCGGCATGGTGCCATCGGCGATGTCATGCGGGCGGCTGCGGCGCGGCGGCTCGGGGAGATGGACGAGGATCTGCGGCTGAGGGAGCAACGGCAATTCGGTTGCGCCGCGCTTCACGGCCAGCGCGGCGATGCTCTCGGCCTCGGGAAGGTTGGCCCCGATAGCGAGCCACTGGTTCAGCCGGTCGAGTTCGATGCGCGGCGATCCGGGCGCGAGATAATATTCGGCGCGGGCAACGGCATGCAGCGGGCCGTCGGGCCGGGCATCGAACATCGCCTGTACGGTGGTCCAGTCCTGCTGCCGGATCGCCGCGAACAGCGCCTTGTACCAGCTGCGGTCGCTTTCGCTGAGCAAGGCGGGCACGGCGCTGTGCTCGGCACGGCCGGCGAAATAGGCCGCCGCCGCACTGTTGGCGACGGCCGGGCTTGGCGCCGAAAGGCAGCCGAGCGCCGCGCACAGGGTGGCGGCTGCGCCGTGCCATCGCTTCAATCCCGGTCGTCCTGCCATAAACCCGCCCCGATCCCGACCGGGACGTGCCCGGCCGCTATCCTTCACTCCACGCAAGCCACTGCCGCCAGAAAGCCGCCTTGGCGAACGGCCGATCGCGCAGCACGCCCAGATCATGTGCCACCAGCAGCGGCACGCTGCGATTCTCATGGTAAATTAATGGTAAAACCGCAGGCTTTTGCGCCGGGTCGTGGCCGGAAAGCGATGATCTGTGGGAATCGGTTGCGAAGAGCCCGGCAAGCGCCTGTCCGAACACGAGGATCCGGCGCGGCGCGACGATGCCGATGTGGTGAAGCAGCAGCCGGCCGAGCCCCGCGTCGCGCAGCGCTTGCCAATCCGCGCCGGGGGTGAAACGGGGAAGCGCGCTTGCCAGATAGGCCGCGTCCTCGCCATGCCCCATCGCTTTCAGCATCGCGCCGAGCAACTCGCCGCGTGGACCCGAAAGCAGCCGTTCGCCGTCCTCGCGCTC
Source organism: Sphingomonadales bacterium (assembly GCA_028870315.1). Classification (GTDB taxonomy): domain Bacteria; phylum Pseudomonadota; class Alphaproteobacteria; order Sphingomonadales; family Sphingomonadaceae; genus Novosphingobium. Next base: position 25,762 of record JAGWPW010000084.1, on the reverse strand, counting down.
GGGTTCGGGAACGATCACCATCAGTGCCGCCGCCGCCGGCCCGCGCGGCGCGACGCGATCATGCGTGCGGCCGGGATCGAGCGAGGGTTCGCGCAGCCACCAGCTGGCGAAATCGGCAAGCGCCACCGGCCATTGCGCGTCGGGGCCGCCGATCGCCGGTGGTTCGGCCGGCGGCGGCGGCGGTGCATCCGGCGCGGCCTTCGCCGCCGGGAGCGCTTCGGGAGCGGCGGACGCCGGGGCGATCCACGATCTTGCCGTATCCTCGAAGCCGTCCTCGACGCCCGCCGCACGCCACCAGGCGAGCGCGGCGGCGAGCGCGTCCGGAATCGTGCTGGCATCGGGCGTGGTCATGGCCGGGTCTTGACCTCTTGGCCCTCAGCAATCAAGGCTCCCCGGCAGCTTGGCGAACAGGTGGGCAAGCAAAGGGACCAGCGGATGAGCGAACGCGAATCGATGCCTTACGACGTCGTCATCGTCGGCGGCGGCCCCGCCGGCCTTGCCGCGGCGATCCGGCTGAAGCAGGCGAATGCCGCGCTTTCGGTGTGCATCCTCGAAAAGGGTTCGGAAATCGGTGCCCATATCCTCTCGGGCGCGGTCGTCGATCCCAGGGCGCTCGACGAATTGCTCCCCGCCTGGCGCGAGGATGGCTGCCCGATGGCGCAGACGCCGGTGACCGACAACTGGCACTGGTTCCTTTCGAAAAACCGCCATTTCGCGGTGCCGCACGTGCTGATGCCGCGCTTCATGTCGAACCATGGCACCTACACCGGCAGCCTTGGCAATCTGTGCCGCTGGCTCGCGGGCAAGGCCGAGGAACTGGGGGTGGAGATCTTCCCCGGCTTTCCGGCCGCCGAGGTGCTGTTCGACGGCGAGCGGGTCATCGGCGTGCAGACCGGCGACATGGGCGTGGCGAAGGACGGCAGCCACAAGGGCGATTTCCAGCCCGGCATGAACCTGCTCGCCAGATATACGCTGTTCTGCGAAGGCGCGCGCGGGCATCTCACCAGGCGGCTGAAGGCCCGCTACGATCTCGAAAGCGATTGCCAGCCGCAGATCTACGGCATCGGCATCAAGGAATTGTGGGACATCGATCCCGACCGGCACGTTCCGGGCCGGGTGCTTCACACCCAGGGCTGGCCGCTTTCGGAAAGCGACAGCTGGGGCGGGGGCTTTCTCTACCACCAGGCGAACAACCAGGTCGCGCTCGGCTTCGTCACCGCGCTCGATTACAAGAACCCTTACGTCTATCCGTTCGAGGAATTCCAGCGCTGGAAGACGCATCCCGCGATCCGCGCGGTGCTCGAAGGCGGAAGGCGCGTGTCCTATGGTGCGCGGGCGATCAACGAGGGCGGCTGGCAATCGGTGCCGAGGCTTGCCTTCCCCGGCGGGGTGCTGGCAGGCTGCTCGGCGGGTTTCGTCAACGTGCCGCGGATCAAGGGCAGCCATACCGCGATGAAAAGCGGGATGCTCGCCGCCGATGCGATTGCCGCGGCCATCGCCGCCGGGCGCGAGCATGACGAGCTTGGCGAATATGACGCGGCGGTGCGTTCAAGCTGGATCGCCGACGAGCTCAAGCTCGTCCAGAACGCCGAGCCGCTGGCGGCGAAGTTCAACGGCGACCTGTTCGGCTCGGCGCTCGCCAATATCGACATGTGGCTGCGCGCCCTGAAGCTGCCGATCTTCCCGGCGATGAAGCATCCGACCGACGCCTCGCAGACCCAGCGCGCCGATCTCTATAAGCCGATCGCCTATCCCAAGCCCGATGGCGTCATCACCTTCGACCGGCTGTCCTCGGTCGCCTTGTCCTTCACCAATCACGAGGAGGACCAGCCCTGCCATCTGCAACTCAAGGATGCCGCGGTGCCGACGCGGGTCAACCTGCCCGTCTATGCCGGACCCGAGGCGCGCTATTGCCCCGCCGGGGTCTATGAGTTCCTTGGGCTTGAGGAAGGCGCGCCGCGGCTCCAGATCAACGCCCAGAACTGCGTCCACTGCAAGACCTGCGACATCAAGGATCCGACGCAGAACATCGTCTGGGTCGCGCCCGAAGGCGGCGGCGGGCCTAATTATCCCAATATGTGAGCGCGCGGCTTGACGTCATCGCCGCTCACCGAGATCGCCTGGGCCAAGATCAACCTGGCGCTGCACATCCGGCGGCGGCGCGAGGACGGGTTTCACCTGCTCGAAACGCTGTTCGCCTTCGTCGATGGCGGCGATGTCCTCACCGGATCGCGCGCCCGCGAGGATAGTCTGACTATCGAAGGCGAGTTCGGTGCCGCTCTGGCCGGCTCGTCCAACATCCTCCTCGACGCGCTCGGTCCGCTGGCGCGCGGGCGGCGCTGGCGGCTGCATCTCGACAAGCGTCTGCCAGTGGCGGCGGGGCTGGGCGGCGGTTCGGCCGATGCCGGGGCGCTGTTCCGGCTGGTCGAACGTGCGCAGGGCCTGCCCGAAGGCTGGGAGGCGATCGCCGCGCGGCTTGGCGCCGATGTGCCCGCCTGCATCGCCAGCCGCAGCATTTTCGGCCGCGGCACCGGCACCGAACTCGCGCCCGGCCCCGAGGATCTTGCCGGCTGCCCGGTGCTGCTGGTCAATCCGCGGCTGCCTGTGGCGACCGGACCGGTGTTTCGCGGCTGGGATGGCGTCGATCGCGGGCCGATGCCCGAAGGGAGTGCGCGCGCGATCGCGCTTCACGGGCGCAACGACCTCGAAACCCCGGCAATCGCGCTTTGCCCCGAGATCGCCGCGGTGCTTGCCGCGCTCGGCACGCACGCGCCTTGGCTTGCGCGCATGTCGGGCTCGGGCGCGACCTGTTTTGCGCTTTTTGATGACGTCACCCGGCGCGACGAGGCCGCGGCGACGATCGTGGCGCGCCATCCCGCGTGGTGGCAAATGACGGGCGCGCTCAGGTGAACGGACGCCCTTTCCGCATCCTTGGCGAGCCGCGCTTCGGCGGCATCCTCGTCGTTTCGGACCATGCGGGAAACGACGTGCCGCCCGATATCGACCTTGGCATTGATCCGGCGCTGCTCGACGCGCATGTCGGGATCGACATCGGCGTTGCCGCGGTGGCGGAGGCGATGGCCTCGCGTCCGGGGATCGCCGCCTTCCTCGGCACGGTGAGCCGCCTTGTCTGCGACTGCAACCGCGAGGAGGACTGCCCCGAACTTGTCCCGCTCACCAGCGACGGCCATGCGATTCCCGGCAATATGATCGATGCGCAAGGGCGTGCGGCGCGGCTGGCGCGGGTCCACCGGCCCTATCACGCCGCGCTTGCCGGGCTGCTCGACGCGGTGCCGCCGGCGCTGATCGTCTCGTTGCACAGCTTCACCCCCGCGCTCGCCGATCCCGCCGCCCCGCCGCGCCCGTGGCACGTGGGGGTGCTGTACAACGCCGATGATCGCGCGGCGCGGCTGGCGCTGCCGATGCTCGCCGCCGAGGGCCTCCACGTCGGCGACCAGCAGCCCTATTCAGGCCGGACGCTCAACGCGACGATGGACCGCCATGCCGAGGCGGAAGGCCGGCCCTATCTCGGCATCGAGATCCGGCAGGACGAGATCGGCCACGCCGCGGGCCAGGCGATCTGGGGGGCGCGGCTGGCGCGGATCGCCAATGCGATCGCACTTCGGCTCGGCTGAGCCTTGACCGGGACAGGCTTCGGTCCGAAAGCGCGCCGGCTTCCTTGGAGTTTCGCATGACCCGCCAGTTCGACAAATCCCGCCTGCCCAGCCGCCATGTCTCGGTCGGGCCGGAGCGCGCGCCGCAGCGTTCCTACTACTACGCCATGGGAATGACCGAGGAGGAGATCGCCCGGCCGTTCGTCGCGGTGGTCAGCGCCGGCAACGACAGCGCGCCCTGCAACACGACGCTCGACTTCCAGGCCGATATCTGCCGCGAGGGTGTGATCGGCAATGGCGGCACGCCGCGGCGGTTCAACACCATCACCGTCACCGACGGTATCGCCATGGGCCACCAGGGGATGAAGTCGAGCCTCGTCAGCCGCGAGGTCATCGCCGATTCGGTCGAATTGTCGATGCGCGGCCATTGCTACGATGCGATCGTCGGCTTCGCGGGCTGCGACAAGAGCCTGCCGGGCATGATGATGGCGATGCTGCGGCTCAACGTGCCTTCGATCTTCGTCTATGGCGGCTCGATCCTTCCCGGCCGCTATCACGACCGCGATCTCACCGTGCAGGACGTGTTCGAGGTGGTCGGCCGCTATTCGGCCGGCGCCTGCCCGCTGAGCGAGTTGACCGCGATCGAGAAGGCGGCCTGCCCCGGCCATGGCGCCTGCGGCGGCCAGTTCACCGCCAACACCATGGCCTGTGTCGGAGAGGCAATAGGATTATCACTTCCAAACAGCAATATGGCACCAGCTCCTTATAAATCGCGCGAGGAAATTGCGCGCGCCGCCGGACGGCAGGTCATGGAACTGCTGGCGGCGAACCTGCGTCCCCGCGACATCTGCACCCGCGCCGCCTTCGAGAATGCCGCCCGGGTGGTCGCTGCCACCGGCGGCAGCACCAACGGCGCGCTGCACCTGCCGGCCATGGCGCATGAATGCGGTATAGATTTCGATCTGTTCGATGTTGCGGAAATATTCAAATCAACGCCTTATATCGCTGATCTCAAGCCCGGTGGGAACTATGTCGCCAAGGACATGCACGATGCTGGCGGCGTCTATATGGTGATGAAGACGCTGCTTGCCGGCGGCTTCCTCGATGGCAATCCGATGACCGTGACCGGCAGGACGCTGGGCGAGAATATCGAGGCGATCACCTGGAATCCCGATCAGAAGGTGATCCATGACGTCAAGACGCCGCTGTCGCCGACCGGCGGCGTCGTCGGGCTGAAGGGCTCGCTCGCGCCCGAAGGGGCGATCGTCAAGGTCGCCGGGATGCACAAGCTGAGCTTCCGCGGCCCGGCGCGGGTGTTCGAATGCGAGGAAGACGCCTTCGCCGCGGTCGAGGCGCGCGCCATCGCCGATGGCTGCGTCATCGTCATCCGCAACGAAGGCCCGAAGGGCGGCCCCGGCATGCGCGAGATGCTGGCGACCACCGCCGCGCTCTATGGCCAGGGCATGGGCGAAAAGGTGGCGCTCATCACCGACGGGCGCTTCTCGGGCGCGACGCGCGGCTTCTGCATCGGCCATGTCGGGCCGGAAGCTGCCGATGGCGGGCCGATCGCGCTGGTGCGCGATGGCGACCTCATCGCCATCGACGCCGAGGCGGGGACGATCGAGCTCGAAGTGGCCGATGCCGAGCTTGCCGCGCGCCGCAAGACGTGGAGCCCGCGCGGGCACGACTATAATTCGGGCGCGCTGTGGCGCTATGCGCAGAACGTCGGGCCGGCCTGCAAGGGCGCGGTCACCCATCCCGGGGCCAGGACCGAAACCCACGTCTTCGCCGATATCTGACGTCATGTCCGGCGCCTGCGACCAGATCCTCAGCGTGGCGCAGATGCGCGCCGCCGAAGCGGCGCTGATCGACGCGGGCACCACGGTCGAGGCGCTGATGGACACCGCCGGGCGTGGCGCTGCCAATTTTGTCTGGCGGATCGCGGCCATGGGCCGGGTCACCGTGCTGTGCGGGCCGGGCAACAACGGCGGCGATGGCTATGTCATTGCCGAGGCGCTGCGCGCGCGGGGCGGCCGCGTCGCGGTGATCCCGGCGCTTGCGCCCATGACCGCCGCCGCGCGCCGGGCCGCGATGCTCTACAAGGGCGAGGTGCTGGCGGACGATGCCGATCGCCACGGCGAGGTGCTGGTCGATTGCCTGTTCGGCAGCGGGCTGACCCGCCCGCTGGGCGAGGCGCATGCCGCGCTGCTGCGCCGGCTCGCGAAGGGCCACCGCCGACTTGTCGCGCTCGACCTGCCGAGCGGGGTCGAGAGTGACAGCGGCACCTCCCTCAACGAGGGGCTGCCGCAATTCGACCTGACCATCGCGCTCGGCGCCTGGAAATATGCGCATTATCTGATGCCCGCCGCCGCCGGGCTCGGCGCGTTGCGGCTGGTCGATATCGGTGTCGCGCCGGTGGCGGGCGCGGCGACGGTCGTGCGCCGGCCGCGCCTTGCCGCGCCGTCCGCCGACAGCCACAAATACCGGCGCGGCCTGCTTGCGGTGGTCGGCGGCGCGATGCCGGGGGCGGCGCTGCTCGCCTGCACCGCCGCGCGGCGCGCCGGTGCGGGCTATGTCAAGCTGCTGCGCGATGCGGTGCCCATGGGGGTGCCGCCCGATCTCGTGGTCGAAACCGGCGATCTTGGCCGCAATCTCGCCGATCGCCGGATCAGCGCGGCGCTGGTCGGGCCGGGGCTGGGGCGCGACGGGCCGGCGCGCGCGCGGCTGCAAGCGGCGCTGGCGCTTGGCGTGCCGCTGCTGATCGACGCCGATGCGCTGGCGCTGCTCACCCCGGCGCTGCTCGCGGCGCGGCGGGCGCCGACCATCGTCACCCCGCATGACGGCGAACTCGCCGCGCTCGAACGCGCCTGGGGGCTGGGCGCGAGCGGCTCGAAGGTCGAGCGGGTGACCGCGCTTGCCGGGGCGAGCGGGCTGGTGGTGCTCGCCAAGGGTCCGGACAATGTGCTCGCCGCGCCGGACGGGCGCTGCACGCTCGCCCCGCGCGCCAGCAGCTGGCTTTCGACCGCGGGGACCGGCGATGTCCTTGCCGGGACGATCGCCTCGCGGCTGGCGAGCGGATGCGAAGCCTTCGCCGCGGCGGGCGAGGGGCTGTGGCTGGGCGGCGAGGCAGCGCGGCTGGCGCCCAAGCCGTTTTGCGCCGGCGATCTTGCCGAATATGTCGGCGAAGCCTTCGCCGCCTGCCTGTGAGCCTGGCCGAGGGCGAGCCGGTGCTGCGCATCGCCGCCAGGGGCGACGGTGTCACCGCTTCGGGGCACTTCGTTGCCGGCGCCGCGCCGGGCGACATGCTGCTGGCGGACGGCACGCTGGTCTGGGGGCCGCATCATGTCTCGCCGCGCTGCCGCCATTTCGGCGCCTGCGGCGGCTGCCAGCTTCAGCAGCTCGACGAGGAGGCGCTCGCCCGCTTTGTCGGCGACCGGGTGGTTCATGCCGCGCTCGGCCAGGGACTTGAGGCCGAACGGATCGGCGCGCCGCATCTCTCGCCCGCGGCCAGCCGGCGTCGCGCGACGCTTCATGCCGAGCGGCGCGGCGGCGCGATCGTGCTCGGCTATCGCGAGGCGGGATCGCACCGCCTCGTCGATCTGCGCGAATGCCCGGTGCTGTTGCCCGAGCTCGCGGCGCTGCTGGCGCGCTTGCGCGGGTTGCTCGCCGCGCTGGTGGCCTCGCCGGGCAAGGGCAGGGGGCGCAACCCCGCGCGGCTCTCGATCGCGATCGATGTCGCGATCGCCGACCAGGGCTGCGTCCTCGGGCTCAAGGGGCTTGCCGCCGACGGGCTGGCGGCGCGCGAGGCGTTGCTCGCCTTCGCGCGGTCGCAGAAGCTCGCGCGGCTGAGCCTTGATGATGGCTATGGCCCCGAGCCGCTGTGGGAGCCCGAACCGGCGACGGTGACGCTGTCGGGGGTTGCGGTGCCCTTGCCCGCCGGCGCCTTCCTTCAGCCGACCGCGGATGGCGAGGCGGCGCTGGTCGGTGCGGCCTGCGAATGGCTGGCGGGGGCGGCGCGGGTTGCCGATCTCTTCGCCGGGCTTGGCACCTTTGCCTTCGCGCTTGCCGCGCAGGGCAGCCGCGTCCTCGCGGTGGAGGCCGAGCGCAGCTTGCATCTCGCCTGTCGCGACGCCGCAGCGCGGGCGCGCCGTCCGGTCACCGCGCTTCATCGCGACCTGTTCCGCGGGCCGCTGCTGGCCGACGAGCTTGCCGGCTGCGAGGGGGTGCTGCTCGATCCGCCGCGCGCCGGCGCGCGCGAACAGGTCGCGCGGCTCGCGGGCTCTGGGGTGCCGCGAATCGTCTATGTCAGCTGCAACCCGGGAAGCTGGGCGCGCGATGCCGCGATACTGGTCGCGGGCGGCTATCGGTTGGCCGAACTGCGCCCGGTCGGCCAGTTCCGCTGGTCGACGCATGTCGAGCTGGCGAGCCTGTTCGTCAGACCCTGAGGAACAGCACCTGCACAGCGCGCGCGATCAGCACCATCAGGCACAGCGTCGAGGCGGCGAAGATCGCGAAGCGCAGCATCACCTTGTTGACCGTCGCCTGCACCAGCGAATGGGCGATCCTGAGACCGACATAGGCCCAGGCGACCCAGACGCCGCGATTGCCGCCCGTGCCGGTCAGCGCCAGCACCAGCGCGATCGCGTAGAACACGGTCGGCGCCTCGTGCAGATGGTTGTAATTATGCGCCTTCCACTGCGCCTGTGGCGGCAGCAGCAGGTCGAGCGACTGGCCGGGCGTGCGAACCAGCGCATCGGCATCGACGTGCGCCGCCGACAGCGCCGGGATGCGGGCCGCATACATCCACAACCACATCACCATGGTCCAGACCGCCAGCGCGACCGCCGGCTTCAAAATCGCATAGGCTATCATCGCGTCTCCCCTCGCCGACGAACCGGCGAAGGCTGCGCAGCCCGCCGCGCGATGTCAATCGCGGCGCCGGGCCCCATCCCGGGATCGATCATTGTCCCGTCGCAATCGGCAGCTATATGCCGCCGTCTCAAAGGAGGCAGGCGATGGGCAAGGTTCTGGTGATCGGCGCGGGCGGGGTCAGTTCGGTCGCGGTCCACAAGATGGCGATGAACCCGGAGATTTTCACCGGGATCACGATCGCCAGCCGCACGATCGGCAAATGCGACGCCATCGCCGCCTCGGTGAAGGCGCGCTGCGGGGTGGATGTCGCGACGCATGCGATCGACGCCGAGGATGTGCCGGCGCTGACCGCGCTGATCCGTGCGGTCGGCCCGAAGCTGGTCGTCAATCTGGCGCTGCCCTATCAGGACCTCACGATCATGGACGCCTGCCTTGCCGCGGGCGTCGATTATCTCGACACCGCCAATTACGAGCCCAAGGACGTCGCCCGCTTCGAATATAAATGGCAATGGGCCTATCACGACCGCTTCCGCGAGAAGGGTCTGATGGCCTTGCTCGGCAGCGGCTTCGATCCCGGCGTGACCAGCGTCTTTGCGATGTGGCTGAAGAAGCACAAGCTCAAGACCATCCGCCGCCTCGACATCCTCGATTGCAACGGCGGCGACCATGGCCAGCCCTTCGCCACCAATTTCAACCCCGAGATCAATATCCGCGAAGTGACCGCGCCCGCGCGGCACTGGGAAAAAATTGGGGGGGAGGGCGGTGCCTTCGTCGAGAGCCCGGCGATGGCGAACAAGGTCAGCTTCGACTTTGCCGGCGTCGGCCCGAAGACCATGTACATGATGTATCACGAGGAGCTCGAAAGCCTTGCCAGGTTCATCCCCGAACTGGAGCGCGCGCGCTTCTGGATGACCTTCGGCGATGCCTATATCCAGCATCTCACCGTCCTCCAGAACGTCGGCATGACGCGGATCGACCCGGTGCTCTTCAACGGCGTCGAGATCGTGCCGCTCCAGTTCCTCAAGGCGGTGCTGCCCGAACCCTCGACGCTTGGCGCGACCACCCGGGGCAAGACCAATATCGGCGATATCGCCACCGGCGAGGCGCTTGACGGCAGCGGTGAAAAGACGTTCTACATAAGGAATATCTGCGACCACGAGGGCGCCTATGCCGAAACCGGCAACCAGGCGGTGAGCTATACCACCGGGGTTCCGGCGATGATCGGCGCGGCGATGATGCTGACCGGGGCATGGAAGGGGGACGGCGTGTTCAACATGGAACAGTTCGATCCCGACCCGTTCATGGCGATGCTCAACACGCAAGGGCTGCCGTGGACGGTTGAGGAATTGCCCGCGCCGGTGGACTTCTGACGCGCTTGCTTGCGCTCGTTCCCTTCGTGCTGCTGGCGGGGTCGAACCTCGTCATGAATCTCGCCTGGTATGGCCATCTCAAGGCGCCGCATCGCGCGCTGTGGCTGGCGGTGCTGTTGAGCTGGGGGCTCGCCTTTTTCGAATACTGCCTCGCCGTGCCGGCGAACCGTATCGGGGCGCGCTACTGGTCACTGGCCCAGCTCAAGACGATGCAGGAGGTGTTCTCGCTTCTGGGATTCGTCGTCGTCGCCTGGCTGCTGTTCGGGCTGCGGCCTGGCTGGTCGCAACTGGCCGGTTTCGTGCTGATCGCGGCGGGCGCGGCGCTGATCTTTCGCGCGCCGCTGGGGTGAAGGAGCTGGCTTGATGGAAACCCGCGCCGGCGATCCCGGAGCCTTTGCCCGCTTCGACCTGTCGCGTGTCGACAGCCCGGCGTTCGTCGTCGATGCGGCGAAGCTGCGCGCCAATTGCGCGGTTCTCGCCGATGTCCGCGACCGCGCCGGGATCAGGATGCTGGCGGCGCTCAAGGCGTTTTCGATGTGGAGCACCGCCGACATCATCAGCGCCGCGCTTGACGGGGTGTGCACCTCGGGGCTGTGGGAAGCGCGGCTGGCGCGCGCGCATTATCGCGGCGAGATCGCCACCTATTGCGCGGCCTACAAACCCGGGGACCTGCCCGAGATCGCCGCGATCTCGGATCACGTCATCTTCAATTCACCGGGGCAGATCGCGCGTTTCCGCCCGATCCTCGATGCGCAGGGCGGTTGCGACATCGGCCTGAGAATCAATCCGCTGCATGCCGAGGGCGAGGTGCCGCGCTATGATCCCGCCGCGCCGCATTCGCGGCTCGGCTTCCCGGTCGATCAATTGCGCCTTGAGCATCTCGACGGCGTCAGCGGCCTGCATGTCCACACGCTGTGCGAGCAGGATTTCCCGCCGCTGGCGCGCACCTGGGAGGCGCTGCGCGGGCATCTCGCGCCCTGGTTCGGTCAGCTCGACTGGCTGAATTTCGGCGGCGGCCATCACATCACCCGCGCTGACTACCAGCGCGACGATCTGGTCGCCTTTCTGCGCGAGGTGCAGCGCGAGACCGGCTGCGCGCTGTATCTCGAACCCGGCGAGGCGGTGGCGCTCGATGCGGGCATCCTTGTCGGCACGATACTCGATTCGCACTGGAACGGCATGAAAATCGCGATCACCGATATTTCGGCGACCTGCCACATGCCCGACGTCATCGAGGCGCCCTACCGCCCGGCGATGCTCGGCGAGTGCGGCGATGGCGCGGGCGAGGGGCTGCATGATGCGCAGCGCCTCACAAGGCTTGGCGGTCCGTCCTGCCTTGCCGGTGACGTCATCGGCGATTATCGCCTGCCCGTTCCCGCGGAGCCGGGCCAGCGCTTCGCCTTCCTCGACCAGGCACATTACTCGATGGTCAAGACGACGACCTTCAATGGTGTGCCGCTGCCGTCGATCTGGCTGTGGGATTCGGACGATGATTCGCTGCGCTGCATCAAGCGTTTCGGCTGGGAAAGCTTCCGCGACCGGCTGAGTTGAACGGGCGCCGACGGGTGTCGCAAAACTGTCATCATCATCGGCTATCGGCGACGATGGCGGCATTTCCCCTGCCGTCGCGATGCTGCGCTTCACTGCGAAATTCTGCTTGCAGTTCATGCCGATGGGCCTATAGGCACCTCCCGCAGCCCCATGGGGACTTCCAAACCGCAAGGCTGCTTTGTCGAAACTATCCGTTTGGGGGTCCCTTGAGTTGCACAATCATCTTGACGCATCGGCTGTAGCGCGCACCCTCGCGCCCGACGAACCGGTCATCCTCAATCGTCCGCTGGCCGCGGCGCGCGCCGCGCGCTTCTTCGTGGAAAAGTTTCCGGGCACGTCGCTCTATGCGGTGAAGGCCAATCCTTCGCCCGTTCTGCTGCGCGTGCTGTGGGATGCGGGGATCACCCATTACGATGTCGCCTCGATCGCCGAGGTGCGGCTGGTCCGCGCCACGCTGCCGCAGGCGGTGCTGTGCTTCATGCATCCGGTAAAGCCCGGCGCGGCGATCGCCGAGGCCTATTTCGAGCATGGCGTGCGGACCTTCAGCCTCGATTCGCAAGCCGAACTCGACAAGATCGTCGCGGCCACCGCCGATCGCGAGGGCCGGCCGGCGGTGGATCTGTCGCTCTGCGTGCGGCTGCGCGTCTCTTCCGAATATGCCGAACTCAGCCTCGGCGCCAAATTCGGCATCGATCTCGCCGATGCCGCGCCCCTGCTCCAGGCGACGCGCCAGGTCGCCGATTGCCTTGGCATCTGCGTCCATGTCGGCTCGCAGGCGATGACCCCGTTTGCCTATGTCCAGGCGCTCGAACGGGTGCGCGCGGCGATCGTCGATGCCTCGGTGACGGTCGATATCGTCGATGTCGGCGGCGGCTTTCCCTCGATCTATCCCGGCATGGAACCGCCGCCGCTCGAGGATTATTTCGCCTCGATCCACCGCGCCGCCGAATCGCTGCCGGTGTCCTATTCGTCCGAGCTGTGGTGCGAGCCGGGCCGGGCGCTGTCGGCGGAATATAATTCGCTGATCGTGCGGGTCGAAAAGCGCCGCGGCAAGCAGCTCTTCATCAACGAGGGCGCCTATGGCGCGCTTTACGATGCCGCGCATCTCGGCTGGCGCTTTCCGGTGCGCGCGCTCGGCGGGAGCCATGCCGAGGCGCAGGAGGATTTCGCCTTCTACGGCCCGACCTGCGACGATGCCGATTTCATGGAAGGCCCGTTCCGCCTGCCCGCCGACATCGCCGCCGGCGATTACATCGAGATCGGCATGCTCGGTGCCTATGGCGCGGCGATGCGCACCCGCTTCAACGGCTTCGGCACCGGCCTTGTCGAGGATGTCTGCGACGAGCCGATGGCGAGCCAATATATCGGCCCCCGCCGCGATCCGCGGGTGTCGGACAATGTGGTGCGGCTGCGCTGATCGAGCGCCCGCGGCGCGCCCGGGGGTATTCGGTCCGCGGTCTGAGGCGCTGATATCGGGACGCGGCGTGCCTTTCGGCAGCGGTGCCCGGTTTTCGGTAGCGGTGCGCTAGAGCCTGTTGCACGAAATCTGAATCGTGCAACAGGCTCCAAGTTTTTGTTGTCGCATCGTTTAAAGCTAGAAACCGGTGCCCACTTTTTAGCACGATGCTCTAAGCCTGTTCGGGGATTGCCTTGCCGGTCGGGATCGGCGGCAGCGCCTCGGCCTCGGCGGCACTGTCGCGGCGATCGACGATGGCGGCCGAGAGCAGCGGTATGAACGGCAGGCCGATCAGCGAAATCAGCCCGTTGGCGATCGCCATGGTGCTGAAATGGAAGTGATAGGTGTCGAGCAGTTTCGAGCCGAGCCAGTCCGCCCCGAAGATCGACAGGTTGCGGACGCTGACCATCAGTGAAAAGCCCATCGCCTCGCTCCCCCTCGGCGCGGAGCGCATGTAGAGGTCGCAAAGCGCCATGTCCGCCGAGGCCCAGCCCAGCCCCCACAGGCATTCGATGACATAGGCCTGCGCCATCGAATTGTAGAAGGCATAGGCCATCTGCGACAGCGCGCCGGCAAGAATGCTCCAGAACAGCAGCCGGCGCAGCGTCCAGCGCCGCGCCGCATAGGTGCCATAAATGCTTGCCACCGCCATCGCGAAAATGCCGTTGAGGAACAGCATCAACCCCTGCTGGCTGGTGGTCATGTGGAGTTCGTTCTGCTGGCGATAGAACAGCGCGGTCTGGATGCCGGGGGCGAAATAGAACAGGAAACTGAAGCCGGCCGCCGCCCACATCGTGCGCGCGCCGCCGATCCGGCGCAGCTGCTGCCCGGCGTCGGCGAGCAGTTGCGAGGAATCGACCCGAATGCGCTTTTCCTTGAGGAAGAACAGCGCCGCCGGGATCGGCAGCAGCATGATCACCGCGCTGGTCACCCCCGTCCAGCCGAAAGCGAGCGCGGCAAGCACCCCGCCGAGCGGCCCGCCGAGCACGCCCGCCGTCTGATAGGCGATCTGGAAGACCGAGGCGAAGCCGCCCGAAGCCTTCAGCGCCTGCGCCTTTTCGGTCATGAAGCCACCGGTCGCGGTGCTGGCGATGACCATCGCGACATTGATCGCGATGCACACCGCCAGCAGCGCGCCATAGCTATGCGGGGTATAGATCAGCGCCACGAAGCCGGCGACCGACAGCACCGCGCCGAGCAGGATGTAACTTCTCCGGCGGGTCCCGAGCAGGGGAAAGGCATCGGTGAAGATGCCGAAAAACGGTTTGAAATACCAGGCGAGCCCGATCCAGAAGAAAAATGCCGCCGTTCCGGCGCGGCTTACATGCAACTCGTTCTTGAGCAGGTTCTTGACCGGAATGGCGCCGATCGCCTGCAACTGGGCAAGGGTGACGGCGGAGATCCCGAGGAAGACGACGATCAGGGCAAAGCGGACATCCCGCTTGCCGGGGTGCCCGTGCGCGCTGGCGGCCTGTTCGTTCACAATCCCTCCCTGTGGCTCGATCGAATGCACCCGGCTAAACGAAAGTCGTCGCCGACGCGATGAAAAGCTCGCCAGCGCACCGGATTGCATTCTTGCGCGCCATGGCGCAGGCGAAACATGCAAGGCAGCAGGAGAGAGGATGTCCAGCTTCCCCCTGGCCCATGTCAGCTGGGCCATCGCCGATAATGCCGACCGCCCGGCCTGCGACCGGTTCTTCATCGAGACCTTCGGTGCCGAGACCGCGTTCGAGATGCGGGTGACCCCCGAGACCGCGCATATGGGCTTCGACCGCGAGGAGCGGTTGATGCTGATCGGCGATACGATGCTGATCCCGATCGCACCGGCCGGCGCTGGCGCGGCGCCCGATTCGCCGATCGGCACGATGTTGCGGCGCAGCGCGGGTGAGGGCCGCTGGCTGGGCGTGGCGCTGCGCGTCGCCGACCTTGGCGCGGCGGATCGCTGGTTTCGCGCGCGCGGCTTCGATCTCCATTACGATCCGGGGATGGAGAGCCATTATTTTCTCATCAGCCGGCGCCAGGCGCTGGGGATGCGGATCGAGGTGATGTGCGGCGAACTGCCGGGGGACTTGCGGCTGCGTGGCGATTGGGATGCGGGGGTCTGGACGCGCGGGCACGCACTCGGGATCGAGGGGTTGCAGGCGATCGGCCTGTCGGTCCCCGATCTTGCGAGCGCGCGGGCGCTGTTCGGCGAGCGTCTCGGCCTTGCGCCGCTGGGCGATCGGGTTCTGGCGGGCGAATGCGCCGATTGCGCCGCCTTCTGGCTGGGTGACACCGCGATCGAGGCGCTGGCGCCGCGCGACCCGGCCTCGCGGCTTGGCGCGCATCTGCGCAAGGTGCAGGGGATCTACAGCCTCACCTTCAAGGTCCGTTCGGCCAGCGCCGCCGCAGACTGGCTGCGCGCGCGCGGCCATGCGCTCATCGGTGATCCGCTGGATCGCTTTGCCATCGTGCCGCAAGAGGCGCAGGGGCGGCTGATCTGGTTCACGCAGAACACGGTCGACGGCTATCCCGCGCCGGGTTCGGCGATACGCCGACCGGCGGAATTGCCCGGCTGACCGCAACCGTGGACCAAGCCTCTGGCGTGAGGCGCGACAAGGTCATACAGGCACGCAAAATCATGGTTCGACCTACCCCCGCCACTTTCGACAAGAAAAAGACCGTCGCCGAGAATCGCCGCGCGCGCTTCGACTATCATATCGACGATATCTTCGAGGCGGGGATCGCGCTCACCGGCACCGAGGTGAAGTCGCTGCGCTTCGGCGAGGGCTCGATCGCCGAAAGCTATGCGCATGTAGCGGACGGCGAGGTCTGGCTGGTCAACGCCAATGTTCCCGAATTCAGCCACGGCAATCGCTTCAACCACGAGCCGAAGCGGCCAAGGAAGCTGTTGCTCCACGAGCGCGAGATCGCAAGGCTGACCGGCGCGGTCGAGCGCAAGGGGATGACGCTGGTTCCGCTGTCGATCTATTTCAACGCGCGCGGGCGCGCCAAGGTCGAACTGGCGCTCGCCAAGGGCAAGAACGATGCCGACAAGCGGGCGACGACCAGGGAGCGCGACTGGAAGCGCGAGCAGGCGCGCATCATGCGCGAGCACCGATGAGCGCCGCATTCGCCTGGATCGGCCGGCGTGTGCCCAGCCGCGAGGAGCTGGAGGGCAACCGCTGGCTGCGTCCGGTTTCTCATCACCTGTTGCGGCCCGAGCTGTGGCGGCTGACCCGGCGCTCGGTGCCGCGCGGAGTGGCGCTGGGCTTGTTCGTCGGGGTGATGATCCCGCTTGCCCATTTCGTCGTCGCCGCGACCATCGCCATCTTCATCCGCGCCAATATCCCGGCGGCGATGCTGGCAACCTTCGTCGGCTTTCCGGTGATCTATGTCGCGCTCGTTGCGCTGGCGGCGCGAATCGGCGAGATGCTGCTGCGCGTCGATGCGATCACCGCGGGCGAGCCGCTCACCGATGCGCTCGCTACCTCGCGGATCGAATGCCTGCTTCGCGATGGCCGCCACGTGCTCCACTGGATCGAGGGGCGCGGCCCCAGCGTGGTGCTGGGGCTGTTCATCATCGCCACCGCGCTGGCGGTGGTGGGATTCGCGCTTTCGACGGTGCTGTGGCGCTGGCGGATCGCGCGCAAATGGCGCCAGCGGGCGATGCCGTGAGCGGGATCCTCGCCGCGGACCCGGCCGACGGCAGCGACGGTGAAGCACGCCCCGGTGCGCTCGACGGGCTGGCGGTGGGCGCCGCGCTCGTCGCGAGCCTCGGCCTTGTCTGGCTGGTGACGCATCAGGTGCTGGTGGTGGCAGGCTTCGGCGGCGGGCTGGCGGTGTTCGCGGCGCTGGCGCGCTTCGTGGCGCTGCGTTCGCGCGCGCCACTCGCGGCCGAGCTTGCCGAGCCCGACTGGGCGGTGACCGTGGTGGCGATCGCCCGGCCCGATTGCGCGGTGGCGATCACCGACCGCGCCGGCCGGCTGGTCTGCGCCAATGCGACCTATGAGGACTGGTTCGGGGTGAGCGAGGCGCCGCCGCGGCTGGCGCTCGACAGCCCCTCGGTCGAGCGGCTGGGCGAGGCGCATCGCATCGCCTGGCGCGACGGCGCGGCGAGCGTCGCCGGGCTGCGGCATCTGCGCGCGCTCGATCGCGTATGGCATGGCGAGATCGAACGCGCCGGCCGCGGCGATGATTTCCTGTGCTGGCGGCTGACCCCGGCGGTCGAGACCGACCCGGTCGCCGAACTTGCCGCCGGGATCGCGGGCAAGCCCGGCGCGGTGCTCGCCGCGGCCGGGATCGCGGCGGCGATCGTCGATCCCGACGGCGCGATCCGCAGCGCGAGTGCCGGCTTTGCCGACCGCGCGACCGGCGATCCCGCAGCGGCGATGGCGGGCAGCGATTTCGTCGCACAACTGGCGCAGGACGAGGATGGCCGGCTCTACTGGAGCCGCGATAATGCGCGCAGCGGGCCGATCACGCTTTATCATCTGCCGCTTATCGACCCCGATCTGCGGCTGTCGACCGATCCGCAAAGCGTGCCCTCGCTGATGCTGCTTGCCGATAGCGGCGCGGGGATCGGCGGCGACAACGCGGGAGGTGGCGCGGTGCCGCATCTCGATGCGCTGCTCGAACAACTGCCGGTCGGCCTCGCCATGGCCGATCGCTCGGGCCACCTCCTCTTCGCGAACAGTGCCTTTCTTCGGGCGGCGGGGCGCGAAGGCAAGCCGCTTCCCATCTATCCCGGCGATCTCGTCGCACGCGAGGACAAGGCGGCGCTCGCCGATGCGATCCACCGCCATGCGCGCGGCAGCGCCAATTCCGGTGATCTTGCGGTGCGGCTTGCCGCGCAGCCCGAGGAGCCGGTCTCGCTCAGCCTTGCCGGGGTGCGCGGTCTCGGCGAGGCGGCGGTGCTGCTGAGCCTTGCCGATTCGACCGAGGAGACCCGCCTCAAGCGCCAGGTCGCGCAGGCGACCAAGATGCAGGCGGTGGGCCAGCTTGCCGGCGGCGTCGCGCATGATTTCAACAATATTCTCACCGCGATCATCGGCACCTGCGACCTGATGATGCTGCGCCACATGCCCGGTGATTCCGATTACGACGATATCCAGCAGATCCGCGCCAGTTCAAACCGCGCCGCCTCGATGACCCGCCAGTTGCTCGCCTTCTCGCGCCAGCAGACCCTGCGGCCGCAGGTGCTGCAACTGCCCGATGTCGTCACCGAGATCAGCCAGATGCTGAAGCGGTTGATCGGCGAGAAGATCCAGCTCGTCGTCACCCATGACCGCAATCTCGGCGCGGTGCGCGCCGATCCGAGCCAGATCGAACAGGTCATCGTCAACCTTGTGATCAACGCGCGCGATGCCATTCACGAATACAGCCAGCGCCGTGGCGGCGATGGCAGCGGGCGGCTGACGCTCGCCACCCGCCGGATCACTGCCGCCGATATCCGGGCGATGCGCAACGAGGTGATCCCGGTGGCGGATTATACCGCGCTTGTCGTCGAGGATTCGGGCGGCGGCATCGCGCCCGACAAGATCGGCAAGATTTTCGAACCCTTCTTCACCACCAAGGAGCAGGGCAAGGGCACCGGGCTCGGACTTTCGACCGCATATGGCATCGTCAAGCAGTCGGGCGGCTTCATCTTCGCCGAAAGCGAAGAGGGGCGCGGCGCGCGCTTCTCGATCTATCTGCCCGTTCATCACGGCCCCGCCGAGATCGCGCCGGCGCGCCGCGAGGAAGCGGCGGCCTGGGCCGGGGGCGGCGAGATCCTGCTGGTCGAGGACGAGGATTCGGTGCGCATGGTTGCCGAACGCGCGCTGGTTCGCGCCGGCTACAAGGTGACCGCGGCCAGCGATGGCGAGGAAGGGCTCGACCGTTTCGCGGAGCGTGCCGCCTCAAACGAGGGGTTGTTCGATCTCATCGTCAGCGATGTCGTGATGCCCGGGCTCGATGGTCCGGCGATGATCCGGCGCATGCGGGCAAAGGCGCCGGGGCTGCCGGTGCTGTTCATGTCGGGCCATGCCGAGGAGCAACTGCGCCGCGAACTCGACATCGAGCATGCGCAGTTCCTCGCCAAGCCGTTTTCGGTGCAGCAGCTGACCGACAAGGTTGCGCAGACGCTCGGTGCCAGCGCGGCGAGGGGCGAGCGCTGAAGAAATTTCTGTTCCGCTCTTGTTCTAAGGAACAAAAGTGATACAAGGGCGGCGTTGGCCTTCCGGTCGGCGCGTTCATGTCGCATCGCAATTGTCAAAAAAACCGGTTCCCACTTTTTGGCGCGATGCTCTAGGCAAGGGGATAGATCATGGCGGCGCAGCTCAAGCTGATTCAGGAAGGCAAGGCTTTGAAGGATTTGGACCGGCAGAAGGCGCTGGATGCGGCGCTGGCGCAGATCGACCGCGCGTTCGGCAAGGGTTCGGCGATGAAACTGGGCTCGAAGGAGACGATGCAGGTCGAGGCGATCTCGACCGGCTCGCTCGGGCTCGACATCGCGCTCGGCGTCGGTGGCCTGCCGCGCGGACGGGTGATCGAGATTTACGGGCCGGAAAGCTCGGGCAAGACCACGCTGGCGCTGCATGTCATCGCCGAGGCGCAGAAGGGGGGCGGCACCGCCGCCTTCGTCGATGCGGAACATGCGCTTGATCCGGTTTATGCAAGGAAGCTCGGGGTCGATATCGACGAACTCATCGTCTCGCAGCCCGACACCGGCGAACAGGCGCTGGAAATCGTCGATACGCTGGTGCGTTCGAATGCAATCGACGTGCTCGTGGTCGATTCGGTCGCCGCGCTGGTGCCGCGCGCCGAGATCGAGGGCGAGATGGGCGACAGCCATGTCGGGCTTCAGGCCCGGCTCATGTCGCAAAGCCTCAGAAAGCTTACCGGCTCGATCAGCCGGTCGCGCTGCATGGTGATCTTCATCAACCAGCTGCGCATGAAGATCGGGGTGATGTACGGAAATCCCGAGACCACCACCGGCGGCAATGCGCTCAAATTCTATGCCAGCGTCCGCCTCGACATCCGCCGCACCGGCCAGATCAAGGACCGCGACGAGATCGTCGGCAACACCACCCGGGTGAAAGTGGTCAAGAACAAGGTGGCGCCGCCGTTCAAGCAGGTCGAATTCGACATCATGTATGGCGAGGGCGTCTCCAAGATCGGCGAGATTCTCGATCTTGGCGTCAAGGCCGGCATCGTTGAGAAGTCGGGCGCCTGGTTCAGCTATGATTCGGTGCGAATCGGCCAGGGGCGAGAGAACGCCAAGGCCTATCTGCGCGCCAATCCCGAGACATGCGACCGTCTGGAAGCTGCCATCCGCAGCCGGACCGACGGCCTTGCCGGAGAAATGATGAGCGGCCCGGACGCGGACGACGACATCTGATTCTCCAGGGAAGCGCGGTCGTCCCCCCACCGCGCTTCGATCCCGGCAGCGGCGCGGCCTCTTTTCCCGAGGTGGCGCCGCTGTTCGGTTTCGCGCGCGCGAAAGGCGCATGAAGCGGATGGCCCGGCCCGTGCCCTGCGCCACCGCTGCCGCCTGCGTTGCCGACGCAGCCCCCCGGCCCGGCGAAGTCTTGTCGGTTCTGCGCGGCTCGCCTATCGGCGCTTTATGACGTCGACCAACGAGATCCGCCGATCCTTCCTCGCCTATTTCGGCTCCGAAGGCCACGAAGTCGTCCCGTCGGCGCCGCTCGTTCCCTACAATGATCCGACACTGATGTTCGTCAACGCGGGCATGGTGCCGTTCAAGAATGTTTTCACCGGGCTTGAAACCCGCGCCGTGCCGCGTGCCACCTCCTCGCAGAAATGCGTCCGCGCCGGTGGCAAGCACAATGATCTCGACAATGTCGGCTATACCGCGCGGCACCACACCTTCTTCGAAATGCTGGGGAATTTCTCCTTCGGCGATTATTTCAAGGAACAGGCGATCGATCACGCCTGGACACTGCTCACGCGCGACTGGCAGTTGCCGCGCGAAAAGCTGCTCGTTACCGTCTATCACACCGATGACGAGGCCTTCGATCTGTGGCGCCGCATCGCCGGCCTTCCTGAAGGCAAGATCATCCGCATAGCCAGCAAGGACAATTTCTGGTCGATGGGCGATACCGGCCCCTGCGGTCCCTGCTCGGAAATCTTCTACGACCATGGCGAACACATCGCCGGCGGCCCGCCGGGTTCACCCGACGAGGACGGTGACCGCTTCATCGAGATCTGGAACCTCGTCTTCATGCAGTTCGAAGGCCAGGCCGACGGCAGCCAGCTGCCCCTGCCGCGCCCGTCGATCGACACCGGCATGGGGCTCGAACGCATCGCCGCGGTGCTGCAGGGGGTCCATGACAATTACGATACCGACACCTTCCGCGCGCTGATCGCCGCCTCCGAGGCGCTGACCGGCATCGCCGCTGTGGGCGAGCATCGGGCGAGCCACCGGGTGATCGCCGATCATCTGCGTTCGTCGAGTTTTCTTCTTGCCGATGGCGTGCTGCCCTCGAACGAAGGGCGCGGCTATGTGCTGCGGCGGATCATGCGCCGCGCGATGCGCCATGCGCATCTGCTGGGCGCGAAGGACCCGCTGATGCACCGGCTGGTGCCGGCGCTGGTCACCGAGATGGGCGCGGCCTATCCCGAACTGGCCCGCGCGCAATCGCTGATCGCCGACGTGCTCGCGCGTGAGGAGAGGCGCTTCCGGCAGACGCTGCACAACGGCCTGCGGCTGCTCGACGAAGCCACCGCCGGGCTTGCGCCGGGCGCGCGGCTTTCCGGCGAGACCGCTTTTCGCCTCTATGACACTTTCGGCTTTCCCTATGACCTGACCGAGGATGCGCTGCGCGCCCGCGGCATCGCGGTCGATCGTGCCGGCTTCGATGCGGCGATGGCGCAGCAGAAGGCAGCGGCGCGCGCGGCGTGGAAGGGATCGGGCGAGGCGGCGGCGAGCGAGGTGTGGTACGATATCGCCGAGCGTGAAGGCGCGAGCGAGTTCACCGGCTATAGTGCGACGAGCGGCGAGGGGCAGGTGGTGGCGCTGGTCCGCGACGGGCGCGAGCTTGCCGCGGCGAGCGCTGGCGAGGACGTCATCGTGCTCACCAACCAGACCCCGTTCTATGCCGAAAGCGGCGGCCAGGTCGGAGATACCGGAACGATCGCCGGCGCCGATGGCCTGCGGCTGGCTGTGCGCGACACGATGAAGCCGCTCGGCCGGTTGCACGCGCATCTGGCAAAGGTCGAGGCGGGAACTATCCGGGTCGGCGACAGCGTGCAGCTGGCGATCGACACCGCGCGGCGCGATGCGATCCGCGCCAACCATTCGGCAACGCATCTGCTGCATGCGGCGCTGCGCCATCGGCTCGGCGCGCATGTCACGCAGAAGGGCTCGATGGTGTCGGCCGACAGGCTACGCTTCGATTTTTCGCATCCTGGTCCGCTCTCGCCCGCCGATATCGCCGCGATCGAGGCCGAGGTGAACGGCGAAATCCGCGCCAATGAGGCGGTCGAAACCCGGCTGATGAGCCCCGAGGAGGCGATCGCCGCCGGCGCCATGGCGCTGTTCGGCGAGAAATACGGCGAGGAGGTCCGCGTGCTCGGCATGGGCCGCACCGGCAAGGGGCACGCGTATTCGGTCGAGCTGTGCGGCGGCACGCATGTCCGCGCGCTGGGCGATATCGGCGTCCTGCGCATCGTCGCGGAAAGCGCGGTAAGCGCGGGCGTGCGCCGGATCGAGGCGCTGACCGGCGAGGCCGCGCGCCAGTGGCTGGTCGGGCGCGACGAGGCGCTGCGGGCGACCGCTTCGCTGCTGCGCACCGCGCCCGACGAGGTTGAAAGCCGCGTAGCCGCGCTGATCGAGGAACGCCGCAAGCTCGAGCGCGAGCTGGCCGAGGCGAAGAAGGCGCTGGCGCTCGGCGGCGGCGGCGGTGTGGCGGCGGCCGGCGCCGACGAGAAGATCGGTGACGTCACTTTTTCGGGCCAGGTGATCGACGGGCTCGACGCGAAGGAATTGCGCGGCCTGCTCGATCAGGCGAAGGCGCGCATGGGTTCGGGCGTCGCGGCGATCTGCGCGGTCAATGACGGCCGGGCCGCTTTCGCGGTGGCGGTGACCGACGATCTCGTCGCCCGTTTCAGCGCGGTCGAGCTGGTGCGCGTCGGGGTCGCGAAGCTCGGCGGCAAGGGTGGCGGCGGCCGGCCCGACATGGCGCAGGGCGGCGGCCCCGAGGGCGCGCTGGCGGCCGAGGCGATCGCCGCGGTGCGCAGCGCGCTGGAGCCGCCTGCGTGACCCGGAAGTTGCGCGTCAGGTCCTGACCGCGGTGAAGCTGCCCTTGCGCCCGGCGGCGGTGACCGTGCCCGTCATGTGGTCGCCGCTTGCGGTGCCGGTGAAGCGGATGTCGATCGGCAGCAGCATCACGCTTACCGGATAGGCCCAGCGAACCGCGGAGCCGGCGACCGAGCCTTCGGAAAGCTTGTGGACCTTGCCGGGCTTGACGTGGCTGTCGCTGCCGCCGGCTTCGATGCAGGCGCCCGCCAGTTGCGCGCCTGACTGGCTGAAGGTGCAGTCAAGCACGAAACCGTGCCCGGCGACGTCGCCTGTGACATGCCACGGCCCGCCCGCGCCCGATGGCGCGGCGGCGAGAAGGCCAAATGTTGCGATCAGACCAAGGCGGCGCATGGGCATCTCCCGGCGAAGCTTGTCGTTGCAGTGCATAAGCGTGCGGCGCCGCGCAAGCCCCGTTTCGTCAGCGCGGCTCGGCGGCATGGTCGCGCAGCCGGCTGCTGCGCAGCGTCGGGGCGACCGACAGCCGGCCTTCTTCCATGATCTGTTGGCGCAATTCGTCGCGCTTGCCATGGATCGAGGCGATGACGAAGCCCATCGCGACGCCAAGATCGACCAGCACCGCTTCGGCGAGTTGCAGCGAGGATTCGAGCGTCTCGGGCACCGCCTGGGTGGCGCCGGCGCGATAAAGCGCCGCGGCATGGGCGGCATCGCGCGCGCGGGCGATGATCGGCAGCGCCGGATATTGCGCGCGCAGCTTGCGGACGAGGCGCTGCGCGGCGACGGGCTCGTCCATCGTCAGGATCACCGCGCTCGCCTTGCCGATCCCCAGCCGCGCGAGCGTGTTGCTGCTTGCCGCATTGCCGAAGCTTGCCGCGATCCCTTCGGTGCGCGCCGCGGCGATGAGGTCGGGATCGCTGTCGATCGCGACGAAGCGCTTGCCATGCGCGGCGAGGAGGTCGGCGACCATGCGGCCGACGCGGCCGAAGCCGATGATGATCGCATGCGGTCCGTCGCACGCCTCGTCCTGGGCGATTCCCGAAGGCGGCTCCAGCCGCTTTGCCACATGCCGCCCCGCCCAGGCGAGCAGCGGCGTCACGGTGAGGCCGAGCGCGGTGACGCTGCGCCAGAAGGCGAGCGAGGCGGGGTGGATGAGTTGCGCCGCCGCTGCGGCGCTGAGGACGATGAGCGTGGTCTCCGAAGGCGCGGAAAGCAGCAGCCCGGCTTCGGCGGCCGTGCCGCGGCGGGCGCCGGTGAAGCGCAGCACGAGCGCGGTCACCAGCGACTTGGCGAAGAGCACGCCGGCGGTGGCGAGCAGGATTGCGCCGGGGTGCGCCAGAATGGCGGCAAGGTTGATCTCCATGCCGATGGTGATGAGGAAGATACCCAGCGCCAGCCCCTTGAACGGGGCGGTGATCGCCTCGACCTCCTCGTGGTAATCGGTCTCGGCGATCAGCAGCCCGGCGATCAGCGCGCCGACGATTCCCGAAAGCCCGGCAGCGGCGGTCGCCAGCGAGGCGACGATCACCACCAAAAGGCTTGCCGAAAGGAACAGCTCGGGGCTCTTGGTGCGCGCGGCCTGCGCGAACAGGCGCGAGAGCAGCAGACGTCCGCCGACGAGCAGCACCGCCACCACCACCAGCCCCAGCCAGAAGGTGTGCGCGAGCGCGGCGATGCCGCCGCCATGGCGCGGCGCCAGCACGCCGAGCAGGAAGATCGCCGGCACCAGCGCCAGATCCTCGAACAGCAGCGTCGCCAGCGCGATCCGCCCGACCGTGGTGTCGCGCCCGGTGATGGGCAGCACCAGCGCGGTCGAGGACATGGCGAGCGCCAGCCCGATGCCGAGGCTGCCGCGCAGCGCCTGCCCGCGAAGGACGAGCACCGCCGCGAGCAGCACCGCCGAGAGCACCAACTCCAGCGCGCCGAGGCCGAACACCGCGCGTCGCATCCGCCACAGCCGCGGCCACGACAGTTCCAGTCCGACGCCGAACAGCAGCAGGACGATGCCGAATTCGGCGAAGGGCTGGAGCGCCTGCGGATCCGAGATCGTCACATAGGCAAGCCAGCGATGCGCATGGACCTGCCCGCCCAGGCCATAAGGCCCCACCGCCAGCCCGACGAGGATGAAGCCGATTACCGGGGTGATGCGGAACCGCGCGAAGACCGGAATGACGATCCCCGCCGCGCCAAGGATCACCAGCGCGTCGCCGAGCGGGGAAGCAGGGACATAGGGCGCCATCGCCCGCAAACTAAAGCATTGCGCGCAAAAGGGGATAGCGCAATTCAGCGAAAAGCGGGGCGGGAGCAAAGCCGCGCATGCCGAACCGCGCCGTCGCCCTCTCTATTTGGGCCTTCTGCCCGGCCGGTCCCGCAGGCGTAGTGGCCGGAACCATCAGCCAGCCCGAGAGCGGTATCAGCGGCATCAGCGCATAGAGCAGACATGGGTGAAGGCGGCGGTGTGCTTCTCTCGGCCGTGCATGCCTTCGAGACAGGGCGGTGGCGGGTTCACCAGCCGCCAGGCGATGCGGACGACGGTCAGCGCCAGCACCGCCAAGCCCTTCGCCGGAGATGTCGAAGGAACGCGGCGCGGTTGGTGCTGGCGTGGGGGATGCGATTCGCGGGCGGCGGTGTGTTCCTCGCGCGGGGGGCTGGCCTCGCGTGG
>JAGWPW010000083.1 GCA_028870315.1 Sphingomonadales bacterium | reverse complement strand
GTGCAACAGGAACTGCGCCGACTTGCCCATCGCGCCCATGAACAGCAACATGCACGTGACCGTGAGCGCGTCGACGTTCATGCCGAACACGTGGATCGTCTGGCCGACGAGGCCCGGCGCCGCCGCGCGCGCGGCGTCGAGACTGATCGAGCCGGTGAGGCGGAAGACCAAGAAGATGCCTAGCGCAAAGCCGAAATCGCCGACACGGTTGACGACGAAAGCCTTGATCGCGGCGGCGTTCGCCTCGGGCTTGTAGTACCAGAAGCCGATCAGCAGGTAGCTCGCGAGGCCGACGCCTTCCCAGCCGAAGAACATCTGCACCAGGTTGTCGGCGGTCACCAGCATCAGCATGGCGAAGCTGAACAGCGACAGGTAGGCGAAGAACCGCGGCTGGTCGGGGTCTTCGTCCATATAGCCCCAGCTGTAGAGGTGGACGAGCGCCGAGACGGTGGTCACCACCACCAGCATCACCGCGGTCAGCGCATCGACGCGCAGTTCCCAGGAGAATTGCAGCCGCCCTGAATGCACCCATTCGGCAACCGGGGTCACGCTCGCCCCCGGCTGGCCGGCAAGATAGGAGCAGAAGATCGGCCAGGACAGCGCGCAGGCGGCGAACAGCGCGCCGGTGGTCATCAGCTTGACCGGCAGCGCGCCCAGCGCCTTGTTGCCGAGCCCGCCGACCATCGCCGCGGCGAGCGGCAGGAAGACAATGAGAAAAATCGGGGGCACGTCTATCCCTTCATCCGGTTGACGTCATCGACCGCGATCGTGCCGCGCCCACGGAAATAGATGACGAGGATGGCCAGCCCGATCGCCGCCTCGCCCGCCGCGACGGTGAGCACGAACATCGCGAAGATCTGCCCGGTGAGATCGTGAAGGAAGGCGCTGAAGGCAACGAAGTTCAAATTCACCGCCAACAGGATCAGCTCGATCGCCATCAGCACGACGATGATGTTCTTGCGGTTGAGAAAGATGCCGAGCACCCCGAGCACGAAGAGGATCGAGCTGACCGCAAGGTAATGGCCGATACCGATCACAGCTTGACCCAATTCATAGTTTGATTCCTTGGCCGACTTCGGGGCGCATGTTGACGGTCGCCTCGCCGGGCTTGCGGGCGATCTGGTGCGAGACATTCTGCCCGCGCGTATCGCTGCGCTGGCGATGGGTGAGCACGATCGCGCCGATCATCGCAACGAGGAGGATGAAGCCCGAGGCCTCGAACAGGAACAGGTAGCGGCTATAAAGCAGCGCGCCGATCGCCTGGATGTTGCTCATCCCCGCAGGGGTTGCCGCCGTCTCGGCATGGACGGGCACGACCAGCCCGCCGCGCTGCGCGAGGATGCCCAGCAGCAGTTCGACGAGAAGCACGACCGCAATCAGCAGCCCTAGCGGAAAATGGCGGATGAAGCCGGCGCGCAAGGTCGCAAAGTCGATGTCGAGCATCATCACCACGAACAGGAACAGCACCGCGACCGCGCCGACATAGACGATCACCAGCAGCATGGCGATGAATTCGGCGCCGGCGAGCACCATCAGCCCGGCGGCGCTGAAGAAGGCGAGGATCAGCCACAGCACCGAATGCACCGGGTTGCGCGCAAGGATCGTCACCAGCCCGGCAACGAGCGTGACCGAGGCGAAGATATAGAAGGCGAGAAGCTGGATCATCAGACGCCTCCCCGCCGGGCGAGGTGGCAGCGCGCCGCACGGGCGCAGCGAGCGTGATGGCGCGCCACATTCGAGGAGGCGCCCTCGCCCCGGCCTGAGGCGGCTGCCCGTCCCCGATGGGAAAGGATTTTCGCGGCTGTGCCTGTCATGCCCGGCCCCTAGCGATAGGGTGCATCGGCTTCAAGGTTCGCGGCGATCGCCCGCTCCCACTTGTCACCATTGGCGAGCAGCCTGGCCTTGTCGTAGAGCAGCTCCTCGCGGGTTTCGGTCGCATATTCGAAGTTCGGCCCCTCGACCACCGCATCGACCGGGCAGGCTTCCTGGCAGAAGCCGCAATAGATGCATTTGGTCATGTCGATGTCGTAGCGGGTGGTGCGGCGGCTGCCGTCGGCGCGCGGCTCGCTCTCGATGGTGATCGCCTGCGCCGGGCACACCGCCTCGCACAGCTTGCAGGCGATGCAGCGTTCCTCGCCGTTGGGATAGCGGCGCAGCGCATGTTCGCCGCGAAAGCGCGGGGAAAGCGGGTTCTTCTCGAAGGGATAGTTGATCGTCGCCTTGGGCTTGAAGAAATAGCGCAGGGTCAGCCAATGCGCCTTCAAGAATTCCCAGAGGGTGAAGCTTTTGATGAACTGGCCGAGTGTCATGCACCATACCTTGTCAGCATCAGCCAGCCGCTGACCGCGAAGACGAAAAATAGCGACAACGGCAGGAACACCTTCCAGCCCAGCCGCATCAGCTGGTCGTAGCGGTAGCGCGGCACGGTCGCCTTCACCCAGCTGAAGACGAAGAAGAAGAACAGGATCTTGGCGAGCAGCCAGATCACGCCCGGCACGTAATAGAGCGGCGCCCAATCGAGCGGCGGGAGATAGCCGCCGAAGAACAGCGTCGCGTTCAAGGCGCACATCAGCAGCACATTGGCGTATTCGCCGAGCCAGTAGAGCGCGAAAGCCATCGAGGAATATTCGGTCTGATAGCCCGCGACGAGCTCGCTCTCGGCCTCGGTCAAATCGAAGGGCGCGCGCTGCGTTTCGGCCATGCCCGAGATCAGGAACATCACCCAGATCGGGAACAGCAGCGGATTGGCCCAGAAGCCGTTGATCAGCCAGACGTGGTCCTTCTGCGCCTGGACGATGCCGTTCAGATTGAACGTCCCCGCCCACAGCACCACGCAGATGAGGATGAAGCCGATCGACACTTCATAGGAAATCATCTGGGCAGACGCGCGCATCGCACTGAAGAAGGGATATTTCGAGTTCGACGCCCAGCCTCCCATCACCGTCCCGTAAACCCCCAGCGAACTGATCGCGAGGATGTAGAGCAGGCCGACGTTGATGTTCGCGAGGATCGCGCCCGAATTGAACGGGATCACCGCCCAGGCCATCAGCGCGACGGTGAAGGTGACGATCGGCGCGATCAGGAACAGGCCCTTGTTGGCGGCCGAAGGGATGATGGTTTCCTGAAGGAACACCTTCAGTCCATCGGCAAAGCTTTGAAGGAGGCCGAACGGGCCGACGACATTGGGCCCGCGCCGCAGCGCCATCGCCGCCCAGATCTTGCGGTCGGCATAGATGATCATGGCAACGCCGAGCATCAGCGGCAGCGCGATCAACAGGATGCCGATGATCGTGGCGAGTGCCCAGGCCCAATCGGGCGCCATGCCGTGGAGGATGAAGAAGGCGGTCATTCGGCCGCCTCCGCGAAATCCTGCCCATGCAGCAATTCGGCCGAGCAGCGCTGCATCGTAGGGCTGGCGCGCGCGATCGGGTTGGTGAGGTAGAAATCATCGATCGGATAGCCGGCGATCACGCGCTCGCCGTTGTGAGGCCCAGCGCCGCCGCCCGAAGGCAGCGCGCCGTAATCGGCAAGCCCCTCGCGGCCCAGCGCCGGCACCGCGGCGATCATCGCCGCACGCAGATCATCATAGCTGTCGAAGCCGACGCCGACCTTCAGCGCGTCCGCAATGGCGCGCAGCACCGTCCAGTCCTCGCGCGCATCACCCGGCGGATAGACCGCGCGTTCGGCGAACTGCACGCGGCCTTCGGTGTTGACGAAGGTCCCCGTCTTTTCGGTATAGGCCGCGCCGGGCAGCACGATATCGGCGGCATGCGCGCCCTTGTCGCCATGGTGGCCGAGATAGACCACGGTCGAACCGGCGAATTTGGTGAAATCGACCTCGTCGGCGCCAAGCGCGAGCAGCAGCCTGGGTTTGGCGGCGACGATATCGCCGATCCCGCCGGGCTGCGCATAGCCGAGCATCAATCCGCCCATCCGGCTTGCCGCCATATGAAGGACGTTGAAGCCGTTCCACGCCGTGCCGTCTTCAAGGCTGCGGACAAGGTTGAACTGTGCGCAAAGCGCCAGCGCCGGCGCCAGCGCGCCCTTGCCCAGCGCCGCGCCGCCAAGGATCAGCGCCGGGCGCTTCGCCGCGCGCAGGGCATCGCCGACCGGCAGGGGCAGATCGCCGAGCAGGCCGACATCGGCGCCAAGGAATTGCGCCGGATAGGTCGTCTCCCATTCGGGGCCGATGACGAACACCTTCGCGCCGCGCTTCACCGCCTTGCGGATGCGCACGTTGAGCAGCGGCGCTTCCCGGCGGATGTGGCTGCCGACGATGAGGATCGCATCGGCGGTCTCGATCCCGGCGAACCCCGAATTGAAATTGACCGCGGCAAGGTTCGCGCAATCATAGGCAAGGCCGGTCTGCCGCCCTTCGAGGAGCCTCGATCCCAGCGCATGGACCAGTGCCTTCGCCGCGAACATCGTCTCGCAATCGACGAGATCGCCTGCCACCGCCGCCACCGAGGCGCCCGGCGCAATGGCCGCGATCGCCGCGAAGGCTTCTTCCCAGCTTGCCGGCACCAGCCTGCCGTCGCGGCGGATGAAGGGGCGGTCGAGCCGCCGGCGCGTCAGGCCATCGACCTGGTAGCGCGCCTTGTCGGACAGCCACTCCTCGTTGACGTCGTCATTGACCCGCGGCAGTACGCGCAACACTTCGCGCCCGCGGGCATCGATGCGGATATTGGCGCCGCAGGCATCCGAGACGTCGATGCCGAGCGTCTTCTTCAATTCCCACGGCCGCGCCTCGAAGGCATAGGGGCGCGAGGTCAGCGCGCCGACCGGGCACAGGTCGATGACATTGGCCGACATCTCGTGCTTCGCGGCGCGTTCGAGATAGGTGGTGATCTGCATGTTCTCGCCGCGATAGAGCGCGCCGATCTCGTCCACCCCGGCGATTTCCTCGGAAAAGCGCACGCAGCGGGTGCAATGGATGCAGCGGGTCATCACCGTCTTGATGAGCGGACCCATGGTCTTTTCGGTGACCGCGCGCTTGGCCTCGTGATAGCGGGTCGCGCCGCGGCCATAGGCCATCGCCTGGTCCTGCAGGTCGCATTCGCCGCCCTGGTCGCAGATCGGGCAATCGAGCGGGTGGTTGATGAGGAGGAACTCCATCACCCCCTCGCGCGCCTTTTTGACCATCTCGCTGTCGGTGCGGATCACCTGCTTGTCGGCGGCGGGCAGCGCGCAGCTCGCCTGCGGCTTGGGCGGCCCGGGCGACACCTCGACGAGGCACATGCGGCAATTGCCGGCGATCGACAGCCGCTCGTGATAGCAGAAGCGCGGGATTTCCTTGCCCGCCAGCTCGCAGGCCTGGAGCACGGTCGCCCCCTGCGGGACTTCGATCTCGACGCCGTCGACGGTTACGGTAGGCATGTCAGTGCTCCGTTTCGCGAAGGCCGGGACGCTGCAAGCTGCGATCTGCGCGGTCGTCGATCACTCCGCCGCCTCCCGCACGTTCTGTGCGATCCGGCGTTCGAGTTCAGGGCGGAAATGGCGGATGAGCCCCTGGATCGGCCAGGCAGCCGCATCGCCCAGCGCGCAGATGGTGTGGCCTTCGACCTGCTTGGTGAGCTGCTGGAGCATGTCGATTTCCTGAACCTCGGCATCACCCAGCCGCAACCGCTCCATCACCCGGTACATCCAGCCGGTGCCCTCGCGGCAGGGGGTGCACTGGCCGCAGCTTTCATGCATGTAGAAATGGCTGAGCCGGGCGATCGCCTCGACCACGTCGGTCGATTTGTCCATTACGATCACCGCCGCGGTGCCGAGGCCGGAGCCGACCGCCTTCAGCCCGTCGAAATCCATCGGCGCGTCCCAGATGTCCGCCGCCGGAACCAGCGGCACCGAGGAGCCGCCGGGGATGACGCAGAGCAGATTGTCGCGCCCGCCGCGGATGCCGCCGCAATGCTTTTCGATCAGCTCCGAAAACGGAATGCTCATCGCCTCCTCGACCACGCAGGGCTTTTCGACGTGGCCGCTGATCTGGAAGAGCTTGGTGCCCTTGTTGTTGTCGCGCCCGAAGCTGGCGAACCAGGCGGCGCCGCGGCGCAGGATGGTGGGGGCGACCGCGATCGATTCGACATTGTTGACCGTGGTCGGGCAGCCATAAAGCCCGGCGCCGGCGGGAAACGGCGGTTTCAGCCGCGGCTGGCCCTTCTTGCCTTCGAGGCTTTCGAGCATCGCGGTTTCCTCGCCGCAGATATAGGCGCCGGCGCCGCGATGGACGAAGACATCATAATCATAGCCCGAGCCGCAGGCATTCTTGCCCAGCAGTCCGGCGGCATAGGCTTCTGCGACCGCGGCCGCGAGCACCTGCGCCTCGCGGATATATTCGCCGCGGATATAGATATAGGCCGCCCGCGCGCGCATCGCGAAACCGGCGACCAGCGCGCCCTCGATCAGCTTGTGCGGATCGTGGCGGATGATCTCGCGGTCCTTGCAGCTTCCGGGCTCGGATTCATCGGCATTGATGACAAGGAAGCTCGGGCGGCCATCGCGCGATTCCTTGGGCATGAAGCTCCACTTCATGCCGGTGGGAAAGCCCGCGCCGCCGCGGCCGCGCAGCCCCGAATCCTTGATGTCCTGGATGATCGCATCCGGCCCGCGCGCGAGCAGCGCCCTCGTATCGTCCCAATCGCCCCGCATCCGCGCGGCATCGAGCTGCCACGACTGATAGCCGTAGAGATTGGTGAAGATACGGTCACGGTCAGCGAGCATCAGCGAGCGACCCTTCCAAAGACGCCGGCGAGCATCACCACTCCCCCCGGTAATCGTGATTGGCATCGACCATAGCGGTGAGATTGGTCGGCCCGCCGAGCGTCTCGACGGTGTGCCGGCCGGAAAGCTGGGTGCCGGTCTTCGGCGTGCCGCCGGCGGCGAGTTCATCGAGGATGCGCGCCGCGCTTTCGGCGGTCAGGTCCTCGTAATTGTCGTCGTTGATCTGGAACATCGGCGCCGAGGCGCAATTGCCCATGCATTCGACCTCGGTCAGCGTCCACAACCCATCGGCGCTGACCTCGCCCTTCTTCATGCCCTTGGCCTTGCAAGCTTTCAGGATATCGTCGCTGCCGCGCAGCCAGCACGGCGTCGTCCGGCAGACCTGGACATGGAAACGTCCGACGGGGACGAGGTTGTACATGGTGTAGAAGCTTGCCACCTCGACCACGCGAATCACCGGCATGTCGAGGTAACGGGCGACATATTCCATCACCGGAATCGGCAGCCAGCCTTGCGTTGCGGTTTCCTCGCCGACCTGGCGCTGGGCGATGTCGAGCAGCGCCATCACCGCCGAACGCTGGCGGCCATCGGGATATTTGGCGATCTCGGCGCGCGCCTTTGCTTCCCATTCGGGCGTGAAGGCAAAGCCGCCCCAGCGCGCGCGCAGTTCCTGGGTATCGGGTTCAAGGTGACGGTCGGCCATTAGCGGTCACACTCCCCGAACACCACATCGATCGCGCCGAGGATCGCGGTCGCATCGGGCAGCATGTGGCCCTTGGACATGAAATCCATCGCCTGGAGGTGGCTGAACGCGGTCGGCCTGATCTTGCAGCGGTAGGGCTTGTTGGTGCCGTCGCTCACCAGATAGACGCCAAATTCGCCCTTGGGGCTTTCGGTGGCGACATAGACCTCGCCCGCCGGCACGTGAAAGCCCTCGGTGTAGAGCTTGAAGTGGTGGATCAGCGCCTCCATCGAGGCCTTCATCTCGGCGCGCCCGGGCGGCACCACCTTGCGGTCGGTCGAGGCGACCGGGCCATCGGGCATTTCGGCAAGGCACTGCTTCATGATCCGCGCCGATTGCCGAACCTCCTCGACGCGCACCATGAAGCGATCGTAGCAGTCGCTCGCGGTGCCGACCGGGATCTCGAAATCCATCCGGTCATAGACGTCGTAAGGCTGGCTCTTGCGGATATCCCAGGGGATGCCCGCGGCGCGGATCATCGGCCCGGAAAAACCCCAGGCGATCGCGTCGTCCTTGCCGACATGCGCGATATCGACATTGCGCTGCTTGAAGATGCGGTTGTCGACGACAAGGCTCATCGCATCCTCGAACAGGCGCGGGAGCCGCGTGTCGAGCCAGTCGGCAATGTCGGTGAGCAATTTCAGCGGCACGTCCTGGTGGACGCCGCCGGGACGGAACCAGGCCATGTGCATGCGCGCGCCCGCCGCGCGCTCGAAGAAATTGAGGCAATCCTCGCGCACCTCGAACAGCCACAGATTGGGCGTCATCGCGCCGACGTCCATGACATGGCTGCCAAGGTTGAGCATGTGGTTGCAAATGCGGGTCAGCTCGGCGAACAGCACGCGCAGATATTGCCCGCGGATCGGCACTTCGAGGTTCAGGAGCTTCTCGATCGCCAGCACATAGGAATATTCCATGCCGAGCGGCGAGCAATAGTCGAGCCGGTCGAAATAGGGCAGCGCCTGAAGATAGGTCTTGTGCTCGATCAGCTTCTCGGTGCCGCGATGGAGCAGGCCGATATGCGGATCGATCCGCTCGATGATCTCGCCATCCAGTTCCATCACCATGCGCAGCACGCCATGCGCGGCGGGGTGCTGCGGGCCGAAGTTGATCGTGTAATTGTGAATGAGTTCATCGCCGGTGGTCGGCGAGACCTCGGGGACCATGCTCATGGCTTGGCCTCCGCGGCCTTTTCATCGCCGGGAAGCACGTATTCGGCGCCTTCCCACGGGCTCATGAAGTCGAACTGCCTAAAATCCTGCGCGAGCTTCACCGGCTCATAGACGACGCGCTGGTCTTCTTCCGAGTAGCGCAGCTCGACCGTGCCGGTCAGCGGGAAATCCTTGCGGAAGGGATGGCCTTCGAAGCCATAGTCGGTGAGGATGCGCCTGAGATCGGGATTGCCCGCGAAGATCACCCCGTAAAGATCGAAAACCTCGCGTTCGAGCCAGCCCGCGACCGGCCACAGCCCGGTGACGGTGGGCACCGGCGTATCCTCGGCGGCGGTGAGTTTGACCATGATACGGTGATTGCGGGTCAGCGACAGCAGCATATAGACGACGTCGAAGCGTTCGGCCCGGTCGGGATAATCGACCCCGGCGATCTCCATGAGCTGCTGATATTCATGCGCATCGCGCAGCAGGCGCAGCGCCTCGACGATCGAATCGCGCGCGACCGTCAGCACGATCTCGCCGTGTTCCTCACAGGTGGCGATCACCAGCTCGCCGAGCGCGGCGGCGAGCGACTCGCGCACGCCCTCGTTCGAGGCGATCCGCGGGGCGGAGTGCAGAACCGTCATCGCCCGCCCCTCACCGCTCGATCGTCCCGACACGGCGGATCTTGCGCTGCAATTGCATCACGCCGTAAAGCAGCGCCTCGGCGGTCGGCGGACAGCCAGGAACGTAGATATCGACCGGCACGATGCGGTCACAGCCGCGCACCACCGAATAGGAATAATGGTAGTAGCCGCCGCCATTGGCGCAGCTGCCCATCGAGATGACATATTTGGGGTCCGACATCTGGTCGTAGACCTTGCGCAGCGCCGGGGCCATCTTGTTGCACAGCG
>JAGWPW010000082.1 GCA_028870315.1 Sphingomonadales bacterium | reverse complement strand
TCGGATCGTGCGCGCCTGGTCAGCGATCGAACGAGTTATCGCCTGACGGATCCACCAAGTTGCATAGGTCGAGAACTTGTACCCGCGGCGATATTCGAACTTGTCGACCGCCTTCATGAGCCCAATGTTTCCCTCTTGGATCAGTTCGAGAAACTGCAGGCCTCGATTCGTGTATTTTTTGGCAATCGAGATGACGAGCCGAAGGTTGGCTTCGACCATTTCCTTCTTGGCGATGCGCGCCTCGCGCTCGCCCTTCTGGACCATGTTGACGATACGGCGGAACTCGGGAAGCGACATGCCGGTGGCGGCGGCAATGTCGGCGACCTCGGCGCGGATGCGCTCGACGGGCGCGGCCTCATTGGTGGCAAAGGCAGCCCATTTGCGGTCGCGCTTCACCATTTCGGCAAGCCAGGCATCGTCGAGTTCGCGCCCGACATAGCTGTCGAGAAAATCCTTGCGCGCCACCTTGTGCCTTTCGGCAAGGCGCAGCATCTGCCCGCCGAGCGTGGTCAGCCGCCGGTTGAAGGCATAGAGATTGTCGACGAGATATTCGATCTTGGTCGCGTGGAACTGGACGCTTTCCACCTGCGCGGTCAGATCCTCGCGCAACTGCTGATACTGGCGCTCCTTGTCGGCGGGGAAGGCAAGGCCCAGCCCGAGCGAATCGAGCCGTTCGCGCTGCATCGCCTCGAACTGGCCGAACAGATCGGTGATCTGCGCGAACTTCTCCAGCGCCTCGGGCTTGAGCTGCGCTTCCATCTGCGCAAGGCTGAGCGTGTTGTCCTCTTCCTCGTCCTCGACCGGGCGGCGGGCGCGGCGCTCGATCTGGTCGTCGTCCCCGTCCTCGCTGGCGGCGGGGGGTTCTTCCTCGACCTCTTCCTCTTCCTTGTAGGACGGGCCGGCGACCGATTCGCTGATCTCGCCGTCGCCCTCGTCCTCCTCGGTAAGGTTCTCGGGCGCGGGCTCCTTCGACAGCATGGCGTCGAGATCGAGGATCTCGCGCAATTGCATTTCGCCGGCGTTCAGCGCCTCGGACCACTGGATGATCGCGTGGAAGGTGATCGGGCTCTCGCACAGCCCGAGGATCATGGTGTCGCGCCCCGCCTCGATGCGCTTGGCGATGGCGATCTCGCCCTCGCGGCTCAGGAGTTCGACCGCGCCCATCTCGCGCAGATACATGCGCACCGGATCGTCGGTGCGCTCGATGGTTTCCTTCTTCTTGGCAAGGTCGATGCGTTCGCCGACGGTATCTGTGTCCTCGGTCTCTTCCTCTACGCCCTTGTCCTCGGGATCGACCGAGTCCTCGTCGCTTTCGACGATATTGACGCCCATCTCGCTGATCGCGGCCATGATGTCCTCGATCTGCTCGGACGACATCTGGTCCTGCGGCAGCGCCTCGTTGAGCTCATCGACCGTGATGATGCCGCGCCGCTTGGCGCGCGCGATCAGCTTCTTGATCGACGCGTCGTTGAGATCGATGAGCGGTGCATCACCATCGCCGCGCTCTCCCCCGGACTCGATACCAACAATGTCTTCTTCCATGATTCCGCCATTGCCCGTTGCGCAAGCCCGGCTGCCCCACCGGCTTGTCAGTTGTTTATATTATACGGGAATGCGCCTGCCTCATTCGCCGATCGCATTCCAGCCCCAACTTTGCAAGCGATCAACGCCGCTCCTCGGACATGGTGCCCGCAAGGCGCGAATTGATCGCCTGTTTGCGCCGAAGCAGCCGCTGCTGCTCCTCGATATCGAAGCGCTCCGTCGCCGCCTGCAGGGCCGCTTCAACCTGTGGCTCATCGACCAGCTTGGCGATGGCCGCTGCCAGCGCCTCGACCGCCAGCGCCTCGGCCACATCCTCGGCAAGGAAAGGGTAGGGGATGCGGCCGAAGTCCTCGGGCATGGGCGCGGCGATTCCGCTTTGCGCCAACATGGTGGCGATCGCGCCGCTTTCAAGCGCGCCGCCGGCATCGCGATGATCGAGCAGCGCCGCAAGCCGCGCATCGCTCGCGGCAAGCGGGGCGAGCGCGTCGGCATTGCGGGCGATTTCGCCGGGGCGGCGCAACAGCCCGGCAACGATCGCCGCGATCAGCCCCGCGCTTGCCCCGCGCCGGCGCGCGGCGGCGGTTTCGGGCAGCGGGCGCGCTGGCGGCGGCTGCGGCCAGGCGCGGCGGCGGACCGATGCATTGGCCGATGCGGGCGCAGGCGTGCTCGCTTCGCGCCGGGGAAAGGCGAAGGCGGCGAAGCGGTCGGCGAATTCGCGGCGGTAGAGCGCCTTGATGTCAGGCGCGGCTATGGCATCGGCATGCGCCATCAGCCGCGCCTTGAACCCGGCCTTCGCCTCGGGGGTGGCGAGCGGGACCGCGTCGCGTTCGCTTTCCCAGAGGAGATCGAGCAGCGGCATCGCGCCGTCGAGCACCGCCGCCATCGCCTGTGCCCCGTCGCGGCGGACAAGATCGTCCGGATCGAGCCCCGCCGGCAGCCGCGCGAAGGCAAGGCTGTGCCCGGGGGCGAGCAGCGGCAGCGCGCGCTGGCCAGCGCGCAGCGCCGCGCGCTGGCCGGCGGCATCGCCGTCGAAGCACAGCACCGGCACCTCGGCGAGCCGCCACAGCATGGCGAGTTGCTGCTCGGTGAGCGCGGTGCCGAGCGGGGCGACGCAGCCCTCGATTCCCGCCGCGGCGAGCGCGATCGCATCCATGTAGCCCTCGACCACCACCAGCCGCCCGGCACGGCGCGCGGCGGGGCCGGCGCGGTGAAGGTTGAACAGCGTGCGGCCCTTGTCGAACAGCGGCGTATCGGGCGAATTGAGATATTTTGGCGCGTCGGTCTTGGCGGCATCGAGGATGCGCCCGCCAAAGGCGATCACCCGCCCGCGCCCGTCGTGGATCGGCAGCATCAGCCGGTCGCGGAAGCGGTCATAGGGCTCGCGCGAGCCAGAGTCGGGGGGCGCGGCGATGCGCAGCCCGGCCTCGACCAGCAGCGCCTCGGGAAAGCGCGCCAGCGCTGCCTTCAGCGCCTGACGGCCCTCGGGCGCATAGCCGAAGCCGAAGCGCTGGATGGTATGCGCATCGAAGCCGCGGGTGGCGAGATAGGCGCGCGCGCGCGCACCCTCGGGCGCGGCGAGCCGGGCGACGAACCATTCCTGCGCCGCGGCCATGACCTCGTGCAGCCCGGCTTGCGCCTCGGCCTGTTTGGCGATCCGCGGGTCGGGCGCGGGCAACTCCATCCCCGCCTCGGCGGCAAGCTCGCGCACCGCGTCGATGAACGACAGCCCGCGCTGGTCGCACAGCCAGCCGATGACGTCCCCATGCGCGCCGCAGCCGAAGCAATGGTAGAAGCCCTTGGCATCGTTGACCGTGAAGCTGGGCGATTTCTCGTTGTGGAAGGGGCAGCAGGCCTTGAACTCATGCCCGGCCTTCGTCAGCCGGGTGGTCCGCCCGATCACCGCCGACAGCGAGACGCGCGTGCGCAGTTCGTCCAGCCATTGCGGCGACAGGCTCACGACAAGGCGGCTTTGACCAGCCCGCTCGCCTTGGCCATGTCGAGCTGGCTGCCGTGCCGTGCCTTGAGCTCGGCCATCAGGCGCCCCATGTCCTTCATGCCCGCAGCGCCGATCTCGTCGCGGATCGCGGCGATCGCCGCTGCGGTATCGGCCGCGCTCAATTGCTGCGGCAGGAACTCTTCGATCACCGCCAGTTCGCCGGCCTCGAGCGCGGCGAGTTCCTGCCGGCCGCCCTGTTCATACAGCGCGATCGATTCGCGGCGCTGCTTGACCATCTTCTGGAGGACATCGACCACCAGCGCGTCATCCTCGGGAAGCTGGCTCGCGGTGCGCAGCTCGATGTCGCGGTCCTTGAGCCTGGCGAGGATCAGGCGCAGCGCAGCGAGCCGCGGCTTGTCGCCGGCCTTCATCGCGGCGATCTGCGCCGCCTTGAGCGATTCGCGTATCATGGATCGCAGGTAGCGCGGCTGCGCCCGGTTTTACAGGCAAGGCGACAAGATTTCCGGGGCCAGCGGCGCGCCCGCCCGATTTTCTTTCCCCTTCCTGTTGACGCCATAGCACCCCGCAGCTAGCTGCCACCGCTTAGCACCATCGCCAGCCAGATTGTCCCGGAGCGCCTCATCCATGGCCGACCCCGCCTCTTCGCACGCGTCCCGACCGCCCGGCGCCACCGGCGTGCTGGTGCTGGCCGACGGGCATGTCGCCTGGGGGCAGGGCTTCGGCGCGATCGGCCATGCGGTGGGCGAGGTTTGCTTCAACACCGCGATGACCGGCTATCAGGAAGCAATGACCGATCCATCCTATGCCGGGCAGATCATCACCTTCACCTTTCCGCATATCGGCAATGTCGGGGTGAACGACGAGGATCTCGAATCGCGTGTCGAAGGCGCGGTCGGCTGCGTGGTGCGCGAGGAAGTGACCGCACCGTCCAATTTCCGCGCGCGGGGCGAATTCGGCCCCTGGCTCAAGTCGCGCGGCAAGATCGGGCTCGCGGGGCTCGACACGCGCGCGTTGACGCGGCGTATCCGCCGGCTCGGCGCGCCCCATGCGGTGATCGCGCATGAGCCGCGCGGCATCTTCGACATTCCCCGGCTGCTTGCCGCCGCGCGCGAATGGCCAGGGCTGCTCGGCATGGACCTCGCGCGGGTGGTAACGCGCGAGGCGCAGGAGGAATGGACGGGCGGGCCGTGGACGCTGGGCGAAGGCTATGCCCGGGCCGGCGCCCCCGATGCGCCGCATGTCGTCGCGCTCGATTACGGCGCCAAGGACAACATCTTCCGCAATCTGGTGAAGGCGGGCGCGCGCGTCACCGTGGTCCCGGCCGAGACGACGCTGGCGGCGGTGCTTGCGCTCAAGCCCGCGGGCGTGTTCCTGTCGAACGGTCCGGGCGATCCCGCCGCCACCGGCCATTACGCGGTGCCGGTGATCGAGGGACTGCTCGCGCGCGACATTCCGATCTTCGGCATCTGCCTTGGCCATCAGCTGCTCGGCCTCGCCGCCGGCGCGCGGACGCGCAAGATGGAGCAGGGCCATCGCGGCGCCAACCACCCGGTCAAGCGGCTCGCCGATGCCGTCGTCGAGATCACATCGATGAACCACGGCTTCGCGGTCGATAATTCATCGCTGCCCGACACCATCGAGGAAACCCATGTCTCGCTGTTCGACGGCAGCAATTGCGGTCTTGCGGTCAAGGGCAAGCGCGCCTTCGGGGTGCAATACCACCCCGAGGCGAGCCCCGGCCCGCAGGACAGCTTCTACCTGTTCGAGAAATTCGTGGAGATGCTGAAATGAGCGAACTGGAACAGGCGGTGCTGGCCTATTTCATCGGCGGCGCGGCGCAGGAATTCACCATGGCCGGGCGCTGGTTCCCGCGCAGCGATCTCGTCCTCATCATCGAGGACAAGATCCAGATCGCGACACGGCCCTTCGGCATCAAGGTCAAGGCCAAGGCGAAAGCGGCGGCCGAGTCCTTCGTGGCGGACATGATCGCCAAGGGCGGCTGGGCGTCGAAACCCAATGATTTCGGCGGCGCGATGCACCAGTTCCAGCCTGACATCTATCGTCAGGAAATCAAGGCTTTGGCCGGGGGTGATCCGATCCTGCGCGAAGCGTGCGCGGCGGGCGAGGGGTTCTGGGCCGACAGGTTCAAAGACCTGACCACCGCATAATTCGACCGCTGTTCACTGGACACCCGATGCCCAAACGCACCGACATCTCCTCGATCCTCGTCATCGGCGCCGGGCCGATCGTCATCGGCCAGGCCTGCGAGTTCGATTATTCGGGCACGCAGGCGTGTCTGGCGCTGAAGGAGGAGGGCTATCGCGTCGTCCTCGTCAATTCCAACCCGGCGACGATCATGACCGACCCGGAGATGGCCGACGCGACCTATGTCGAGCCGATCACCCCGGCGGTTGTCGCGCGGATCATCGAGAAGGAACGCCCCGACGCGGTGCTGCCGACGATGGGCGGGCAGACCGCGCTCAACACCGCGCTGGCGCTGTTCAACGACGGCACGCTGGCGAAATTCGGCTGCAAGATGATCGGCGCCGATGCCGATGCGATCGACAAGGCCGAGGACCGGATGAAATTCCGCGACGCGATGGACCGCATCGGTCTTGAATCGGCGCGCAGCGGCATCGCGCATTCGGTGGACGACGGCTTTGCGGTGCTCGAACGCACAGGCCTTCCGGCGATCATCCGTCCCAGCTTCACGCTCGGCGGCACCGGCGGCGGGGTGGCCTATAATCGCGGCGAATTCGAGGCGATCGTGCGCTCGGGGCTCGATGCCTCGCCCACCCGCGAGGTGCTGATCGAGGAATCGCTGCTCGGCTGGAAGGAATATGAGATGGAGGTGGTGCGCGACGCGCACGACAACGCCATCATCATCTGCTCGATCGAGAATGTCGATCCGATGGGGGTCCACACCGGCGATTCGATCACCGTTGCCCCGGCGCTGACCCTGACCGACAAGGAATACCAGATCATGCGGCGGGCGAGCATCGCCGTGCTGCGCGAGATCGGCGTCGAAACCGGCGGCTCTAACGTCCAGTTCGCGGTCAATCCGAAGGACGGGCGGCTCATCGTCATCGAGATGAACCCCCGCGTCTCGCGCTCCTCGGCGCTCGCCTCGAAGGCAACCGGCTTTCCCATCGCCCGTGTCGCGGCCAAGCTTGCCGTCGGCTATACGCTCGACGAGCTCACCAACGAGATCACCGGCGCCACACCCGCGAGCTTCGAGCCGACGATCGACTATGTCGTGACCAAGATCCCGCGTTTCGCCTTCGAGAAGTTCAAGGGTGCAGAGCCCCTGCTTTCGACCGCGATGAAATCGGTCGGCGAGGTGATGGCGATCGGCCGCAATTTCAGCGAATCGCTCCAGAAGGCGCTGCGCGGGCTCGAAACCGGGCTCGACGGGCTCGACGAGGTGACCGCGCTCGAAGGCGCCGGGCGCGACGAGATCACCGCCGCGCTGTCGCGCCAGACCCCCGAGCGGCTGCTGATCGCCGCGCAGGCGCTGCGCGAGGGCTTCACCGTGGACGAGGTCCATGACGTCACCCGCTATGATCGCTGGTTCCTGCGCCATATCGCCGCAATCATCGCCGAGGAGGCGAGGATCACCGCCGAGGGCCTGCCCAACGATGCCGCCGGCTTGAGGCGTCTGAAGGCGATGGGCTTTTCCGACC
>JAGWPW010000008.1 GCA_028870315.1 Sphingomonadales bacterium | reverse complement strand
GCAGCCCCTCGCGCATCATCAGGCCAAGGTTGCGGCGGCCGCGGCGATAGGGCTCGTCGGCCTGCTTGTAGACGATGTGGCGCAGGTCGTTGAGCCGGCCGGGATGCGCCGGCTTGCCGTTCGCCAGCCAGCTCTCGCGCGCCTGTCCGCCCTTCCACGCGCGGGTGGTGAAGCCGAGGATCTCGGTCTTGACCCCGCAGCGTTCGAGCGTGCGCGCCAGCACATCGGCGCTGATCGCCGCGATCGAGATCGGCCGGCCGCGCATCGAGCCCGAATTGTCGATGAGCAGGGTGACGACGGTGTCCTTGAACTCGACATCGCGCTCGACCTTGTAGGACAGCGACTGGCCGGGCGAGACGACCACCCGCGCCAGCCTTGCCGCATCGAGCAACCCTTCCTCCTGGTCGAAATCCCAGCTGCGGTTCTGCTGCGCCATCAGCCGGCGCTGGAGGCGGTTGGCAAGCCGCGTCACCACCCCCTGAAGGCCCTTCAACTGCGCATCGAGATAGGCGCGAAGCCGCGTCAACTCCTCCTCGTCGCACAGATCGGCGGCGCCGATCACCTCGTCGAAGGCTTCGGTCCAGACCTTGTAGTCGAAGCCCGCGGGCAGCTCGGTCCACGGGCGGTTGGGGCGGACGGGAAGCATGCCCTCCTCGCCCTCGGTGCCATCGTCGCTTTCGGCCTCGTCCTCGCCGATCTCGCTCTCGGTCTCCTCGTCGCCCTCGGCCTCGCCTTCGCGCCCACGCGCGTCGCTGTCCGACGGCTGCTGCTCGCCCTCGTCGCTGCCCTCCTCCTCGTCCTCGGTCGTCGCGCTGCCGTCCTCGTCCTCGCCGTCCTCGGGCGGGGCGTCGTCGGGCTCGCCGCGGGTCAGTTCGAGATGGGCGAGGAGGTCGAGCGCCCGCTTCGAAAAGGCGCGCTGGTCGTCGAGGCTGGCTTCGAGCCCGGCAAGATCGGCCGCGCCGCGCGTCTCGATCCAGTCTCGCAGCAGCTCGACCCCGGTCTCGGCCGCCACCGGCACCGCCTCGCCGGTCAGGCGTTCGCGCAGCAGCAGCGCGAGCGCGGTCTCGACCGGCACGTCACCCGCGCTCGCCGCGCGGGTGATCGGATTGCCGGCGATCCGCTCGTTGAGCGCGGCGCCGAGATTGCCGCGGATGCCCGCGTAATCGCGCGCGCCAAGCGCCTCGTAGCGCACCGTCTCGATCGCGTCGTAGCAGGCGCGGGCCACCGGCTCGGCGGGGGCATGGCGGACATGCGCGGCCTGGTCGTGATGCAGGAGGCGCAGCGCGAAACTGTCCGCCGTCCCGCGCGCCGCGGCGGCGGCAAGCGGCGGCAGGCTGCGCCCCGGCATCGGCACGCGCATCGCCTTGCCGGCTTGCGCGGGGGCATCGGCGGTCCAGCTGACCTCGACCTCGGGATCCTGCGCGATCGCCCGCGCCGCGCCGGTCAGCACGTTTTTGAATCGGTCGAGCGGCGTGTCCTCAGCCAAAGGCGCGGCCTTCGATCGCCGGGCTCAGATCGACTGGCCGGTCTTCGCCCAGTCGGCGAGGAAGCCCTCGATGCCCTTGTCGGTCAGCACATGCCTGAACAGGCCGCGGATCACCGCGGGCGGCGCGGTCATGACATCGGCGCCGATCCGGGCGGCTTCGAGGACATGCACGCCGTGCCGCACGCTGGCGACGAGGATTTCGGTCGCGAAGGCGTAATTGTCGTAAATCAGCCGG
Organism: Sphingomonadales bacterium; assembly: GCA_028870315.1. GTDB lineage: Bacteria > Pseudomonadota > Alphaproteobacteria > Sphingomonadales > Sphingomonadaceae > Novosphingobium. The sequence continues at coordinate 19,110 of JAGWPW010000008.1, read as the reverse complement.
ATGTCGCGGATGAGTTCCATGCCGTCGAAGCCATTGTCGTCGTGCCGGCCCACGAAAGGCGAAATGAAGCTTGCCCCCGCCTTGGCGGCAAGCAGCGCCTGATTGGCCGAGAAGCACAAGGTGACATTGACCATCGTGCCCTCGCCGGTCAGCGCCTTGCAGGTCTTGAGACCATCGACGGTGAGCGGCACCTTGATGCAGACATTGGGCGCGAGCTTGCGCAGCACCTCGGCCTCGCGCAGCATGCCGGCATGGTCGAGCGCCACCACCTCGGCGCTGACCGGGCCATCGACCAGCGCGCAGATCTCGCGCGTCACTTCCAGGAAGTCGCGCCCGGCCCTGGCGATCAGCGACGGGTTGGTGGTAACGCCATCGAGCAGCCCGGTGGCGGCCAGATCGGCGATCTCGGCGGTGTCGGCGGTGTCCACGAAGAATTTCATGCAGCCTTCCTGCGATGCGGGTGAGTCCCTGTGGCCTATAGCAGCCCGGCGCCAAGGACCAAGCCCCGCGCCATGCACCCGGCCGCCGCGCGGGACAGGGCCGGCTCGCGCGTTTGGCAATCGCCCCCTATAGCGCGGCCATGCAGCGCGTCCGCGTCCTCGTCTTCAACGCCGCGCTCGGCGCGCTCGACTATCGCGTGCCCGAGGGGATGGCGGTCGAGCCCGGCTCGGCGGTGGTCTGCCCGCTCGGCCCGCGCCAGATCATCGGCCTCGTCTGGGAGCCCGATCGCCTGCCGGGCGAGGCGATCGCCGAATCGCGGCTGCGCCCGCTCCTCGCGGTGCTGCCGGTGCCGCCGCTCGCCGCGCCGCTGCGCCGGCTCATCGAGTGGACCGCCGATTATTACTGCGCCAATCTCGCCGCCGTCGCGCGCATGGCGCTCGCCAGCACCGCCGCGCTGCACGGCGGCCGCACCCTCACCGAATACCGGCTGGGCGGGCAAAACGCCGATCCTTCGCATCCTGTGGGCGCAGGGCGGCAGCGCATGACCCCGCAACGCGCGACAGCGCTCGCCGCACTGGCGGGCGAACAGGGCACGATTCGCGAACTCGCCGCCCGCGCCGGGGTCTCGGAAGGCGTGCTGCGCGGCATGGTGCAGGCCGGATTGATCGAGCCGGTCATCGTCGATCTCGACCGCCCCTACCCGCGCCCCGACCCGGAGCACGATACCCCGCGTCTCGAACCGGCGCAGGCCGAGGCCGCGCATATATTGGTCGAAGCGGTCCGGAACGCCGCCTTCCAGCCCTTCCTGCTCGACGGCGTCACCGGCTCGGGCAAGACCGAATGCTATTTCGAAGCCATCGCCGAGGCGCTGCGCGGCGAACGCCAGACGCTGGTCCTGCTTCCCGAAATCGCGCTCACCCAGAACTTCCTGCGCCGCTGCGAGGCGCGCTTCGGCACCGCCCCGGTGCTGTGGCACAGTTCGCTCAAGTCCTCCGAGCGCCGCCGCGCCTGGCGTGCGATCACCAGCGGCGAGGCGCGGCTGGTCGTCGGCGCGCGCTCGGCGCTGTTCCTGCCCTACGCCCGTCTCGGCCTCATCGTCGTCGATGAAGCGCATGAAATCTCGTTCAAGCAGGACGATGGCGTGCGCTACAACGCGCGCGACGTCGCGGTTATCCGCGCGCGCTTCGAGGCGATCCCGGTGGTGCTCGCCAGCGCCACCCCGGCGCTCGAAAGCCTGCATCTCGCAACCAGCGGGGTCTATCGCCGGCTGGTCCTGCCCGACCGCTTCGGCGGTGCGCACATGCCGCGGATCACGACCATCGACCTGACCCGCGAACCGCCGCCGCGCGGCCATTGGCTTGCCCCGCCACTGGTCGAAGCGATGCGCGCCAGGATCGCGCGCGGCGAACAGAGCCTGTTGTTCCTCAACCGCCGCGGCTATGCGCCGCTGACATTGTGCCGGCATTGCGGCTATCGCTTCCAATGCGCCGATTGCAGCGCATGGCTTGTCGAGCACCGCCTGTCGCGCCGGCTTGCCTGCCACCACTGCGGCCATGAGGAGCCGCGCCCCGAGGCCTGCCCCGAATGCGGCACCGGCGATTGCCTCGTCGCCTGCGGCCCCGGCGTCGAGCGCATCGCCGATGAAGTCGCCGGGCTTTTCCCCGAGGCGCGCACCGCGCTCGCCACCTCGGACACGCTGGCCAGCCCCGAGACGATCGCCCGCTTCGTCGCCGCGGCCGAAGCTGGCGAGATCGACGTCATCATCGGCACCCAGCTCGTCACCAAGGGCTATCACTTCCCCGAACTGACGCTGGTCGGCGTGGTCGATGCCGATCTCGGGCTCGAAGGCGGCGATCTGCGCGCGGGCGAGCGCAGCTACCAGCAGATCGCGCAGGTCGCCGGCCGCGCCGGCCGTGCCGCCAAGCCGGGCGAAGTCCTCATCCAGACGCGCCATCCGCGCGCCGCGGTCATCGCCGCGCTCGCCGCCGGCAACCGCGACGCCTTCTACGCCGCTGAAACCGACGCCCGGCGCGGCGCCGGCGCGCCGCCCTTCGGGCGCTGGGCGGCGATCATCGTCTCGGCGCCCGAGGAAGCCGAAGCGCGCGAGGCCGCCCGCGCCATCGGCGCGCTGCGCCCGAACCTGCGCGACGTGGTGATCTGGGGCCCGGCGCCGGCGCCGATGACGCTGCTGCGCGGCCGCTACCGCTATCGGCTGCTGGTCAACGCGCGAAGATCGGCGCAATTGCAGGACATCATCCGCGGCTGGCTCGAACCTTTGCGCTTTGCCTCCGCGGTGCGGGTGGCGGTGGATATCGATCCCTATAGTTTCGTGTGAGGTCAGCATGATGGCGCCTGCGGCAGAATACAAACCGATCCCGGTCGTCAACGTCCCCGACATAAGCCCGAAATCGGATGCCTTCGCCGATCTGCAAACCGCATCCGTGATAGAATGGACCAGATTGAGCGGCCTTCCGCAAAACATTGTCGAACGGAATTTCAAATTTGTTCGGCTGTCGCGCTATCGCGCCTCAATTCAGGCGGCACTGGCCGCCAAAAGCGATGGTTACCTGATATCCCATCTGCCATTGATGACCGCGTCCGTCGCGCATGCCCTGAAAATATTTCGAAAAAATGTTCGGCACCTCGGCTTCGCCTTCAATTTAACAAACTTGCCAAGTGGAAAGAGGTTGTCATATTTGCGACACAGCCTGCGCAGCGTTGATCAATTTGCCGTTTTCTCGCGATACGAACAGGGGCTCTATGCCAATCTGTTTGAACTGCCCCCCGAGCGCATCGTTCCTGTGATCTGGACGCAGGATTCCCCACCCGTTGACCGGGATAGCGTCACCGCGAGCGCCAAACCCACACTCTGTGCGATCGGTGGCGAAGGGCGCGACTTCCGGCTCCTGCTTGATGTGGCTCGCAGGCTGGGAACGGCGGCACGGCTCGTTATCATCGCGCGGCCGCACAGTCTCGCTGGACTGGCCATTCCGGACAATGTCGACGTCCTGACCAACATTCCGCTGGCGCGGGTGTGGGGGATCGCCTCGGCAAGCAACGGGGTGCTGCTACCCCTGCGCGACGAGAATACTTGCTGCGGACACATCACGCTGGTCAGCGCAAAGCTGCTCGGCCTGCCGCTGGCCACCACCCGGGCATATGCGACGCAGGAATATGTCGACGGCCGCGCGGCCGTGCTGAGCTGCGAGCCGAACGACGCGAAGGCCTTCGCCGATCTCGCGGCGCGCATGCTCGACGAGCCCGACCTGCTGGCAACCGCGGCCCGTGCGAGCAGCAGCTACGAGCGCGATTTTCATCGCCGGCACCATTGGGCGACCTATGTCGATGATTTCATCACCGCGCACCCGCACCAATAAATTTGTCGCGCAGAAAAAGCGGTGGCCCTTCGACAGCCTCATCGCCGCCGCCTGGGGCAGGAGAGCGGCCAGCGCTCAGCCTTTCCCGGCGCCGGACAGCGCCGCTTCGAACAGCGTGCGCACGCGCGTTTCGGGCGGGAAGCCTTCGGCGATCCAGCGTGCTTCAACAGCTTGCAGGATCTGCGCCACCATCGGCCCGGCGCGGATTCCCGCGGCGACGACATCGCCGCCCTTCAGCGGAAAGCGCGGCGCGGTCCAGCCGGCAAGCGGGGCAAGCGACCGGCCGGCGATCAGCAGCCGGTCGCGCGCAGCCTCGGCGCCAAGGCGATAGGCAAGCGCGCGCGCTTCCTGCTCCTCGCCGGGGCGCGGGCGCGCGGCGATTGCGGCGAGGCGTTTCTTCGCGGCGTTGGCCAGCCGCAGCCGGGCCGCGACCTGATCGACCAGCACCGGATCGGCGGGCAGCATCGCCCCGAGCCGGCGCAGCGCGTCGGGCGCGGCGTGCTCGCTGTGCTCATGCGCGATGAGCGGGCCGAGCGGCGCCGGGTCGGCTTCGGGAAGAATCACGTCAAGCACCGCCAGCGCGGCCATGCGCGCCACGGTCGGCGCCGGATCGGGCAGACCGAGCAGCTTGAGGATTTCGCTGGCGATGCGCTCGCGCGACAGCGCCTTGAGCATCGGGGCAAGCGCGGCGCAGGCCGTTTCCGCCTCGCGGTCGGCGGGCAGCGAGCCGAAGCGCGCCTGGAAGCGGAAATAGCGCAGGATGCGCAGGTGATCCTCGCGGATGCGCGCATGCGCATCGCCGATGAAGCGCAGCCGGCGCGCGGCAAGATCATCGAGGCCGCCGAAATAATCGGTGATCTCGTGGCTTTCAGGATCGGCGTAGAGCGCATTGATGGTGAAGTCGCGCCTTGCCGCATCGGCATGCCAATCGCCCTGGAAAGCGACCTCGGCGTGGCGGCCATCGGTGCTGAGGTCGCAGCGCAGCGTGGTGATCTCGACCGGGCCTTCGGGCAGCACCGCGGTCAGCGTGCCATGCGCGATTCCGGTCGGCACGGTGCGGATGCCGGCGGCATCGGCGCGGGCGATCACCGCATCGGGGGTCAGCGGGGTCGCAAGGTCGATGTCGGTGACGGCAAGTCCGAGCAGCGTGTCGCGCACCGCGCCGCCGACGTAGCGCGCATTCCCTGCGCCCAGCGCCGCGACGAGCCCGGCAAGGTCGGCGCGCCGCGTCCAGACCGCGTCAGGCAGCCGCTGCGTCATGCCCGCCAAGCCGCCGCGCGAGATTGTAGAGGATCGCCGCGGTCACCCCCCAGATGCGGTGCTCGCGCCAGACGATCTCGATGAAGGGATGCCGCACGCCTTCGTAATCGATCCATTGCTGCACCTGGTTTGCGGGATCGAGGACATGGTCGAGCGGCGCCTCGAACCATTGCGCGACTTCGGCCGGGTTGGGCGTGATCGCGATGTCGGCGGGCACGGTCGCCAGCACCGGGGTGATCGCGAAGCCCGAGCCGCTGTGATAGCGGTCGGCGGGGCCGATGACCCGCACCCGCGCAGGGTCGATGCCGAGCTCCTCCTCGGCCTCGCGCAGCGCCGCCCGTTCGGCGTCCTCGCCCGGATCGAGGCTGCCGCCGGGAAAGGCGATCTGCCCCGGATGCGCGCGCATATGCGAGGGGCGGTGGATGAGCAGAACCCCCGGGGCCGCGCGCTCGGTCACGGCGATGAGCACGGCGGCGGGGCGGAAGCTTTCGCCGCCGGTGAGCCGCGGATCCTCCCAGAGCTGTTCGGGTTGGGCCTTGCCGGCGCGATAGCGCCGCGCCAGCCGCGCATGGACGCCGCTCATCCGGGCACCAGCGCGAAACTTTCGCCACGGCTGCTGACGCTAAACCCGCCCCCGGCGAGCGCGATTTCGACGAGCTGGCCATAGGTCGAGCGGTTGAGCCGCGCCTCGGTGCCGTGGCGGACGCCGACATAGAGCGCCGGGGTATCGGCATCGCCGCGCGCGCGGATCGGATGCTCGGCGTCGGCGATGACGAGATCATCGGTGTTGAGCCGGAAGACCAGCGCATCGTCGCGCCGGACGACATCGGTGGCGATGAAGCCTGCATCCTCGACCGCGATCGCCAGCCGTTCCTGCGGGGTGACCAGCCAATGCGCGCCGCCCGCATCGCGCATCAGCAGCGCGGCGAAGGCGCGGATCATCGCCGGCCGGGTAATTTCGCGCCCCTCGTGGAACCAGCGCCCGTCGGCGGCGATGCGCATATGGCTTTCGCCCTCGCACGCGGGGTGCCAGCGCGCGAGGTCGGGCAGCTTGCGTGCCGCGCCCAGCGCGGCGATGGCATCGAGCGACAGCGCGGCGATCGCGGGCGGCGGGTCATAGGGCATGCGCGCAGGCTGCCAGATCGGCCTAGCCGCGCCAAGGGCCGAGCGCGCCTTCGCGCGCGAGCACCGCCCGATTGGCACAACGCACCAGCAGCCGGTGCTTCTCGAACGGGCCGGGCAGCGTCCAGCCGCCGGTCGGCTCGGCGGAAAACCCCCAGAAGCGGCCATAATAGTCGGGATCGCCGATCATCACCTGCGGCAGCGGCGCGCGCGGGTCGAGCGCGGCGATGCTCGCGGTCATCAGCGCCTTGCCGAAGCCTTCGCCCTGCCGCTCGGGCAGCACCGCAACCGGGCCGACCATGATCAGCGGATGGCGCCGCCCCGCGGGGTCGGTCAGCGCCACCGGCCAGCACTGGATGGTGCCGACGAGCTGGTCCTCGTCGTCGAGCGCGGCAAAGCTCAGCGCCGGCAGCGGGTCGAGCCCCTCGCGCAGCCGATAGGCGGTGCGCTGCCGGCGCGCGGGTTCGAAGGCGCGGTCGAGCAGCGCCTCGACGAGCGCGGGGTCGATCTGGTCGAGCGGAATGAGCCGGGCATCGGACATAAGGCCGGTGCGGTTAGAAGAGCGCGACGGGGCTGGCAACGCCGGGGTGCAAAACATCGCCATGTGGCTTGCCGCAAGGTGTCGGAATGGGCGATGAACGGCAGGTGCGGCAGCCGGCGATCATCATCGGGGTGGACGAGGCCGGGCGCGGGCCGCTCGCCGGGCCGGTGGTGGCAGCCGCGGTGCGGCTCGATGCGCCGATCATCGGGCTCGATGATTCCAAGAAGCTCGGCGCGGCGGCGCGCGCGCGGCTCGAAATCGAGATCAAGGCGCGCTGCCGCTGGGCGGTGGGGGTGATCGGGCCGGGCGAGATCGACCGGGTCAACATCTTCATGGCCACCATGCTGGCGATGACCGAGGCGGTGGCCGCGCTGTGCGCGCAGGATGGGAGCGCGGGCCAGCCCGGCGCGGTGCTGGTCGATGGCAACCGCACCCCGCAGGGCCGCACGCCCGGCTGGTGCTGGCCGGCGCGCGCCATCGTCGGCGGCGATGCAAGCGAGCCGGTGATCTCGGCCGCCTCGATCATCGCCAAGCAGCATCGCGACCGGCTGATGCACGCGCTCGCCGCCGATTTTCCGCATTACGGCTGGGAACGCAACGCCGGCTATGGCACGCCCGAGCATCTCGCGGCGCTGCGCCGCCACGGGCCGACCCCGCATCACCGCCGCAGCTTCGCGCCGGTGCGGCAGGCCGCGCTGCTCCAGGGGTCCGATTCTGACATTTGCATCCGCCATCGGCCGGGTAGTGTGCAAATGTCAGAATCTTCGAGGACCACTAGAAACTTGTGATTCTAGTGGATTTTGCGATTTTGACATTTGCGACCGTCCCGGCCGGCTAGCGGGATGCACATGTCAAAATCAATCCACTAGCGGAAAGCCTGCGCCGTCTGCCGCGCCAGATAGTCGCGGGCGAAGCCTTCCATTTCGGCAAGGCCGGGCTGCGCACTGGGCTGCGTTGCCGCCTGCATTTCCTCGCGGCTGTTGACGCGCGGATAGGGCGTCCTGGGCACCGCCAGCCCAAGAAAGGCGCATAGCGGTTCCCAGCCGTCGCGCGCCGAATGGATGAGCAGCCGCTCGGGCGGCAGCGCGGCGATGACCGCCGCGTTCCAGCGCGCGAAATAATCGACCATGAATTCCTGGTCGCCGATGTGTTCGCCGAAGCGGCCGATCACCGCGCCGGTCATGAATTCGGCAAAAGGCCCGCTGGCGTAGCGGGCAAGAGCCTCGGGCGCGAAGATCGTCGAGCGCACCGAAAGGAACCAGCTTTCGGCATCGCGCAGCGACAGGATCACCTTCGCCTCGGGGTAGAACGCGGCAAGTTCGCGCCAGTAGCTGCATCCGGGATAATCGACTGTCGCTGTAAAGCCGGCGAACACCGCCTCCCAGTCGGGCCGGCCACGCACGACCTCGGCCCACAGCGGCAGCGATCGGCGCGCGTCGGCGAAGACCTCGGTCATGTGATAGAAGCGGCCGATGCCGAGATGTTCGAGCGCCAGCTTGAGCGAGGTCGTCCCGGTCCGCCCCAGCCCGGCGCCGATGATGCGCAAACCCATCCGCCTTCCCCAGAGAACTGGCCGTGGCCGCGATGCTAGCATAGCGCGGTCGAGGCCGGTAGGCTGCCCGGCGAAACCGCCCGGAGACCCAGCATGACCCGATTCACCGACGCCGACGTTCCCGATCAGAGCGGCAAATGCATCATCGTCACCGGCGCCAACACCGGCATCGGCTATGCTGCGGCCAAGGTGCTGGCGAGGAAGGGCGCGCGGGTGCTGCTCGCCTGCCGCGACGAGGGCAAGGCCGAGGCGGCGATCGCGCGCATCCGCGAGGGGCTGCCGCAGGCCGATTGCGCCTTCCTGCCCTGCGACCAGGCCGATCTTGCCAGCGTGCGCCGCGCCGCCGAAATCGCCAGCGCCGAACCGCGCATCGATGTCCTGCTCAACAATGCCGGGGTGATGATGCCGCCGCTGGGGCGGACAGCGCAGGGCTTCGAGCAGCAATTCGGGGTCAATCACCTCGGCTGCTTCGCGCTCACCGCGCTGCTGCTCCCCAGGCTTGCCGAAACCGCGGGCGCGCGCGTCGTCGTCACCTCCAGCCTCGCGCATCGCCGCGGCCGGATCGCCTGGGACGATCTCAACGCCGAACAGGGCTATAGCACCGGCCAGCGCTATTCGGACAGCAAGCTTGCCAATCTGCTGTTCGTCGCCGAGCTCGACCGGCGGCTGCGCGCCGCCGGCTCGCCGGTCAGCGCGATCGCCTGCCATCCCGGTGTTGCCAGCACCGAGCTCGCCCGGCACCTGCCCAGGCTCGCGCAGGCGTTCTGGCCGGCGCTGGCGGTGGTGCTCAACACCCCGCAGATGGGCGCCTGGCCCGCCTTGCAGGCGGCAACCGATCCCGATGCCATCGCCGGGGCCTATTATGGTCCGCAGCAGATGGGCGAGATGCGCGGCCGCTCGGGGCTCGCGAGCCGGACCGCGGCCTCGCAGGACACCATCGCCGCGCGGCGGCTGTGGGACGTGTCGGTGGCGATGACCGGGATCGATCCGGGGCTGGCCCCGGCGTGAAAAATTTTCGCGCCGAGTCCGCGCGGCAACACCGCTAGATGTGGAGTCCGCTGCCGGGCTCCTGCCCCCATATGGTGATGCGGACTCTTTTCGTTCGCCGGCACCCCACCGAAAATTAACCATGTTCTGCGAGGTGTTGCGCGGGCTCGCGGCTTGACGGCCGCGCCGCGAGGACTCACCCTGAGCCTGAATCGAGGGGGACACGATGGGGGTCATGCTGAAGAGCGACAACGCGCAGCCGCGCGCGGCTCTGCAGGAAACGCGCGCGCCGCTGCCGCTCGGCCGCATCCTCGAAGGTGATTGCATCGAGGCGATGCGCGGCCTGCCCGCGGCAAGCGTCGATCTGATCTTCGCCGATCCGCCCTATAATCTCCAGCTTGGCGGCGAACTCAACCGGCCCGACGGCAGCCATGTCGATGCCGTCACCGACGACTGGGACCGCTTCGACAGCTTTTCGGCCTATGACCGCTTCACCCGCGACTGGCTGGCCGAGGCGCGGCGGGTGCTCAAGCCGCAGGGCGCGATCTGGGTGATCGGCAGCTATCACAACATCTTTCGCGTCGGCGCGATGATGCAGGACATGGGCTTCTGGATCCTCAACGACATCGTCTGGCGCAAGGCGAACCCGATGCCCAATTTCAAGGGCACGCGCTTCACCAATGCGCATGAGACGCTGATCTGGGCGTCGATGGGCGAAAAATCGCGCTACACCTTCCATTACCGGGCGATGAAGACGCTGAACGATGAACTCCAGATGCGCAGCGACTGGGTGCTGCCGATCTGTTCGGGGCCGGAACGGCTGCGCCGAGGCGGGCACAAGGTCCATCCGACGCAGAAACCCGAGGCGCTGCTCTACCGGATCATGCTGGCAACGACCAACAAGGGCGATGTCGTGCTCGATCCCTTCTTCGGCACCGGCACCACCGGCGCGGTGGCAAAACGCCTCGGCCGGCAATGGATCGGCTGCGAGCGCGAGGCGGCTTATATCGAGGCGGCGCGCGAACGCATCGCGCTTGCGCTGCCGCTCGATGAAAGCGCGATCGTGACGATGCAGAGCGCGAAGAGCGCGCCGCGCGTCGCCTTCGGCACGCTGGTCGAGACCGGCTGGATCGCGCCGGGAACCCAGCTTGTCGATCGCAAGCGCCGCTACCGTGCGATCGTGCGCGCCGATGGTTCGCTTGCCGCGGGCCCCGCGAGCGGCTCGATCCACGGCCTCGGCGCGGCGTTGCAGGCGGCGCCTTCGTGCAACGGCTGGACCTTCTGGCACGCCGAGGACGCGGGCGAGCTGAAGCCGCTCGACGCCATCCGCCAGCTCTATCTGCTCGCCACCGAACCTTGAGCGAGACGGTCTATCTTCGCCCGATCGCGCGGGCGGACAGCCCGCAGAGCGAGGACGGCGAGGCGCTTCGCCTCGGCGGCGGGCTTGCCTGTGCGAGCCGCTTTGCGCTGCTGCGCGGCGAGCCGGGGCGGATCGTCTCGCGCCGTCGGCTGGGCGTGCGCGAGGTGCCCGGGGCGATCGCCGCGCTTCCCGAGCCGCTGCGCATCGAAGCAGAAGCGCAATGGGCGCATCTTGCCCGCAGTCACGCGCCGCTGATGCTCGGTGCGCGGCGCATCGCGCTCGACCAGCCGCAGGTGATGGGCATCCTCAACGTCACACCCGACAGCTTTTCCGACGGCGGCGAATTTCTCGACAAGCCCGAGGTCGCCCATGCCCATGCGGCGGCAATGCTCGAAGCCGGCGCGGCGCTGGTCGATGTCGGCGGCGAATCGACCCGGCCGGGCGCGGCGGCGGTGTGGGAAGGCGACGAACTGAAGCGCGTCGTCCCCGCGGTCGAGCGGCTCGCGGCGATGGGCGCGGCGATCAGCATCGACACCCGCCGGGTCGCGGTGATGGAAGCCGCGCTCGGCGCCGGGGCGCATCTTGTCAACGATGTCTCGGCGCTGCGCCACGATCCGCGCAGCCTCGCATTCGTCGCGGCGCGCGGCGTGCCGGTGGTGCTGATGCATGCGCCCGGCGAAGGCGAGGATCTCCATGCCACGCCCGTCTGGCGCGATGTCGTGCTCGAAGTGTTCGACTGGCTCAAGGCACGGCGCGACGCCGCGCTCGCCGCCGGCATCGCGCGCGAGCGCATCATACTCGATCCCGGCATCGGCTTTGGCAAATCGGTCGCCGACAATCTCGCGCTGATGAACGCGCTGGCGCTGTTCCATGCGCTCGGCCAGCCGCTGATGGTCGGCGTCAGCCGCAAGCGGATGATCGGCGCGCTGTCGAACGAGGCCCCCGCGCATCGCCGGCTCGGCGGCTCGCTTGCGCTGGCCTTGAAGGCGATGGACGCGGGCGTGCAGCTTATCCGGGTACATGACGTTGCCGAAACGGTGCAGGCGCTGCACGTCTGGCGCGGGCTGCGCGACGCGGCGCTGACCGATTTCACCCAGCTGGAGCGATAGAAGAATAGGGAGAGCGGCACGGGCGGTAGCCCAAAGCCGCCGCTTTCGGCGGAATTTCAGCCCGACGCTAAGCCGCGTTGTCGATCCCGAGATCGGACAGCTTGCGATACAACGTCGAGCGGCCGATCCCCAGCCGTCTTGCGACCTCGGTCATCCGCCCGCGATAATGGCCGATGGCGAGGCGGATGACGTCGCCCTCGATGTCTTCGAGCGGGCGCAGATTGCCGTCGGCGGTGAACAGGGTGATGCCGGCGCTTTCATGGACCGGTCCGTTGCCGCGCGAACCCTGGCTGACGAGATCGGCAAGCTGCGGGAAATCGTCACAGGTCAGCGCGTCGCCATCGCAGAACACCGCCGCGCGGAACAGCACCGCCTGTAGCTGGCGGACATTGCCCGGCCAGTCATAGGCGGCGAGCAGCGCGAGCGCGCCGTCGGTGATGCCAAGCGGGCGCAGCCCCGGCTGCTCGCCGATCCGGCCGAGGAAATGGCGGGCAAGCGCGCCGATATCGCCGCTGCGCTCGCGCAGCGGTGGCAGCGTCAGCGCCACCGCCGACATCGCCTGATAGAGTTCGGGCAGGAAGTGCCCTTCTTCGGCAAGATCGCGCAGCGCGAAATTGGCGGCGAAGAGAAAGCGGACATCGACGCGGAACGAATGGCGTGCGCCGATCGGCCGGCAATCGCCGCGGGTCAGCGCTTCGAGCAGGCGGTGCTGGATCGGCTCGGGCAGGCGATCGACCTCGTCGAGCATCAGCGTGCCGCCGTCGCAATGCTGGATCGCGCCGATCTGGCGGTCGAAGGCGCCGGCGAAGGCCCCCTTCTCATGCCCGAACAGCACCGATTCGATCGAATTGGGCGGCGTCGTGCCGACATTGATGATCCGCAGCGGCAGCTTGGCGCGCATGCTCGCGGCGTGGATCGCGCGCGCCAGCATTTCCTTGCCCGAACCCGATTCGCCCTCGATCAGCACCGGGCCATGGCCGCGCGCCGATTTGGCGGCGATGGCAAGCGCGCTGCGAAAGCCCGGCGAGGCGCCGATCATCGCGTCGAAATCGGGGTTGGCGGCAAGCTTTTCGGTGAGCGGGGCAAGTTCGGCGCGCGGCGTCTCGCGGGTGGTCGCGGTGCGCAGCGCCTGCATCAGCCGGTCGGGCGCGACGGGCTTGATGAGGTAATCGGTCGCACCCGCGCGCATCGCCTCGACCGCGAGCAGCGGCGAGGCGCTGGTGGTGAGCATCAGGATCGGCAGCGCCGGCCGGCGGCTCTTCAATTCGGCGATGAGGTTGCAGGCATCGTCGCCCGGAACCCATTGGTCGAGCAGGATCGCCGAAAGCAGCATGCCCTGGCGCGTGCCGAGCGTGGCGATTGCCGCATCGGCATCGCGCACGACCAGCGTGCGCCAGCCCTCGCGCGCGGCGAGCGCGGTGATGAGCCGCGATTGCGCGGGCTCATCGTCGATCAACATCACCAGCCGCTGGTCGCAGTCCGCCATGGTTCCCCGTCGTTGCGGTGGCCTTCGCGGATAGCGGCTTTCGGTAAAGAGCCGATTAAACCTGTGAATATGCGCAAGGCCGGGCGGCTTGCGCGCCTTTCGGCTTGAGGCTTTCCCGGCGCGACGGTAAGGCCGCATCGTCTGTGATCACCCGGCGGATGGAGAATTGGGTCAATGGCCTCGGAAATGGACATGAAGGCGGCGCGTTCCACCTATGAAGGCTTCATCGGGCTCATCAAGTTTGCGGCGCCAGTCATTGCTCTGGTCGTCATTCTTGTCCTTTATCTGATCACCCGTTGACCGCCGCGATGGCCGCGGGCCAACGGATCGCCATACTTGCCGAACGCGCGCCGGGCGAAACCCGCGTCGCGGCAACCCCCGAGACGGTCCGCAAGTTCCGGGCGCTCGGCGCCGATGTCGCGATCGAGGCGGGCGCGGGCGCGCGCGCGGCGATCGCCGATGCCGACTATGCCGCCGCAGGCGGCGAGGTCGGCGATGCGACGGCCGTGATCGCCGGCGCCGACATCGTGCTCGCCATCCAGGGCCCCGATCCGGCGCTGCTTTCGGCGATGAAGCCTGGCGGCTGGGTGATCGCCGGCCATGATCCCTTCGCGCAGCCCGCGCGGGTCGCGGCCTATGCCGCCGCCGGGCTCGAAGCGCTGGCGATGGAATTCATGCCGCGCATCACCCGCGCGCAATCGATGGACATCCTCTCCAGCCAGTCGAACCTTGCCGGCTACAAGGCGGTGCTGATCGCGGCGAACCTCTATGGCCGCGCCTTCCCGATGATGATGACCGCAGCCGGCACGGTGAGCGCGGCGCGCTGCTTCGTCATGGGGGTGGGCGTCGCCGGCTTGCAGGCGATCGCCACCGCGCGGCGGCTCGGCGCGCAGGTTTCCGCCACCGACGTGCGCTCGGCCACCCGCGAGCAGATCGTCAGCCTCGGCGCCAAGCCGGTGTTCGTCGAGAGCGTCGCCGGCATCGAAGGCGAAGGCGCCGGCGGCTATGCGACGGAAATGTCGGCCGAATATCAGGCGGCGCAGGCCGAACTGGTATCGAGCCATATCGCCAGGCAGGACATCGTCATCACCACCGCGCTGATCCCCGGCCGCGCCGCGCCGCGGCTCATCAGCGACGCGCAGATCGCCAGCATGAAGCCGGGCAGCGTCATCTATGATCTCGCGGTAGCGGCGGGCGGCAATGTCGAGGGCAGTGTGCCGGACCAGACCGTGGAGCGGCACGGGGTGAAGATCATCGGCTACGCCAACACCCCGGCGCTGCTCCCCGCCGATGCCTCGGCGTTGTTCGCGCGCAACCTCTACAACTTCCTCTCCGCCTTCTGGGACAAGGAGGCGGGCAAGCCTGTGCTCGATGCCGAGATCGGCGACGCCATCCGCCTGACCCAGGGCGGCAAGATCGTCAACGCACGCCTGCTGGGCTGAGAAGGCAGACCATGGACTTCATCTCGATCCTCTCGATCTTCGTGCTTGCCTGCTTCGTCGGCTATTACGTCGTCTGGTCGGTGACGCCGGCGCTGCACACACCGCTGATGGCGGTGACCAATGCGATCTCCTCGGTGATCGTCGTCGGCGCGCTCGTCGCGGCGGCGGCGGGCGGATCGGGGATTTCGCGGATCCTCGGCCTCGTCGCGGTGGCGCTCGCCAGCGTCAACATCTTCGGCGGCTTCGCGGTGACCGAGCGGATGCTCGCGATGTACAAGAAGAAGGACAAGTGACCGTGGCGCACGCCCTGCCGCCCGCCTGGGTGATGCTCGCCTATCTGATCGCCGGGGTGTGCTTCATCCTCGCGCTGCGCGGGCTGTCCTCGCCCGCGACCTCGCGCAAGGGCAACCGCTACGGCATCGCCGGCATGGGCATGGCGCTCGCGACGACGATGCTGATCGAGGCGCCGGTGCCACCGGGCGCCTTCTTTCCCGCGCCGACCCCCGATGACCTGAGGACGCTGGCCGAAATCCTCGTCGCGGTCGGCATCGGCGGCGCGGTGGGGCTCGTCATCGCCCGGCGCATCCAGATGACCGACATGCCGCAGCTCGTCGCCGCCTTCCACTCGCTGGTCGGGCTGGCGGCGGTGCTGGTCGGCTGGGCGGCCTATCTCAACCCCGCCGCCTTCGGCATCCTTGGAGCAGATGGCGCGATCGAGCCGCAGAGCCGGATCGAGATGGGGCTTGGCATCGCCATCGGTGCGATCACCTTTTCGGGCAGCGTCATCGCTTTCCTCAAGCTCGCGGGCAAGATGTCGGGCGCGCCGATCCTGCTGCCCGCGCGGCATGTCATCAATCTGGGAACGCTGGCGGCGATCCTGCTGCTGGTTGCCTTCTTCACGCAGAACGAGGCGCTTTGGGTGATCGCCACGATCACCGCGCTCAGCTTCGCGATCGGCTTCCTGCTCATCATCCCGATCGGCGGCGCGGACATGCCGGTCGTCGTCTCGATGCTCAATTCCTATTCGGGCTGGGCGGCGGCGGCGATGGGCTTCACCCTCCACAACACCGCGATGATCATCACCGGCGCGCTCGTCGGCAGCTCGGGCGCGATCCTGTCCTACATCATGTGCAAGGCGATGAACCGCAGCTTCATCTCGGTGATCGCCGGCGGCTTCGGCGTCGAAGCGGGCGCGGGCGGCGGCGCGGCGCGGGAGCAGCGCCCGTGGAAGCGCGGCAGCGCCGAGGATGCGGCCTTCATCCTCGAACAGGCCGAGAATGTCATCATCATCCCCGGCTATGGCATGGCGGTGGCGCAGGCGCAGCATGTGCTGCGCGAGATGGGCGACCTGCTCAAAAAGGCGGGGGTCAACGTCAAATATGCGATCCATCCGGTCGCGGGGCGCATGCCGGGGCATATGAACGTGCTGCTCGCCGAGGCGAATGTCCCCTATGACGAGGTCTTCGAGCTGGAGGACATCAACGGCGAATTCGCCCAGGCCGATGTCGCCTTCATCATCGGCGCCAACGATGTCGTCAATCCCGCCGCCAAGACCGACAAGGCGAGCCCGATCTACGGCATGCCGGTGTTCGACGTCGATCGGGCGAAGTCGGTCATGTTCATCAAGCGCAGCATGGGCGGGGTCGGCTATGCGGGCGTCGATAACGACGTGTTCTACATGGACCAGACGATGATGCTGCTCGCCGACGCCAAGAAGATGGTCGAGGACATCAACAAGGCGCTGGCCCACTGATGCGCCGGCTGCTGTTGCTGGTGCCGCTGCTGCTCGCCGGCTGCGTCGAGCAGCATATCGCCCAGGGCCGCATGCAATCGGCGCTGGTCAACTCCGGGGTGCGGCCCGCGGTCGCGCATTGCATGGCCGCGCATATGGTCGACAAGCTGACGATCGCGCAATTGCGCAAGCTCCAGACGCTGCAAGGCCCCGGCAAACGCTCAACGGCCGACTATCTCATCGCGGTGAAGCGGATCAACGACCCCCAGGTGGTGCGCGTCTCGGTCGCCGCCGCGGCGCTGTGCATGACCGGTTGGGAACATTGACCGCCCCCGGTCGCTGCAATCCGCAATGAGATCCCCGTTGGCAAGCGATCCGGCGCGTTCGCGCGGGCGCGAATTCGCGCTAGAAGCGGCGGGCGCGCGCGGTCCGCGCAGCGCTTTCCAGCGCGACCGCGACCGCGTGATCCATTCGATCGCGTTCCGCAGGCTGCGGCACAAGACACAGGTCTTCGTCGCCCCCGATGGCGATCATTACCGGGTGCGGCTGACGCACAGCCTCGAGGTTGCGCAGATCGGCCGGGTGATCGCGCGCGCGCTGGGGCTCGACGAGGATCTGACCGAGGCGATCTGCCTGTCGCACGACATCGGCCATCCGCCCTTCGGTCATGCCGGCGAGGACGCGTTGCAGGCGGCGCTGGCGGGGCACGGCGGCTTCGATCACAACGGCCATACGCTGCGCGTGCTGATGCGGCTCGAATCACCCTATTGCGCGCATGACGGGCTCAATCTCAGCTGGGAGCTGCTCGAAGGGCTGGCCAAACACAACGGGCCGGTGGCATCGCCCGGCTGGGCGCTGGCCGAGCTCGACGCCGCCTGTCCGCTGGCGCTCGACGAACAGGCGGGGCTCGAAGCGCAGGTTGCTGCGATCGCCGACGACATCGCCTATGACAATCACGATATCGACGATGGGCTGCGCGCCGGCTTCCTGTCGCTCGACGATCTGCTCACGCTGCCCTTCCTTGCCGAACAGTGGCGCGCGGTCGAGGCGCGCTTTCCCGCCGCGCCGCGCGACCGGCAATTGCGCGAACTGGTGCGCAGCCAGATCGGGCTGATGGTCAATGATGTCATCGCCGAGACCGGCGCGCGCAGCGCCGGCATGGCATCGGGCGAGGATGTGCGGCGCGCGCCGCAGCCCACGGCGGGCTTTTCGGCGGCGCTCGCGGAAGAGGAGCGGCGGCTGAAGCGCTTCATGTACGAACGCCTCTATTACCACCCCGACCAGATCGAGGCCGCGACCCGCGCGCGCGAGGTCACCGCGTCGCTGTTCGCGGCCTTCAGCGCGGAACCGGCGCTGATGGGCAACTGGGCGGCGCGGCTGCCGGCGGACGAGCCAATGCGCGCCCGCCACATCGCCGATTACCTTGCCGGCATGACCGACCGCTTCGCCATCTCCACCTGGACGCGCATCACCGGCCTCGTGCCCGATGGGCTGCGCAATGTGTGAAAAGCCGGTGCCTGGGCTTTGACTTTTGCAGCGCAACATCGGACAAGGTGCGCGATCGCTGACCGCGTGGGAGAGATCCTGCGATTCGTGGCGGGTGCAACGGGCATCCGGCACGCATCACAGGGCGCCGAAGGAGCAACCGCCCCGGAAACTCTCAGGCAAAAGGACCGCGTGGGTCGATAGCGATACTCTGGAAAGCGCCGCGCGCCGCCAAGGCACGCGGCCACCGAAGGGGTAAACCCGAAGCCGCGTCCGGCTTGGGGCCAAGCTCTCAGGTTTCCGCGACAGAGGGGGCACCGATCGGTGCCACATCCGTGCGGGAAAAAGACTGGTGAGCGAAACGAACGATCGAGATGACGAAGACGCAGCGCCGCTGCTGAGCCTGCCGCTCGACGGCTGGCACCGCGCGCGCGGCGCGCGGATGGTCGCCTTCGCCGGCTATCACATGCCGGTGCAATATGACGGCATCATCGCCGAACATCTGTGGACGCGCGCGCATGCCGGGCTGTTCGATGTCAGCCACATGGGCCAGCTCGGCGTTTCGGGCGCGGGCGCGGCGGCGGCGCTCGAAACGCTGCTGCCGGGCGATATCGCCGGGCTGAGGCCCGGACAGATGCGCTATTCGCTGCTGCTCGATGCCGAAGGCGGGATTCTCGACGATCTCATCGTCACCAACCGCGGCGACGGTTTCGGCCTCGTGGTCAACGGCGCCACCAAATGGGACGATATCGCCCATCTGCGCGAGCATCTGCCCGATGCGATCACGCTCAACCATCTCGACGAGCACGGCCTCCTCGCCTTGCAGGGGCCCGAGGCGGCCAGGGTGCTGGCGCGGCTCGGGCTGGAGCCGGCGCTTCCCGGCACAAGCGAGGCCGGCGCGCTCGGCTTCATGCAGGCGGGTGCCTATCGCTGGCAGGGCCGGGTGCTCGGTGTCAGCCGTTCGGGCTACACCGGCGAGGACGGTTTCGAGATTTCGGTGCGCGCCGAGGACATGACTGCGCTCGCCGATGCGCTGGCCGCCGCGCCCGAGGTGAAGCCGGTCGGGCTCGGCGCGCGCGATTCGCTGCGGCTCGAAGCCGGGCTGCCGCTCTATGGGCATGATCTTTCGCCCGAAACCGACCCGGTCAGCGCCGGCCTTGGCTTTGCCATCAGCAAGCGCCGCCGCACCGAGGGCGGCTTTCCCGGCGCCGGGCCG
>JAGWPW010000081.1 GCA_028870315.1 Sphingomonadales bacterium | reverse complement strand
TTGCCAGCGGCGTCTTCACCGGCGCGATCAGCGGCGCCTTCATGGGGCGCGAGGCATGATCACCGAGGGGCTGTCCTTCGCCGGGCGGGTGGCGATCGTCACCGGCGGCGCGACGGGAATCGGCTATGCGACCGCGCGGCAACTGGCGCGGCTGGGCGCAAGGGTGGTGATTTGCAGCCGCACCGCGGCGGAACTCGAAGCCGCGGCGGAGCGGATCGGTGCTGAAAGCGGGCAGCGCTGCCTTGCGGTTCCGACCGACGTCAAGGACGAGGCGGCGTGCATCGCGCTGGTCGCGCGCACCCTTGCCGAATTTGGCCGGATCGATGTTCTCGTCAACAACGCCGGCGGCACGCGCATGGGGCCGCTCGAAGCCATACCGACGCGCGGCTGGGATTCGATCTTCGAGCTCAACACGAAATCGACCTATCTGCTGACCCGCGAGGCGGGGCGGCAGATGATCGCGCAGCAATCGGGGGCGATCGTCAACATCTCCTCGGGCGCCGGGGTCAACGGCGTCAGGGGCGGCGCGCATTATTCGGCGGCGAAGGCGGCGGTGCAGATGTTCACCCGGGTGACCGCCGCCGAATGGGGGCGCTTTGGCATCCGCGCCAATTGCGTTGCCGCCGGCGCGATCGCCAGCGAGCGGGTGGCGCAGGCCTGGAAGGTCGCGGGGCTCGACGCGGCGGAGATGGCGAAGGCGATCCCGCTCGGCCGGCTCGGCACGCCCGACGACATGGCGAACATGATCGTGTTTCTGGCAAGCGATGCCGCCGCCTACATCTCGGGCGAGACGATTTCGGTCAGCGGCGGCCCCAACATCGGCGGCATCGACCTCGGATAGCGGCGCCGGGGTCGCATCGCGGCGCGCGAGTGTAGCGCGCGCGCAACAGTTGCGATCTTTGTGCATGCCGCCGCGCCGCGAGACTCAAATTAGAATTGACGCGCCCGGTGCCGGTCGCGATGGGAGCGTTATCAGCTCCTTGTCATGGAGCTTTCGTCCCTACTCGGCCGTCAGCGCCGGGACGTATCAGAGAGGAAACGGAACATGGCGCTCACTCATCGTCTGCCGCTGCGCGGCGCTCTTATGCTTGGTTGTGCGGCGGTTATCGCGCTGCCCGCGCTTGCCCACGCCCAGTCCGCGCCCGATGCCGCAGGCCAGAACACCGTGGCGCCGATCGCGCCTGAAAGCACCGGCGGGGCGGTGGCCGACAAGCCCGTGACCGGCAGTGAAATCGTCGTCACCGGCACCTCGCTGCGCAAGGTGGCGCCCGCCGGTGCCGAGGAAATCACGCTCGATCCGGTGGCGATCGCCGCGACCAACACCCTGAGCACCGACCAGCTTCTTGCCACCATCCCGCAGCTCAGTTCCTTTGGCGCCCTCCAGACCGCGAATGCCGGCGGCACCCAGCTTACCGTCAATCGCACCAACCTGCGCAACCTGCCGCAGGGCGTGGGCGGCGGTTCGCCGACGCTGGTGCTGATGGATGGCCATCGCATCGTCGGCATGGGCGTCAACCAATCCTATCCCGATCCCGACATCATTCCGCCCGCGCTCATCCAGCGCGTCGATGTGCTGACCGACGGCGGATCGGCGATCTATGGCGCCGATGCGATCGGCGGTGTCGTCAACTTCATCACCAAGGATGATTTCGACGGTGTCGCGGTCAGCGGCCGACAGGGGGTCGGCGAGGATTACTACAGCAATGATGTCAACCTCACCGCCGGCAAGGCGTGGAGCGGCGGTGATGCCTATGTCAGCTATAACCATTCGGACCACAGCGCGATCTATGGCTATGACCGCAGCTACGTGCGCAACCTCAACTACGCGACCGGGCTTCCCGCCTATAATTATTGCAGTCCCGGCAATGTGACCGCCAATGGCGTCAATTACGCGGCGAACAGCGGCAATCCGCTGCAAGCCAGCAACGCCAATCTCTGCGACAATTCCAAGAGCGCCGCCTTCTTCCCCGATGAACACCGCGATTCGGTGATGGCGGGCTTCCACCAGGACCTTGCGACCGGACTCACGCTGGAAGTGAAGGCCTATTATTCCAACCGCCAGGACATCCAGAACGGCGGCCCGCAGATCGGGAGCGCACAGCTCAACCCGGCAACCCCGGGCTATATCCCGGCGGCCGGCGCACCCGGCGCCAACCAGACCGCCTATTTCAATTTCGCGGGCATCGCCAATGGCGACGGTGTCGTCAACACCCGGCTGCAAAGCTGGGGCATCACGCCGACCATCACCTGGAAGTTCGGGCACGACTGGCAGCTCAAGGCCTATTACAATTACGGCTGGAGCAAGACCACGGTCAACAATCCCCAGGTCAACCAGACCGCGCTCAACGGCGATGTCGGCGCCGGAACGATCAACCCGTACAACATCGGCGCGAGCAATCCGGCGGCGCTCGCCAATGTGCTGGACTACACCAATTACGGCATTGGCAAGGACCAGTTGAACAACGGCAAGGCGACCTTTGACGGGCCGCTGTTCCGCCTGCCGGGCGGTGAGGTGCGTGTCGCTATCGGCGGCGAATACATTCACGAGAAATACGAGGGCACGGTCGCGAGCGACATCACCTATGAAAGCATCCCCGGCATCCAGCTGAACACGGCAAGCCGTAATGTCGAATCGGCATTCGGGGAATTGAACCTGCCGCTCGTCGCCCCGTCGAACCATGTCCCGCTGATCTACAGCTTCACCATCTCGGCGGCCGAGCGTTACGACCATTACAGCGATTTCGGCGGCAACTGGGCGCCCAATATCGGCGCCACGCTGAAGCCGATCAGCTGGATCAGCCTGCGCGCGCGCTGGAACCGCTCGTTCCAGGCGCCGAGCCTGGTGCAGCTGGCAGCGGCGACGTCGCCCACTTCCAGCGTCTATCCCAATATCTTCACCCAATTCGATCCGCTGCTCGTCGATCCGTCCTTCGCCAACAACGGCGGCGCGATCGTCGCGGTGCAGGGCACCAAGTTGCCGCTGCAACCCGAGCGGGCGCGCGATTACAATCTGGGCTTCGATATCAGCCCGCCGTTCCTCAAAGGGCTGAACGCCCACTTCACCTATTGGAATATCGATTACACTGGCCAGATCGGCACGCCGCCGCTTGGCTATGGCGTGTTCTGGGGCGTCCCCGCGTTCCAGAACCTCGTCAGCCTCGCCCCCAC
Organism: Sphingomonadales bacterium; assembly: GCA_028870315.1. GTDB lineage: Bacteria > Pseudomonadota > Alphaproteobacteria > Sphingomonadales > Sphingomonadaceae > Novosphingobium. The sequence continues at coordinate 24,112 of JAGWPW010000081.1, read as the reverse complement.
GACCGCGCAACTCCAGAGCTTCCTGGGTGGTGCCGGCGTGTCGCAGGCGGCGATCACCAATACCCTCGCCCAGGTCAACGCGCTGGGCGGCAACGCCTATTACGCCGCCGATGTCCGCAGCCTCAATCTCGGGGTGACGAGGACGCATGGCTTCGACATTGCCTTCGACTATCACCACGACGTCTCGTTCGGTTCGGTGTTCGCCAGCTTCAACAGCAGCTACACCGGGCTGGCGATCAACGCTGCCGACGGCACCAATTTCGGCACCAACCAGGCCGGGATCAACGGCGCCGATTTCAATTCGGCCACGGTCATCGGCGCGACGGTGCACGATAATTTCCGCGCGCAGCTGACGTGGAACCATCAGGCGGGCTTCACCCTGTCGGCGCCGGCGGGCTATGGGCAGACGCAGGTGGGGGCGTTCAACACCTTCGATCTCTACACCCAATATGATCTCAAGCGCGGCACGCTTCCGCCGATCAGCTTCTCGGTCGGCGTCACCAACCTGTTCAACACCAGCCCGCCGGTCTATTATGGCGACAGCCCGGGCTTGGGCGCCGGATATGCGGGCTCGACCACCGGCCGCGTCGTCCAGCTTGGCGCCAGCGTGAAGTTCTGAGCCACGGCGCCTTTGCCGGCGGTGTCGGCAAAGGCGCGCGGGGGTGCCATCGCCTGGCGCGGGTCGAAGCCGCCAGCATCATCCGGCGGATGCTGCATGATGATTCCACCCGACATGAAAATGCTCTAGGCTCGGCGCCATGGCACGGCATCCTTCTCCGGTGGCCCGTCCGGGTTCGTTTTTCCGGGACGGGGACCATCGTCCGGCGCGCGCGCAGACCTTCACCGGCGGCGCGGCGATCCTCCTTCTCGCGGTCGCCGGGCTGTGGACGCTGCACGCCTTCCTGCCCGCGCTCGGCTGGGGAGTGATTTTCGCGGTCTCGCTGTGGCCGCTGTTCGAGCGGTGCGCGGCGCGCTGGCCGGCCGGCCGGCGGCTCGCCTGGCCCGCTGCCTTCACCCTGCTCATCCTCCTCGCCTTCGTCCTGCCGCTGCTGATGGTGACGCTGGCGGCGATCCGTGATGGTGCGATGCTGGTCCATTGGGTCGCCGAAGCGCGCGCGCAGGGCATTGCGGTGCCCGCCTTCGTGCCGCGGCTGCCGTTCGGTCCGCAACTCGCGAGCTGGTGGCAGGCGACGCTCGCAACCCCGGCGCGGCTCGATCATCTCTCGCTCCACGCTGGCCCCGGCGGCGCCTCGCCGCTGGCGACCGGGCAGCGGATCGTCAGCGCGCTGGCGCATCGCCTGCTGATCACCGCCTTCATGCTGCTGGTGCTGTTCATGCTGTTGCGCGATGGCGAAAGGGTGGTGGTGGCCGTGCGCATCGGCGGCCGCCGCGCCTTTGGCGAATCGGGCGAGAACATCGCCGCGCAGGCCGTGCTGGCGATCCGCGGGGTGGTGAACGGCCTTGTCATCGTCGGCTTCGGCGAGGCGGTGCTGATGGGCATTGCCTATGCGCTTGCCGGGGTGAGCCAGGCGGCGCTGCTCGGTCTGCTCACCGGGCTGCTTTCGGCGATCCCGTTCGGGGCGATGGTCGCGGTGGTGATCGCCGCCGGGCTGCTCGTCGTCACCGGGCAATTCGCCGCTGCCGCGGTGATCTTCGCGACCGGCGCGCTGGTCGTCTTCCTTGCCGATCATTTCGTGCGCCCGGTGTTCATCGGCGGGGCGACGCGGCTGCCGTTCCTGTGGGTGCTGCTCGGCATTCTCGGCGGGGTCGAGGCCTGGGGGCTGATCGGGCTGGTGCTTGGCCCGGCGCTGATCGCGGTGTTGATGCTGCTGTGGCGCGAATGGGTGGGCGCGGTGCCGGGGCCGCTCAACCCGCCGCGCGCCGCCGCCGAGCCGTCCGCGCGGTCATGACCGGCGCGTGTGACGAAATTGTTTCGCAAAACTGTGCGAGGAGGCTATCATTAACCATGTCGGCGTAGCAGAATAATCGGCGCCGTGCTATGAATGGGAGAGGTCACTGCCATGATCCAGACCCGAGGCCTGCCCGAATATGTTCCGCCGCCCGGCGATCTCGCCGAGGATGCGGCGCCTGCGCCCCATCTCCTGTGGGCGACGCTGGAAGCCGCCTATCCGGGCGAGGACGCTGCTCCCCCCGGCGAACAGCGCCTTGCCAGCTATATCGCGGTGCCGCTGACGGTCGGGCTGTCGCTGCTGCTCTGGGGTGTCATCCTGGCGGTGGTGCTGCTGCGCTAGGCTTATCCGGGGCAACGGGGGCAACGGGGGCGGGCGCGGCGGCAAGCGCGATCCGGCGCACGCTGAGGATGCGCACCGGGTCGCTCAGCATCTGGCCCTTCATCACGCCTTCGCCTCTGGTCGGTGAACGCGGCAGGGCAAAGATCGCACGCACCACATCCATGCCGGCGACGACATGGCCGAAGGCGGCAAAGCCGGCGCGGCGATCGGGATCGGTCGCGGTCGGATCGGCATCGAGCCCGGGCTGGTCGGACAGCAGGATCGAGAAATCGGCGGTCGCGCTTCCCGGCGCGAAGCGTGCCATCGAGATCGCTCCGGCCGTGTTGAGTATGCCCGTCTGGCTGGTCGGCTCATGCGCCACCGGCGGCAGCACCTTGCGCGGATCGCCGCTCAACCCGCCCTGGATGAGGCCGTTGGGCTGCACCCCCCAGTCGAGCTTCATCACCCGGTAGAAGCTTGCGCCATCGAAGCGATGGAGATCGACATAGCGCAGGAAATTGGCGGTGGTCAGCGGCGCGTGCCGGCCGTCGAGATCGAGATCGATCTCGCCGGCATCGGTCAGCATCGCGACCCGCACCGTGTCGGCGAGCGGCACCGGCGCGGGCGCGGCGGCGTGGCGGTGCTGCGGCGCGGCGCCGGCCAAAAGCAGCAGCGCAAGAAGCAGGGCAGGGCGACGTGTCATGCGCACCTCCTTCACAGGCTGAAGCCTGCATCGCTGACCAGCACCGTGCCGAGAATATTCGCCGATGCCGGCGACAGCAGGAAGCCGATCTGCGCGGCGATCACCTCGGGGGTGGTGAAATCGCGCGACGCCGCGGTCTCGGCGCGCAGCGCCGCCAGCGCGGCTTCGCGGCTGCCATGCTCGGCGAGCAGCGCCTCGAAATGCGGGGTCTTGGTCCAGATCGGCGTTTCCACTCGCCCCGGGGCGATGGCATTGATGCGAATTCCCTGCGGCGCGGCTTCTGCCGCGGCGATCCGCGCGAGCTGGATCAGCGCCGCCTTGCTGACGCCATAGGCGCCGGTGCCGGCAAACGGCTTCATCGCCACCGCCGAACTCGTCAGCACGATGCTGCCGCCCGTGGACATCCGCCGCAGCGCCATGCGCAGGCCGAGAAAGGCGCCATCGAGATTGACCGCCATCGCCCTTCGCCAATCCGAAGGATCGGTCTGCGCGATCGGCGCGGCAGCGACGATGCCAGCGTTGAGCACCGCATGGTCGAGCCGTTCGATCTCGCTTTCGAGCCTGTCCCACAATCGGGGATCGGCGACATCACCGGCGATGCGGCGCGCGGGCGCGCCAAGTTCCAGCGCCGCCAGCCCGGCGCCATCGCAGTCGATCAGCACCAGTTCGCCGATCCCCTGCGCATCGAGCCAGCGCGCCACCGCCGCGCCGATACCCGAGGCCGCGCCGGTGACGAGCGCGACGCGGCCTGAAAAATCGGTCATGGCGCGCGCTCCAGAGATGTCGGCAGGCCGGCGCCGGGCGGTGGCGCGGTCTTGGCGCGATAGCCGCAAAGTTCGGCAACCTCGCAGCGCCAGCATTCGGGCTTGCGCGCCTTGCAGACATAGCGGCCATGGAGGATCAGCCAGTGATGCGCATGGCGGCGGAACGGCTGGGGCACGATCTTTTCGAGCCGCGCCTCGATCGCCTCGGGGGTCTTGCCGGGGGCAAGGCCGGTGCGGTTGCCGAGGCGGAAGATATGGGTATCGACCGCGAAGGTCTCGGCGCCGAAGGCGCAGTTGAGAACGACGTTGGCGGTCTTGCGGCCGACGCCGGGCAGCGCCATCAGCGCCTCGCGCGTGTGCGGCACCGCCCCGCCATGTTCGGCGACGAGCTTTTCCGACAGGGCGATGACGTTCTTCGCCTTGGTGTTGAACAGGCCGATGGTCTTGATGTGCTCCTTGAGCCCGGCCTCGCCGAGCGCGACCATCTGCGAAGGCGTCTTCACCTTCTGGAACAGCGCGCGCGTCGCGCGGTTGACCCCGGCATCGGTCGCCTGCGCGGACAGCACCACCGCGACAAGCAACTGATAGGAATTGGAGAATTGAAGCTCGGTTTCGGGCGCGGGGTCGGTCTCGGCGAGGCGCCGGAAGAATTCAAAGACCTGCGCCTTCCTCACAGGCCGAGCACGTCGGCCATGGCATAGCGCGCTGCCTCCCGGCCGATCAGCCAATGCGCGGCGCGCAACGCGCCCCTCGCGAAGATGCCGCGGTTTTCGGCGACATGCGCCAGGGCCAGCCGCTCGTCCTCGCCAAGGAAGAAGACGGTGTGATCGCCCGCGACGCTGCCGCCGCGCAGCGCGGCAAAGCCGATCGCGCCGGTCGGCCGCGCGCCGGTGAGACCGTCGCGCCCGCGCGCGCTGTTTTCGCCGAGGCTGATCCCGCGCCCCGCCGCCGCCGCCTCGCCCAGCAGCAGCGCGGTGCCCGAAGGCGCATCGAGCTTGCGCCGGTGATGGGTCTCGGTGATCTCGATGTCCCACTCCTCGCCGAGCCGGGCGGCCGCCTCGCGCACGAGATGGGCGAGCAGGGTGACGCCGAGCGAGGTATTGCCGGTCTGGAGCACCGCGACCTGCCGCGCGGCCTGGTCGATCAGCCAGTGGTGCCGCTCTGCAAGCCCGGTGGTGCCGATGACGATCGGCACGCCGCTTGCCATTGCCGCGTCGAGATTGGCCTCAAGCGCTGCGGGCGCGGAGAAATCGACCAGCACCTCGCTGTCACGCGCGAGGCTCAGCGGGTCGCCGCCCTCGTCGATCCCGCCCGCGAGCCGATCGCCCCCGGCCGCGATCGCCGCCGCCAGCGCCTGGCCCATCCGCCCCTTGCTGCCGATGATGCCGATCCGTGCCCCAGACATTGCGCTCTCCTCGCCGCCATGCTCCATGGGCGACATGCGCCCGATCCGCAATATCGTCGTCCTGACCGGCGCCGGCGTTTCCGCCGAAAGCGGCATCGACACCTTCCGCGGCGGCGGCGGACTTTGGGAAAAGCATCGCGTCGAGGATGTGGCGACCCCCGAGGCCTTCGCGCGCGATCCCGATCTGGTGCTGCGCTTCTACGACATGCGCCGCGCCGCGATCCAGACCAAGCAACCCAACCCGGCCCACTTCGCGCTGGCCCGGCTCGAAGCCGAATGGCCGGGCAGGGTCTCGGGCGGCAGGGTGATGCTCATTACGCAGAACGTCGATGACCTGCACGCGCGGGCGGGTTCCAGAAACCTGATTTCCATGCACGGCGAGCACCTCAATGCGTGGTGCCTGTCGTGCGATGCGCGCAGCCCATGGACCGGCTCGCTGATCGACCGCCCGCCGTGTCCGAACTGCGGGGCGGTCACGCTTCGCCCGGACATCGTGTGGTTCGGCGAAATGCCTTACCGGATGGACGAGATATACGAGGCGCTGCGCGATGCCGACCTGTTCGTCTCGATCGGCACCTCGGGCGCGGTCTATCCGGCGGCAGGCTTCGTCCGGTCGGCAAGGGATGGCGGCGCGCATGCATTGGAGCTGAATCTGGAACCTTCGCGGGGCTCGGCGTGGTTCAATGAAACGCGGCTGGGTGCCGCGACCGAGATCGTGCCCGCATGGGTGGACGAGATGCTTGCCGGCAGGACCGGATAAGGCGCGCCCGCGCCCGTGCTCAGCCTCGCACCTTGCGGCCGCCGATCCACACTTCCAGCACCTGTGTCTGGCGCAGCGCGGCGGGGCTGGCCAGCATCGGGTCCTGGTCGATCACCAGGAAATCGGCACGCTGGCCGACCGCGATCCGGCCGAAATGGGCCTCGGCAAAGCCGGCGTAGGCAGCGCCCGTGGTGAGCGCGGCGAGCGCGGCCTCGCGGGTCAGGCATTCCTGCGGCTGCCAGCCGCCGAAGGGCCGGGCATCGCCATCCTCGCGGGTGATCGCGGTGGCGAGCGCGGCGAAGGGATCGGGCGGGCTTGCCGGCGCTCCGGTGGCGAGCGCGAAGGCCGCGCCGCTTGCCGCCGCCGATTTCCACGCCCAGGCCTCGCCGAGCCGCCCCGCGCCAAGCCGGGCCTCGGCCATCGCCTGGCCGGTGGCGAGCGGTTCGGGGCGCATGGTGATCACCGCGCCGTGCTGGCCAAGGAGCGCGAGATCTGCGGCATCGAGCACGTCTGCGTCCTCGATCCGCCAGCGCCGCTCGCCCTCATAGGTCTGCGCGAGCTCGGCGATCGCGCCAAGCAGCCCGCCGACCGCGGCATCGCCCGCGGCGTGAACCGCGACCTGGAAGTGATCGATCGCGGCGCGGCTCATCAGGTTCTTGAGCCGGGTGTCGGACACAAGGGCAAGGCCGCGCGTGCCCGGATCGTCGGCATAGGGGCTGCGCAGCAGCGCGCTGTGCTGGGCGAGCGTGCCATCGAGCGTGAGGAAGACGCCGTTCAGCCGCAGCCGGTCGTCATACAGCCAGGGGGTCGGCCCCGGGCCGCCGATCAGCGCCATCGCCTCGGTGGTGTCGGCATAGGCGAGGATGCGGATCTGCAACCGGCCGACATCGCCGGCGCGGCGGTAGGTCTGCCAGTCCTCGATCGAGGTGCCCATGTCAGTGACCGCGGTGATCCCGTGGCGCAAAAGGATGTCCTGCGCATTGGCGAAGGCGAGATCGCGGTCGTCGGCGCGCAGCGGCGGCAGCAGGTTGGCGACCAGCGCCATCGCGCGATCGACGAGGATGCCGCCCGGCGCATGGCCCGGCCCGCGCTCGATGCGCCCGCCGGCCGGGTCGGGCATCGCGGCGGTGACATGGGCCAGCGCCAGCGCCCTGCTGTTCGCCCAGCCGGCGTGGCCGTCGGCGCTGGTGAGGAAGGCGGGGCGATCGGCCAGCGCGGCGTCGAGATCGGCGGCGGTCAGCGGGCGCGTCAGCCCCCAGCGCGCGGCATCCCAGCCGCGGCCGATGATCCAGCCGCGGTCGGGATGCGCGGCGGCATAGGCGGCGATCCGCGCCTGCGCCTCGGCCAGCGTCCGGGTGTCGGCAAGGTCGAGCGTCAGGGTGGTAAGGCCGAGCGCCATGACATGGGCATCGCCATCGACGAAGCCGGGAATGACGCTGCGGCCATGGAGATCGACCGCGTAATCGGCGCGCGGCGGCTTGTCGCCGCGGTGCAGCACCTGGGCGATGCGCCCGTCATTGGCGATGATGAGGCCGGTGAAATGATCGATGCCGCCGGCCGCGTCGATGCTTGTGCCATCAAGCCCGGTGACCAGCGTATCGGCACGCGCGGGCAGCGCGAGCGAAAGCGCCGCGGTCAGCAGGCCGGCAATCCGCCGCGCGTGGCGCGTCACGGATGGCCCTTGCGCGGCAGGCGGCGGACCAGCGCGCTGGTGTCCTGGCGGCCGCCGCCCATCGCCTGGATGTCAGCGAACAGCTGATCGACCAGCGCGCCGACCGGCAGCGACAGGCCAAGTCCGCGGCCCTCGTCGAGCGCCAGCCCGAGATCCTTGCGCATCCAGTCGATCGCGAAGCCGAAATCGAAGCTGTCCTGGGCCATCGTCTTCCAGCGGTTGTCGAGCTGCCAGCTTTGCGCCGCGCCATGCGAGATCGCCTCGAACACCTTGTCGAGATCGAGATGCGCGGCCTGCGCCAGCCGCAGCGCCTCGGCAACCCCGGCGATGGCGCCGGCGATGCAGATCTGGTTGGCCATCTTGCAGCTCTGCCCGGCGCCGGCCTTGCCGACATGGACGATGAGCCGCGAATAGGCCTCCATCACCGGCCGCGCCGCCTCGATCGCGTCCTTGCGGCCGCCGCACATCAGCGTCAGCGTGCCGTTTTCGGCGCCGATCTGCGATCCGGTCATCGGCGCATCGACGCAATGCACCTGGAGATCGCGCGCCTCGACCGCGATCTGCCGCGCGATCCGCGCCGAGACGGTGGTGTGATCGACGAAGATGCCGCCGTGCTTCAGCGTCGAAAACACCCCCTGCGGTCCCAGCACCACTTCGGCGAGATCATCGTCGTTGCCCACGCAGGTGATCACCATATCGGCGTTTCGTGCCGCCTCGGCGGGCGAATCGGCGATCGTCACGCCAAGCTCGGGATGTTTCTCGCGCCAGCCATCGAGCCGCCGCCCGGTCCGGCTGTAAAGCGTGAGCGGGTGGCCGGCGCGGGCGATATGGCGCGCGATCGGCCCGCCCATCACCCCCAGCCCGATCATGGCGACGTTTCGGCTTGCGGTCATGGCGATGTTCTAACCGTTCCGGCGCGAAAGCAAAGCCGGGGAAAGCGGTTCCCTTGGCCGATGCTTTCGATTAGGCGCTCGCGGACCATGACCCAGACGCCAAGCCCCGTCGCTGCAACCGAGCCCGCCTTTTCCGTTGCCGATGTGCGCGCCGCGGCCGGGCGGATTTCGGGCCATGTCGTGCGCACCGCGATCGGCTACAGCAAGACGCTCAGCGGCATCTGCGGCGCCGATGTCTGGCTCAAGTTCGAAAATCTGCAATTCACCGCCTCCTACAAGGAACGCGGCGCGCTCAACGCGCTGCTGCTGCTTTCGGACGAGGCGCGCGGCCGCGGGGTGATCGCCGCGTCAGCGGGCAATCATGCGCAGGGCCTGTCATATCACGGCACAAGGCTGGGCGTGCCGGTCACCATCGTCATGCCGCGCACCACGCCGACGGTGAAGGTGATGCAGACCGAGGCGGTCGGCGGCAAGGTGGTGCTCGAAGGCGAGAGCTTCGACGAGGCCTATGCCTTTGCCCGCAGCATGGAGCGGCAACTGGGGCTGACCTTCGTCCATCCCTTCGATTCGCCCGAGGTCGCGGCGGGGCAGGGGACGGTGGCGCTCGAAATGCTCGAAGCGGTGCCCGAGCTCGACATGCTGGTGCTGCCGGTGGGCGGGGGCGGGCTTTCGGCCGGGATGGGCACCGCCGCGCGCGCGATCAAGCCCGATATCGGCCTGATCGGCGTCGAGGCCGAACTTTATCCCTCGATGTTCAACCGCCTCAAGGGCACCGCGCTGCCGATCGGCGGCGATACGCTGGCCGAGGGCATCGCCGTGTTCTCGCCGGGCGAGTTCACCGCGCGGGTGCTGGCCGGGCTGCTCGACGATCTGCTGCTGGTCAGCGAGGCCGAGCTTGAACATGCGCTGGCACTGCTGCTCCAGATCGAGAAGACCGTGGTCGAGGGCGCGGGCGCGGCGGGCCTGGCGGCGGTGCTCGCCAACCGCGAGCGCTTTGTCGGGCGCAAGGTCGGGATCGTGCTGTCGGGCGGCAACATCGACACGCGGCTGCTCGCCAATGTGCTGCTGCGCGACCTTGCCCGCTCGGGCCGCCTCGCGCGGCTGCGGCTGACGCTCCAGGACCGGCCGGGCGCGCTGTTCAAGGTGATGCAGGAGTTCAATACCCACTCGATCAACATCATCGAGATCTGGCACCAGCGCATCTTCACCCATCTCCCCGCCAAGGGTCTCATCACCGACATCGAATGCGAGGCGCGCGACCGCGAGCAGCTCGATGCGCTGGTCGCGGCGCTGCGTGCCAAGGGCTATGACGTGAGCCAGGTCGAGCTGGGCTGACCGGGGAACACAGGCAGCGCGCGACAAGGTGTGCGCGCAGGGTTGCGCCGCCGCGGGACAGGCAGGCGACCGGCGGTTAATTTCGGCGAGGCGCGGCGGGCGCTCGCTGGCATTTTTGGATGTTTTCTGGTTAAAGGGCTTTGACCATCGCCTTGCCATGGGCATAGTCGCCGGCAGATAAAACACCGGTCGCCGCTCTTCGAGAGGACGATGCCACCAAGGGGTTCGATCGCAACGTGACTGCTCCGGTTCGCTTTCCCCGCTTCTATGTGACGAGCCCGGCGCCGTGCCCCTATCTGCCGGGCAAGAGCGAGCGCAAGGTGTTCACCGAATTGAAGGGGCCGCATGCCGATGCGCTGAACGATGCGCTGGGCCGCATCGGCTTTCGCCGCAGCCAGACCGTGGCCTATCGTCCCTCCTGCCTCGATTGCAGCGCCTGCGTCTCGGTGCGCGTCGTCGCGGGGGAGTTCCGGCCGTCGGACACGCAGCGCCGCAACCTCAAGCGCAATTCCGATCTCGTCGCCACCGTCTGCCAGCCGTGGTCGACGGGCGAGCAGTTCGAGCTGCTCCAGTCCTATCTTGCCGCGCGCCATCCCGGCGGCGGCATGGCGACGATGGACGAGAGCGATTTCGCCGACATGGTCGAGCATACCCCGGTCACCAGCCATATCATCGAATATCGCGAGCCGTCGGACGGGGTTGCGCCGGGCCGGCTGGTCGGGGCATGTCTGACCGACCGGCAGGGCGACGGGCTGTCGATGATCTACAGTTTCTACGATCCCTCGCACATGACGCGGACCGGGCTTGGCAATTACATCATTCTTGACCACATCCGCCGCGCCGCGCAGGACGACCTGCCTTACGTTTATCTGGGCTATTGGGTCGATGGCTCGGCGCGCATGCAGTACAAGGTCCGCTATCGGCCGCTCGAAAAGCTCGGGCGCGACGGCTGGCAGCGCATGGGCGATGTCGAACAGCAGCGGCTCGTCGCCGCCGCCGCCGCCGAGCGCGGGCGCGGCGCCGGCGAAGGCGCGGGCAAGGATGGCATGCCGCTGGTTCCTCAGCCTTTCCCCATCATGGAATGACCGCGTTCGCCGCCACCCGGCGGTGGGGACGCTTTCGCTCCTGACGCTGCTGTGGGCAGGGCCGCTCGCCGCCCGGCAGGGCGCCGATCCCGACCTCAAGACACTCATTCCCGACAGTGCGGTCGCCGATCCGCAGGGCTGGGCGCGCGGCGCCGCGCCGCCGGCGCCGGCAAGCCCGCTCAACCCGCAGTCGCCGATGGCCGCGGCGCCCGATCTCAAGCTTGGCTGGCCCGATGCGGTGCTGGTGCTGCCGCCGCTCGTGCCGCTGCCGCCCGAAGCGGGGCTTGCCGGCCCGGCGCCGCAGGACGTGGTGCTGCCGGTGCCCGAGGTGGCGCGCGCATCGGCAAGGGCGCTGTACCGCGAGAGCTTCGCGAGCCGGCGGGTGAGCCTCGATTTCGCGCAGACCGCCGAAGGTTTTCCCGAGCGCGCGGCGTTCGAGGCGCGCTTTCGCCAGCTTTCGGCGGTCGCCTTGCTGCCGTTGAAGGAACAGGACAATATCGGCCAGCTCGCGGTGCGCGCCGCCACCGACCGCGACCTGCTGCTGCGGCTGCTGCGCATCTATGGCTATTATGACGGGGACGTGACGCAGAGCATTGCTGGTCTGGTTCCGGGAGCCAGGCCCGGCACCGGCGGGGCGAAGGTCAGCTTCGAGATCGTGCCCGGCCCGCGCTATGTGTTCGGCGCCATCGCGCTCGGTGCGCTGGCCGACAGCGGCAGCGATTACCCCGCCTTGCGCACCAGCTTCGGGATCCAGACCGGCGATCCGCTGCACGCCGATGCCATCGTCGCCGGCCGCGCCAGCCTTGGCGACGCGCTTGCCGAAAGCGGCTATCCCTTCGCCCGGCTTGCCGACCCCGAGTTGACCGTCGATCACCGCAGCCAGAACGGCGACCTCGCGATGCCGGTGACGCCGGGCGGCAAATATGCGTTCGGGCAGGTGGTCAGCCTGCAACCGCATTTCCTGTCTTCGCGCCATCTCGCCAGGATCGCCCGGCTGAAGCCGGGCGAGGTCTATAAAAAGAGCAAGGTCGAGGATCTGCGCCAGGCGATCCTTGCCACCGGGCTGGTGTCGAGCGTCACCGTCACCCCGCGCCCCACCACGTCGCCGACCGCAGGCGCGGCGGGCGATGTCGCGCTCGATGTCGGCATGACGAAAGCCAGGCCGCGTACCGCCGCGGCCGAGATCGGCTATGACACCGCCGAGGGCTTCCGGCTGGAGACGAGCTGGGAATATCGCAATCTGCTGAAGCCCGAAGGCATGCTGCGGCTGCGCGCGGTCGCCGGCACCGAGGAGCAACTCGTCGGCACGACGCTGCGCTTCACCAATTTCCGCGCGCGCGACCAGGATCTGACGATCGACCTGTTCGCCGACAATGCCAATCTCATCGCCTATTCGGCGCGCAAGGTCGATTTCACCGCGACCTTCGAGCGCCTTTCGACGCTGATCTTCCAGAAGCCCTGGGTGTGGTCGGTGGGCGTCGAGGAGGTCGCCTCGGCCGAGCGCGAAGGCATGCCGAGTGGCACCTTCCTCAACCCGACCACCGCCAATGACACGGTGATCAGCTACGCCGGCATTCCACGCACCAATTACCTCACCACCGCGCTGCCGCTGCGCGTCGCCTATGACGGCAGCGACAATCTGCTCGATCCGCAGCGCGGCTGGCGGGTGGCGCTGCGCGTCTCGCCCGAGGTGGCGTTCGACCGCGGGACCAGCGTCACCTATGTCAGCGGCCAGTTCGACCTGTCGAGCTATCAGCCGGTCGCATCGGGGGTGGTGTTCGCCGAAAGGGTGCGGCTGGGCATGATCGCCGGCGCGCCGCTCGAAGAGATCGCCCCGTCGCGGCGCTTCTATGCCGGCGGCGGCGGCTCGATCCGGGGCTTTGGCTATCTGCTGGTCGGGCCGCGGGTCAACGGCGTCTATACAGGGGGCCGTTCGCTATACGAATTCTCGCTCGAATCGCGGATGCACACCGGCCTGTTCGGCGGCGCGCTCTCGCTCGTGCCGTTCCTCGATGCGGGCGGCGTCGACAGCCAGAGCACGCTCGGCTTTCGCGACATGCGCTATGCTGCGGGGCTGGGGCTGCGCTACAACACCGGCTTCGGGCCGCTGCGCATCGACATCGGCACCCCGCTCGACCGCCGGCCGGGCGAAAGCCGCGTCGGCGTCAATGTCGCGCTGGGCCAGGCCTTCTGATGGAGGGCGAGGGGGAAACGCCCGACGCCGCACCCGCTTCGGGCTGGCGGCGCGCGCTCGTCAAATATCTTCTGGCGCTGCCGCTGGCGCTGCTGGTGCTGCTGGCGATCGCGGCGACGACGCTCGATTCCGCGATCGGCCATCGCCTGTTCGCCGATCTGCTTGCCGAACAAAGCCTGTCCAACGGGCTGCGCATCCGCATCGGCCGGATCGATGGCAGCGTCTTCAGCCGGGCGCGGCTGGAGGATGTGACGGTGTTCGATACGCGCGGCGCCTTCCTCAAGGTTCCCGAGACGGTGCTCGACTGGCGGCCGCTCGCCTGGTTCGGCGCGGGGCTCGACATCCGCGAGCTGACCCTGCGTCGCGGCACGCTGCTGCGCGTGCCGGTGCTGAAACCCGGCAATCCCGATGCACCGCCGCTTCCCGACTTCGACATCCGCATCGACCGGCTGGCGGTCGAGCGCCTGACGATCGCCCCGCCGGTGCTCGGCGCGGAACGCAAGGTCGATCTCCACGCCCGCTTCCTGCTGCGCCGCGACCGCGTGATGGCGGCGGTGCAGGGCCGGCTCGGCGGTGGTGATCGCCTCGCGGGGCAACTCGATGCCAACCGCGCGCTCAACCGCTTCGCGCTGGCGCTCGATGTCGCCGCGCCGCGCGGCGGGCTCGTCGCCGTGCTCACCGGCGCCCATGCCGGGCGCGAACTGCATGTCCATGGCGCCGGCACATGGGCGGCGTGGCAGGGGCGGCTGGTGCTGACGCAGGACCGGCGGCTGCTGGCGCGGCTTGAGCTTGCCAATCGTGCCGGCCGGCTCGGCGCGCATGGCACGATCGCGACCTTTCCGCTGCCCGGTGCGCTGCGTGGCTCGCTGGGCGAGACGCTGACGGTGGCGCTCGCGGGCCGCATCTCCGATCGCGTGCTGACCGGCCGGCTCACCGCCGGCAGCGCCGGCTTCGCGGGCGCTGCGCATGCGCGGATCGACCTTGCCCATGCCACGGTCAGCGATGGCTATGTCGAGGCGCGCATCGCCCGCACCGCGCTGCTGGGCAGCGGCAGCATGACCACCGGGGTTGCGATCTCAGCCCGGCCCGCGGGAGGTTTCGCAACGCTTGCCGTGCCCTATAGCGCGACCGCGACAAGCTATCGCAACGGCGAGACGGTGCTGTCCGGGCTGGTTCTGCATGGGCTGGCCGAGCGGGCAGGACGCGGCTGGCGGATTCCGCTCACCCTCAGCGCCGCGCGCCTTGCGACCGGCCATGCCGCGATCGATCCGCGTCTGGTCCAGCCCCGCGCCAGCGGCACGCTCGCGTTGACCGGCGCGCGTCTCACCAGCCGCGATCTTGCGATCACCCTGCCCCATGTTTCGGCGCGGCTGGCGCTGGCCGGAGATCTTGCCCGCGGGGTCTTCACGATCGACGGGCCGGTGGCGATGCGCGGCTGGCCGGTGGACGGGATCGGGCTGGCCGATGCCGATGCCGCGCTTGCGCTGCACATCGACGAGGGGCCGGGATGGGGGCTCGGCCTTCGGATCCACGGGCAGCTCGGCCGCATCGACAATCCGAGCCTTGCCAGGCTTGCGGGCGATCACCTGGGCTTCACGCTTGCCGGCAGCGCGGGCCATGGGCTGGCTTTCGCGATCGAGCGCGGGGCGATCACCGCACCTGCGCTCGACGCCCGTTTCACCGGCCACCGGCTGGCCGACGGACAGGCGCTGAGCGGCAGCGGCAGCCAGGCCGATTACGGCCCCTTCACCTTCGATGGCGCGATCACCGGTGCGGGGCCGCGCGGCACGTTCACCTTCGCCGACCCGCTGCCCGCGGCGGGGCTTGGCGATGTTCAGCTCGCGGTGGCCCCCGATGCCGGCGGTTTCCATATCGCGGCGACCGGCATCTCGCGTCTCGGTGCCTTTTCGGGCGATCTGTCGGTCCTCGTCGCTCAAGGCGCGCCGACCCGCATCGCGGTCCAGCGCCTGCGCGTGTCCGACACCACGCTTTCGGGCAGCATGGCGATCGAGGACGGCGGCATCGCCGGCCGGCTGAGCCTTGCGGGCGGCGGGGTGGACGGCACGCTGACGCTGGCGCCGAGCCAACGCGGCGAGGCGCTCGACCTTGCGCTCGGCCTCGCCGATGCCCGCTTCGACGGCATCAATCCGCTGCTGATCAGCGAAGGGCGGATCGCGGTGCATGGTCTGCTGGTCAAGGGGCACAGCACGCTCACCGGCAGTGCGGCGCTTGCCGGGATCGGCATGGGGCGGCTGTTCATCGGTCGGCTTGCCGCATCGACCACGCTGACCGACGGCACCGGCAGCCTGCGCGCCACGGTGAACGGCCGGCGCGGCAGCCAGTTCGACCTTGGCATCGACGGCGAGATCGCGCCGGGGCGGATCGCGCTTAACGCCGGCGGCCATTTCGCCGGCCAGCCGATCGCTATGCCGCGCCGCGCGGTGCTGACGTTCACCGCCGAGGGCTGGGAACTCGCGCCCACCGAGCTTGATTATGCCGGCGGGCGGACGATCGCCTCGGGCCGATCGGCGGGTGGCAATGAGCGGCTCGATTTCGCGCTCGCCGACATGCCGCTGGCGATCAGCGACGTCATTTTCGCCAATCTCGGGCTCGGCGGCAAGGCGACCGGACTGCTGCATTACGAGAAGCGGCGCGGCGCGCCGCCGCGCGGCGATGCGCGCTTCATGCTGAAGGAGCTGACGCGCTCGGGGCTGCTGCTCACCTCGCGCCCGATCGATATCGCGCTGGTCGGCGATCTGGGCGCCAGCACCTTCGAGGCGCGCGCGGTGTCGAGCGAAGCCGGCCAGATCCGCGGCCGGTTGCAGGCGCGGATCGCCGATCTGCCGCCCGAAGGCGCGCTCGGGCTCCGGCTGCGCGCAGGCACGCTTGCCGCGCAGATGCGCTATGACGGGCCGGCCGACGCGCTGTTCCGCCTGCTCGCGCTCGATCACTTCGATCTCACCGGGCCGATCGCGCTTGCCGCCGATGTTTCGGGCAATCTCGATGCGCCGGTGATCCGCGGTTCGCTGGCGAGCGATGATCTACGTCTCCAGAGCACGATCACCGGCACCGACATCACCCAGATCGTCGCGCGCGGTGCCTTCACCGGCTCGAAGCTCACCCTGACCACGCTTTCGGGTCGCACCGCGCGCAACGGCACGGTCGTCGGCAGCGGCACGATCGGCTTTGCCGATCTCAGCACCAATCACGCGCCGACGATCGACCTGTTGATCGGCGCCGAAAAGGCGCAGCTGATGTCGCGCCCCGACATGGCGCTCACCGCCACCGGGCCGATGCGGATTCTCTCCGATGGCAGCAGCGGCACGATCGCCGGGCGGCTGCGCATCGATGCGGCGCGCTGGCGTCTGGGTCAGGCGACGGCGCTCGCCGATCTTCCCGACATCAAGACGCGCGAGATTCACCTCAGCGCCGATATCGCGCCCGCCAGCACCATGGTGATGCCGTGGCGCTTCCTTGTCGATGCGCGGCCGGGCGGGCGGATCAAGGTCGAGGGGCTGGGCATCGACAGCAACTGGAGCGCCAATGTCCAGCTGCGCGGCACGCTGGCCGCGCCGGTGCTGGTCGGGCGCGCCGATCTCATCGACGGCAGCTACGACTTCGCCGGGCGGCGCTTCGACATGACCCGCGGCCATATCACCTTCACCGACGCCAGCCCGCCCGACCCGCTGCTCGACATCGCCGCGACCGCGACCGTCGCGAATCTGACCGCCACCGTCACCGTCACCGGCACTTCGCTGCACCCGAACATCACCTTCAGCTCGGTGCCGGCCCTGCCCGAGGAGGACCTGCTCGCCCGGGTGCTGTTCGGCGATTCGATCAGCTCGATCTCGGCGCCTGAGGCGCTCGAACTCGGCGCCGCGGTCGCCGCGCTTCATGGCGGCGGCAGCGTCGATCCGATCAACAAGCTGCGCCGCGCGATCGGCCTTGATCGGCTGCGCATCGTTCCCGCCGATCCGACGATCCCGCGCCAGACCGGCTTTGCCGCGGGCAAATACCTTGGCCGCCGCGTCCTCATCGAGGTGATCACCGATGGCCGCGGCTATTCGGCGACCGATCTCGAATTCCACATCACCGGCTGGCTGTCGCTGCTCGGCAGCGTGTCCACGGTTCACCGCAACAACATCAACCTGAAGGTAAGCCGCGATTATTGACGCCGCCGCAGGCGCGCGCGGAGGCACCAACCCGAATGCCAGCCGCATATTTCGAGTGCCGTTGGCGGGGCTTGGAGAGGTACTTCCCGGTTCGCCCGGCATCTATCCTCTGGAGCCTGGTGCGTGATTCCTGAATCACGCACAAGGCTCCAGGCCGTTGCTGTCGCATCGCCCTTCGCCAAAAATCGGGACCCGCTTTTCGGCGCGATGCTATAAACGATTGAAAAATATGGTGCGCTAGCGGGAGCAAGAGTCGGCAGAGCGTATGGCAGGGCAACAAATTGCTGCCCTGCCTTCGGCCCCTAACTGCACTTAACTCTCTTCGTCGCCTTCACTTGAGTCGTCATTTAGGGTCATGCCGGCCTTTTCCCGGATGTCGATGAACCACGGGTCCTCGCCTGCGACAAGACCTCGGCCATAGGCAAATGTAAAAATTCCGTCGCCTTCTCCGACCAAAAGGGGCACATCCTCTTCTATACTTTCCCAGTATTCGTGAATCGTTCTCCAGTTCGCTTTCGAAAATCTCAAGCAATTAAACCAACGCTTTAGCTCTTCTTTTCTGACGATACTGCAGCCGAGATCAACGACGTCTTCTAGCTTGCTCATCAATGAATGGAGGTGACGCGGCAGCATTTCCTTCTCCTTGCTTAGTCGGACATCCCGTCCAACGCGACTCAGATAACGGAAATTGATGTACATAGCAACAGTTACGAGATATAAAACTTATAAGATATATAAATATATGATTTATATCTATTTTATTTTCAATAGTGGACACTAAATCCATGAAGGCTGTCGGTGGGTGAGAAGCGGAAGCTTGAGCGGCCTTCATGGCCGAACCAGGGTGGCCTTAGCAGGATCGTATCGATAGCCAATGATCGACCGATCGCGGATGCGCTGCACGGCTTCATCGATGACATTCAGTGGGACGAGAAACCACTCACGCGGCTTGACGGTGTGGCCGAAGCGATCGGGGATGGTGAGGTCAATTTGCGCTGCCCCGAAAACCCGGTGGATCAGCCCCTCCAGCTTTTGGCAGTTCACGCCATAGACCTTGTATGTGGCGGCAGGCCCCCACCGAAAGCTTCTTTTCGGCCCCCACCGGCGTGCGGAATTTCATCTTCCATAGCTTACCGCCGGCAGGCGTGACCAGCAGTAAAGGCCCTTCTCGTCGGCTGCCTTATACGGCCTCTCGCGGGGCTTCAGTGCGCGGATTGCGGAGTCGGTTAGCGCCATTTGGGGGCCTCCTGTATCTGCCATCTCTAAACGGCCCCCGAGCAGGCCCCCAAATCCGACTGGTCCCAGGCGAACAATGGCGAGCGCTGGCGGTTAGGCCGATGCTTTAAGTGACAGATTTTTCAAGCTTTTGCAACCATTCGCGGGCTTTTGCGAATAGGGAAATGGTGCCGCTTAGGTGACTCGAACACCTGACCCCATCATTACGAATGATGTGCTCTACCGGCTGAGCTAAAGCGGCCTGCGCATGGGCAGGCGGCGCCCTTACCGGCCGGGGCGCGCGCAGGCAAGGGGGATCGCACGCCTCCCGGCCTATTCCACCACATCGCTGGCGGCGAGCACCGCCAGCGTCAGGATGTCGGGGGCAAGCGCGGTCATGGGCACGATCTGCACCGGCTTTTCCATGCCGATCAGCATCGGCCCGATAGTCGCATTGCCGCCGAGTTCGCGCAGCAGCTTGGCGGAGATATTCGCCGATTGCAGCCCCGGCATGATGAGCACATTGGCCGGCCCCGACAGGCGGCAGAACGGATAATAGGCCATCACCTTGGGGTTCAGCGCGGCATCGGGCGCCATATCGCCTTCATATTCGAATTCGATGCCGCTTTCGGCATCGAGGATCGCCACCGCCTCGCGGATGTTGTCCAGCCAGCGTCCGGGCGGATTGCCGAAGGTCGAGAACGAGAGGAAGGCGACGCGCGGCTCGTGGCCGAGCCGGCGCGCGACCGCCGCGGTTTCCTTGGCGATGACCACCAGATCCTGCGGCGAGGGCCGCTCGTTCACCGTGGTATCGGCAAGAAACGCGGTGCTCGCCTTGCCGACCATCAGATGCACGCCGAAGGGCAGATGCCCGGGCTTGGGATCGAGCGCCTGGCGCACATCCTTGATGCTCTGCCCGAAGGGCCGGGTCATGCCGGTGATCAGCGCGTCGCCCAGCCCCAGCTTGAGCATCGCGGCGGCAAAGACATTGCGGTCCTGGTTGACCATGCGGCGGATGTCACGCTCCAGAAAGCCGCGCCTTTGCAGCCGGGCGTAAAGCAGTTCGACCATCGCGGCGACATGCGGGCTGTTCGCCGAATTGTGGATCTCGAAGCCGTTGGGATTGCCGACCCCCAGTTCCTTGAGCTTGTCGAGCACCGCGGGCTCACGGCCGACCAGCACCGGCTCGCCATAGCCGAAGTCGCGGAACTGCACCGCGGCGCGCAGCACCACCTCGTTCTCGGCCTCGGCGAAGATCACCCGCTTGGGGTTCTGGCGGACCTGCGCATAGACGTTGGTGAGCACCGCGGTCGTCGGATTGAGCCGCGCCTTGAGGCTGTGGCGGTATTCGTCCATGTCCTCGATCGGCTTTTTCGCGACGCCTGAATCCATCGCCGCCTGCGCCACCGCCGAGGAGACAACCTCCATCAACCTGGGATCGAAGGGTGCGGGGATGATGTAGTCGAGCCCGAAGCGCTGGGTCTTGCCATAGGCGGCGGCGACCTCCTCGGGCACCTGTTCACGCGCCAGCTCGGCGATCGAGCGCGCGGCGGCGATCTTCATCTCCTCGTTGATCGCGGTCGCGCGCACGTCGAGCGCGCCGCGGAAGATGAAGGGGAAGCCAAGGACATTGTTGACCTGGTTGGGATAATCCGAACGTCCGGTGGCGACCACCGCGTCGGGGCGCACCGCCTTGACCTCGGGCGGGGTGATCTCGGGATCGGGATTGGCCATGGCAAAGATGATCGGCTGCGGCGCCATCGCCTTCACCATCTCCTGGCTGACCGCGCCCGCCCTGGAAAGACCCAGGAAGATGTCCGCGCCGTTCAGCGCCTCGGCGAGCGTGCGCGCGTCGGTGTCGATCGCATGCGCGGATTTGAACTGGTCGATGCCCTCGCGCCCCTTCCAGATCACGCCCTTGCTGTCGCACATCGTGACATTCTCGTGGCGTACCCCCATCGACTTGATGAGCGAGGTGCAGGCAATTGCGCTGGCGCCGGCGCCGTTCACCACCATCTTCACGTCCTCGAAGCGGCGGCCGGTCAGGAAGCAGGCGTTGAGCAGCCCGGCGGCGGCGATGATCGCGGTGCCGTGCTGGTCGTCGTGCATCACCGGGATCTTCATCTTCTCGCGCAGCGTCTGCTCGATGATGAAGCATTCGGGGGCCTTTATGTCTTCGAGGTTGATGCCGCCGAAGCTCGGCTCCATCATCATCACCGCCTCGATGATCGCCTGCGGGTCTTCGCTGGCAAGTTCGATGTCGATCGAATCGACGTCGGCGAAGCGCTTGAACAGCACCGCCTTGCCTTCCATCACCGGCTTCGAGGCGAGCGCGCCGAGATTGCCCAGCCCGAGGATCGCGGTGCCGTTCGAGATCACCGCGACAAGATTGCCCTTGGCGGTGTAGTCATAGGCGGTCGCGAGATCCTCGGCGATCGCCTTCACAGGCACCGCCACCCCCGGCGAATAGGCAAGGCTGAGATCGCGCTGCGTCGCCATCGGCTTGGAGGCGATGATCTCGATCTTTCCCGGGCGCTGGGTGGAGTGGTAGAAGAGCGCCTCGCGCTCGGTGAAGCGGACGTTGCTTTCCTCGGACACGCGCATTTCTCCCCTGATTTGCGCGAGACGTAACCAATGTCCGGGCAACGGGATAGGGGAAAGCTTTGCCCGCCGCTGTTCGGATGCGGGGCGAATGCGGGTAAGCCGCGCGGCGATGGCCGATTCCGCCTCGCCGATGATGCAGCAATATCATGCGCTGAAGGCGCAGGCGGGCGATTGCCTGCTGTTCTACCGCATGGGCGACTTCTTCGAGATGTTCTTCGAGGATGCGCGCCTTGCCGCGCAAATCCTCGATATCGCGCTCACCAGCCGGGGCGAGCATGGCGGCGCGCCGGTGCCGATGTGCGGCGTGCCGGTGCATGCCGCCGAAAACTATCTCGCGCGGCTGATCCGCGCCGGCTGCCGCGTCGCCATCGCCGAACAGGTCGAAACCCCCGAGGCGGCGAAAAAGCGTGGCGGATCGAAGGCGCTGGTCGCGCGCGACATCGTCCGCTTCGTCACCGCCGGCACGCTGACCGAGGAGGCGCTGCTCGAACCGCGCCGCGCCAACATCCTTGCCGCGCTGTGCGAAATGCGCGGGACGATCGGGCTGGCTGCCTGCGACATCTCGACCGGGCGCATGGAACTTGATGAGTGCGCCCCGGCTGAATTGGGCGCGGCGCTGGCGCGGCTCGGGCCGAGCGAGCTTGTCATCGCCGAGGGCGCGGCCGTGCCGCATCCCACAGGGGCGGTGGCGTTTTCCGCGCGCGAATTCGCCAGCGAAGCGGGCGCGGCGCGGCTGCGGGCGATCCACGGGGCCGCCACGCTCGATGGCTTCGGCCAGTTCTCGCGCGCGATGCTGGCGGCGGCGGGCGGGCTGATCGCCTATCTCGACCACACCGCGCGCGGAAAGCTGCCGCTGCTGCTGCCACCGGTCGCGCGCGCGGGCGCGGCGCGGCTGGCGATGGACGAGGCAACGCGCGCCAGCCTCGAAATCCTGACCACCTCGGGCGGCAGCCGGCGCGGCAGCCTGATCGAGGCGATCGACCGCTGCGTCAGCGGTGCCGGCGCCCGACAACTCGCCGAAGACCTCTCGGCGCCGCTGGCCGCGCGCGCGCCGATCCTCGAACGGCTGGCGCTGGTCGAATGGCTGGTCGCGCAGCCGCATCTGCGCGGCGATCTGCGCGCCGCCTTGCGGATGCTGCCCGATATCGCCCGCGCGCTGGGGCGGATCGGCGCCGGGCGCGGCAGCCCGCGCGATCTTGGCCAGCTGCGCGACGGGCTCGACGGCGCACGGCAACTGGCGGCGATGTTCGCCGGGCTTTGCGAGGTGCCGGCGCTGCTCGCCGGGCTGGTGCCGGCGCTCTCGGGCCAGGACGCGCTCATCGCGCTGCTGCGCCAGGCGCTCGTCGCCAGCCCCGCCACCGAGCGGCATGCGGGCGGCTTTATCGCCGATGGCCATGACGCCGAGCTTGACGACTTGCGCCGCATCGCCGGCGATTCGCGCCGGGCGATCGCCGCGCTGGAGGCGAAATACCGCGACGAGACCGGCGTTTCCGCGCTCAAGATCCGCCACAACGGCGTGCTCGGCTATTTCATCGAGGTGCCCGCGCGCCACGCCGATCCGCTGATGCGCGCCGACAGCGGCTTCACCCATCGCCAGACGATGGCCGGCGCGGTGCGCTTCAACGCGCTGGCGCTGCATGAGGAGGCGAGCCGCATCGCCGAGGCGGGCGGGCGCGCGCTCGCCATCGAGGAGGCGCATTTCGCGCGGCTGGTCGATGCGGTTGCGGCGCAGGCCCCTGCAATCGCCGCCGCCGCCGCCGCGCTCGCCCGGCTCGATGTCGCCGCCGGCCACGCCGAGCGCGCCACCGAAGGCGACTGGTGTCGCCCCGAGATCGTTGAAGAGCCGGTGCTGGCGATTGCCGGTGGCCGGCATCCGGTGGTCGAGGCGGCGCTTGCCGCGCGCGGCGAGCGCTTCGTCGCCAACGATTGCGCGTTGTCGGAAAACGACCGGCTGTGGCTGATCGGCGGCCCCAACATGGGCGGCAAATCGACCTTTCTGCGCCAGAACGCGCTGATCGTGCTCGTGGCGCAGGCGGGCGGCTTCGTGCCCGCCGGGCGCGCCGCGATCGGCCTCGTTGATCGTCTGTTCAGCCGGGTCGGCGCCTCGGACAATCTCGCGCGCGGGCGCTCGACCTTCATGGTCGAGATGGTCGAGACCGCGGCGATCCTGACGCAGGCGAGCGAGCGCAGCTTCGTCATCCTCGACGAGGTCGGCCGTGGCACCTCGACCTATGACGGGCTGGCGCTCGCCTGGGCGGTGGTCGAGGCGGTGCATGGCACCAACCGCTGCCGCTGCCTGTTCGCCACCCATTACCACGAGCTTTCGCGGCTTGCCGAAAGCTGCGAGGCGCTGAGCCTGCATCACGTTCGCGCGCGCGAATGGCAGGGCGAACTCGTGCTGCTCCACGAACTGGCGAGTGGCCCGGCGACGAGCAGCCATGGCCTTGCCGTTGCCCGGCTCGCGGGGGTTCCAGCCTCCGTCGTCGCGCGCGCCAAGGCTGTGCTGGCGCGGCTCGAAAAGGGCCGCGCCGAAACCGGCGGGCTGGCCGCGGGGCTGGGCGACCTGCCGTTGTTCGCCGCGGCCGCGCCCGAGCCGCCTGCCGCCGATACGCTGCGCGAACGGCTCGCGGCGCTCGATGCCGATGCGCTCTCGCCGCGCGCCGCGCTTGAGGCGCTTTATGAGCTCAAGCGGCTTGCCGGTACCACATGATGCGGTTGGCGTGGCTGTGAAATGCGCCGAAAGACGGCCACCCCGAACCCAATCTTAACCGCAACGGCCTATTGACCGATGCCATGTTCCTCGGTCCCAAGCTCAGCACGGTCTTTGCCAGCCGCTGGAAGGCGCTGGCGTGGTCGGCGGGGGTGCTGCTCACCGCCTATTGCTCGATCCCGTCGCAGGACGGCTCGGGCGGCGCGGGGGGCGCGACATCGGCGGTGATCGGAGTGCTCGGCGGCGGCGCGGCGGACAGCGCCAGCACACAGGTCTCGCCCTGGGCGCCCGACAAGGCATCGAGCGGCGCGAACTGAACTGGCGCAAAAGGCGCGACTTCGCCCGCCGTCGGGATCAGACGTCTCCGGC
>JAGWPW010000080.1 GCA_028870315.1 Sphingomonadales bacterium | reverse complement strand
GTGCTGGTGCTCGATGCCTCCAATCTCGAACAGCATCTCGTCTTCGCGCAGGAGGTGATCGCGCTGGGGCGCCCCTGCGTGGTCGCGCTCAACATGATCGACCTTGCCGAGCGCGACGGGCTGGTGCTCGATCCCGCGGTGATCGAACGCGCGCTCGGCGTGCCGGTGATCCCGACCGTCGCGGTGCGCCGGCGCGGGCTTGACGAGCTGGTCGCGGCGATCGCCCGCGCCGAAGCCGAGGCGCAGCGCCAGCCCGCGCCGCCGCGCCAGCCGCGTTCGGCAAGCGACGCGATGGAACTGCGCCTGTCCGCGCATGTCATCGCCGAGGCGGCGATCGTCTCCGAAACCCGGCGGCATCGCCTGCATTCGCGGCTCGACCGGGTGCTGCTGCATCCCTGGCTCGGGCCGGTGATCCTGTTCGCGCTGCTGTTCGTCGTCTTCCAGGCGGTGTTCGCCGGCGCGACGCCCTTTGCCGATGCGCTCCAGGCGCTCGCCGGCGCGATTGCCGATGCGGTGCGCGCGCATCTGCCACGCAGCCTGTTGCGCGATCTGCTGACCGAAGGGGTGATCGGCGGGGTTGGATCGGTGATTGTCTTCCTGCCGCAGATCATCATCCTGTTCTTCTTCATCCTCGCGCTCGAAGCTTCGGGCTATATGGCGCGCGCTGCCTTTCTGATGGACCGGATGATGGCACGGGTCGGGCTTTCGGGGCGCAGCTTCATCCCGCTGCTGTCGAGTTTCGCCTGCGCGGTGCCGGGAATCATGGCGACGCGCGCCATCGCCGATCCCAGGGACCGGCTGACGACGATCCTCATTGCGCCGCTGATGACCTGCTCGGCGCGGCTGCCGGTCTATGCGGTGGTCATCGCCGCCTTCATCCCCAACCGCGACCTTGGGGTGGGCATCGGCCTCCAGGGCGTGGTGCTGTTCGCGCTTTATGTCGCCGGAATCATCGGCGCGATGGTGGTGGCGCTGGTGCTGCGCGGCAGCCTGACCAGGGGCGCGGCGAGCGGCTTCATCATGGAGCTTCCCAAATATCAGCTGCCGCGGCTGCGCGATCTCGCCATCGGCCTCGTGCAGCGCGGCTGGATCTTCCTCCATCGCGCCGGCACGATCATCTTCACCGTCACCGTGGTGCTGTGGCTGCTGCTCAATGTCCCGCGCGCGCATCCCGGCGAGAATCAGGTCGATGCTTCGATCGCCGGCCATCTCGCCAATGGCGTCGCCGTGCTCATCGCGCCGATCGGCTTCAACCGCGACATCGCGCTGTCATTGATCCCGGCGATGGCGGCGCGCGAGGTCTCGGTGAGTACGCTCGCCACCACCTATGCCGTCGCCCGCGGCGACGAGGCGCAGACCTCGCACCGGCTCGGCGACGAGTTGAAGCGGCACTGGAGCCTGCCGACCGCGCTGGCCTTCCTCGCCTGGTTCGTCTTCGCGCCGCAATGCATGTCCACCATCGCCGTCACCCGACGCGAGACGAATGGGTGGAAATGGCCGGCGTTCATGTTGCTTTACCTCTTCACCCTCGCCTACATCTTCGCTGGCATCACCTATTGGAGCGCGCGCGCGCTGGGGCTTTGAGCGCCCCGGCCGCGCGCCCGGAACAAGGCGGAATCGCAATGGCAGGAAGCGTTAACAAGGTCATTCTCGTCGGCAATCTCGGCGCCGATCCCGAGGTCAGGAGCTTCCAGAACGGCGGCAAGGTCTGCAACCTGCGCATCGCCACCTCGGAAAGCTGGAAGGACAAGAACAGCGGTGAACGGCAGGAGCGCACCGAATGGCATTCGGTGGCGATCTTTTCCGAAGGGCTGGCCGGGGTTGCCGAGCGCTATCTGAGGAAGGGCAGCAAGGTCTATGTCGAAGGCCAGCTTCGCACCCGCAAATGGCAGGACCAGCAGGGCAATGACCGCTATTCGACCGAGGTGGTGCTGCAAGGCCCCGCCGCGGTGCTGACCATGCTCGACGGCGCGCCCGGCGGTGGCGGTGGCGGTGGCGGTGGCGGTGGCGGTGGTGCGCGTGCGGGCGGCTGGCAGGACGAGGCGCCGCGCGGCGGCGGCCGCGCCAGTGGTGGCGCCAGCGGCGGCGGCGGTTCTGGCGGCGCCGGCTCGCCGGGTCGCGGCGGCTTCGACGAGGAACTCGACGACGATATCCCGTTCTGACCGCGCGCCCGCTCGCCGCAGCGTCGGGGATCGGGCCATCGCCGCGCGGCTGGCCGGCGGGCGGATGCAGGGGGGCGCCTCGGCCTGTTCCTGCTTGTCGGGAGTGTCACCGGTTGCGCGGTATTCGGCGACTGGAATTACCAGGTCGATGACCAGTTCCCTGCGCTGGTCGGCCAGCAGATGCGCCATGGCTCGCGGCTTTATACCGATATCCGGGATCGCAAGGGGCCGCTGCGTTACGCGCTTTGCGCGGTTATGTCGCGCGATGCCACACGCGGCGCGGTTTCATGCTGCGCGATGAATGCGGGCCGGAACGGCAGATCGTCTACAGCGGCTGCGGCTGAACCGGCGCCGGATGCGCGGTGATGGCGGCAGGATCCGCCGCCGGGCCCAACGCCAGCGTTCGCAGGAACAGCTGCCAGCTCGACAGCGCCAGCACCAGCGCGAGCAGCGGCCGCAGCAGCCGGTCGGGCGCCCGTGTCGAAAGCAGGCTGCCGGCGACGACCCCGGGGATCGAGCCGATCAGGAGATGGGCGAGCAGCCGCCCGTCGACATCGCCGATCGCCCAGTGACCGATGCCGGCAACGAGCGCCAGCGGCACGGCATGGGCGATGTCCGAGCCGACGATCCGCACCAGCGGCAGCCGCGGATAAAGCAGCACCAGCGCGGTCACCCCGATCGCGCCCGCCCCGACCGAAGACAGCGAGACCGCAACCCCGATCACCGCCCCCAACGCCATGGTGCCGATGGCAAGGTGGCGCGTCGGCACCAGCGCGGAACGATCGGCGGCGGCGCGCAGCAGGCGGTCGCGGCACAGGACGGTGAGCGCGGTGAGCGCCAGCAGCCCCGCCAGCACGACAAGAATGGTGGTTTGCGCCGATCGGCCGATGTGGCCGACGTGGGCCAGCACCGCGAGCGTTGCCAGCGTCGCTGGAATGCTGCCGCAGGCAAGATTGCGCACGAGCTTCCATTCGACGGTTTCGCGCGAGCCATGGACAAGCGAGCCGGTCATCTTGGTGATCGCCGCATAGAGAAGATCGGTGCCGACCGCCGTCTGCGGGGCGACGCCGAACAGCAGCACCAGCAGCGGGGTCATCAACGAGCCGCCGCCGACGCCGGTCAGGCCGACGAGCAGGCCCACCAGCAGCCCGGCGAGCGCATGCAGGCCATCGAGTTGCGAAAGCAGCGTCACGGCGGCGAGGCGCCGGCGCGCGCGCGGCACGGCCCGGCCGTTTCGCGGCGGTTGGGGAACGCTCGGCGCAGACAGACGGGCATCGGCGGTTCCTCGAATGGCGCAGGCTGTGCCAATGCCTAGCTTTTTCGTTGAGATTAGTCCGGCAAAGCTTGGTTTGCGCGCAAATAGCAAAACTTCAGCCGGGCCTTGCCGGTGCCAGCATCACCGCGATGAGCTGCGGCCCCGGCTCGGCGACCGACGCGGCCAGCGCGCGGGCCAGATCTTCGGCGCTGTACACCGCGCGCGCGGGCACGCCCATCGCGCGGGCCATCGCCAGCCAGTCGATGCCGGGGCGGTCGATCTCGATCATCGCCAGCGCCTGCGGGCCGGGGGTGCCGGCGCGCATATTGGCGTATTCGGCTTTCAGGATCGCATAGCTGTGGTTGACGAAGATGACGGTGGTGATGCCCAGCCCCTCGCGCGCCTGCGTCCACAGCGACTGGATCGTGTACATCGCGCTGCCATCGCCGGTGAGACAGAACACCCGCCGATCCGGGCAGGCCAGCGCGGCGCCGGTCGCGACCGGGGTCGAATAGCCGATCGAGCCGCCCAGATTGTTGATCATGTCGTGCGGCGCCGCGCCCATCGTGTGGCCCATGGTCTCGCGCCCGGTGGTCAGCGATTCATCGACGATGATCGCGCCTTCGGGAATGGCATGGGCGAGTGCATGCGCGATCGACACCGGGGTCAGCGCGCCCTGCGGCAGCGGCGCCTCGATCCGCGGCTGGACGAGCGCAGCGATGCCGTTCGCGCCCAGCGCATCGAGCAGCATGGCAAGCGCAAGCGCGCTGTCCTCGCCGGGCTCGGCGAGCGGATGGACCAGCGCGCCCGGCGGCTTGAGCAGGCTCGGCAGGTCGGGATAGCTGAAGAAGGCGACCGGCTCACCGGTCTCGACCGTCACGATATGACGGAAATCCTTGAGGAACGCGAGCGCGGGCGCCACCGAATAGGGAATGCGTTCAAGCGGTGTGCGCCCGGCGCCGCGCGCCATCCGTGCGGTGAAGAATTGCGAGCCGAGCCGGCAGCCGGTGGCGGCGCCGACCTTGCCGGCCAGCGCCAGCGCCGGCCCGCGGGCGGCGCCGCCGCCAAGGATCAGCAGGCTCGGCTCGCCAAGCTTCAGGACGCGCGCCACCGCCTCGATCCTGGCGGGGTCGGGCGCGCGCGGCACGGCGGGCGGGGCTTGCGGCAGGGCAATCGCGCCGGCCTCCTGCCAGCTCGCGTCGCCGGGCAGGATCAGCGTCGCGATCCGGCCCGGATGCCCGGAGGCGGCGGCGACCGCGGATGCCGCGTCCCAGGCGATGCTTTGCGCCGAATCGACGGTGCGCAGCCAGTGGCTCAGCGGCCGCGCCAGCCCCTCGATATCCGATTTGAGCGGCGGATCGTAGCGCAGATGCGCGCGCGAATGCTCACCGACGATATTCACCATGCCCGAGGACGCGCGGCGGGCATTGTGGATGTTGGCAAGGCCGTTGGCGAGCCCGGGGCCGAGATGGAGCAGCGTTGCCGCCGGCCGTTCGGCCATGCGGTAGAAGCCATCGGCCGCGCCGGTCGCCACGCCCTCGAACAGGCACAGCACGCTTTTCATCGCCGGATTGTCGAGCGCGGCGAGGAAATGCATTTCCGAGGTGCCGGGATTGGCGAAGCAATGATCGACGCCGAGTCCGGTCAGCGTGCGCACCAGCGCCTCGGCTCCGTTCATCGCGCGTCTCTCCTTCGGAGGCAGATGGCCCGGGACAGCGCTCTAGCAGGCCGTTGCCGAACTCTCGACGGCGATTGTCGAGGCGGTTCACTTTTCGGCGCGATGCTCTAGCTGTGCGGTCCCCGCACGATCGCCGGCGGCGGCGCGGTGGAGGCGCGGAGGACAAGTTCGAAATCGAGTTGCACATACCCTTCGCGCGGCTTGGCGCCGGGCCGGCCGCTCGCGATCCCGGCGGCGAGCAGTTCGACCGCGCGCGCCGCCATTGCCGCCACCGGCTGGCGGATGGTGGTCAGCTCGGGCCAGATCGTCCGCGCCATCGCCGAATCGTCGAAGCCGCAGATCGACAGATCCTGCGGCACATCGAGATGGCGGCGATGCGCGACCGCGATCGCCGCCGCCGCCATGTCGTCGTTGCTGGCGAAAATCGCGGTCGGCCGGTCTTGCCGCGCAAGCAGCGCCTCGGCGGCGATCATCCCCGAGCGGTAGGAATAATCGCCCTTTGCGATCCAGCCGGGATCGGCGGGCAACCCCGCGTCGCGCAGCGCGCGCGCATAGCCTTGCTGGCGCAGCGCGCTGACCAGGTGCCGGTCGGCACCGGCGATGAGGCCGATGCGCCGGTGGCCGAGCGCGATGAGATGGCTGGTGATCGCATGCGCGGCGCCTTCGTCGTCTATCCCGATCGCGAGGCTGCTGGCCATCAGCCGGCTGGTCGCGACGCGCGCGAGCACCAAGCCGGCAGCGAGCAGCGCGGTGATCGCCTCGGCTTCGTCGCCGAGCGGCGAGGGCACGAGAACGCCATCGACCTGGCTGCGGCGCAGGCGCTCGGCCAGCGCTTCGATCGTCTCGCCCGGCGCGAAGCGCGCGACGGAGATCTGCGCATTGCCGTCGGGCGCGCTGTCGAGGCAGCCCGTGAGCAATTCGGTCATGAAGGCGGTGCTGGGATTGTCGTAGATGAGCGCAAGCCGGCATTGGCGCCCGCCGGCGAGGGTGCGCGCCGCGGGGTTGGGGACATAGCCCAGCTCGGCGATCGCGTGTTCGACCCGGGCGCGGGTTTCGGCCTGGACATTGTTGAGGTGGTTGATGACCCGCGATACGGTCATCAGCGAAACCCCGGCGCGCGCGGCGACATCGGCAACGGTCGGCCCACGGCCGCGTCGGCGAGAAACTGATCGATCGAGCACGCGCGGCTCGCCATGGTTTGCCATCGCCGCTTCGATAAATGCGCAAGGCAGCCAGCACAAGCGGCTGGCGCGCGCGCCCGCATTGCAATCAGACATTGCCAAAGCGCCATGCTGCGGCGCACAATGAAGCCATGCGCGTGGTCATCGTCGATGAAACTGCCAGCCGGGCCGCGATCATCCGCGAGGGGCTTGCCGCGATCGCCGGCTGCGAGGTGTTCGTCATCGGCAACCGGCACGGGCTGATCGCGCAGATCGGCGAGATCGCGCCCGACATCGTGCTGATCGACCTCGGCAACCCCAGCCGCGACGTGCTGGAGGAATATTTCGCGGTCAGCCGCGCGCTGGCGCGCCCGATCGCGATGTTCGTCGATGAAAGCGACGCCGAAACGATCGCCGCCTCGGTCGAGGCGGGGGTTTCGGCCTATGTCGTCGACGGGCTGGCGGCGAATCGCATCCGGCCGCTGCTCGATCTCGCGATCGGCCGGTTCAACGCCTTCGCGCGCCTCCAGAAGGACCTTGACGCCGCCAAGGGCCAGCTTGCCGAACGCGCGATGGTCGATCGGGCGAAGCGCATCCTGATGGACGACCGCGGCCTCAGCGAACCGCAGGCCTATGCCGAACTGCGCAAGACCGCGATGAACCGCAACCGGCGCATCGCCGAGATCGCCGAAGCGCTGGTCACCGCGCATCAATTGATGAAAGGGAACTGATGCCCGTGCCTCTCACCATCGGCTTCGTGCCCCTGGTCGATGCCTGCCTGCCGATCCTCGCGCATGAGCATGGCTTTGCCGAGGAGGAGGGGCTGTCCTTGCGGCTGGTGCGCGACCTCAGCTGGGCATCGGTGCTCGACCGGCTGCTCTATGGCCATAGCGATGCTGCGCATATGATCGCCCCGCTGACGATCGCCACCACGCTCGGCCGCGGCCGTCCGGCGCAGCCGCTGGCGGTGCCCTTCGTGCTCGGGCTCAACGGCAATGCCATCACCATGCGCCGCGAGCTTGCCGGAGCGATCGCCACCCCGGGGCAGCTTGGCGATCCGCTGCGGGTCGGCGCGGCGCTGCGCGAAATCGCGGCGCAGCGCCGCGCGGCGGGCGCGCCGCTGCGTTTCGGCGTCGTCCACCGCTATTCGAGCCATAATTACATGCTGCGCTACTGGCTCGCGGCTTCGGGCATCCAGCCCGATCGCGACGTCGAGATCACCACCGTGCCGCCGCCGTTCTGTGCCGATGCGCTCGAACAGGGCGAGGTCGATGCGATCTGCGTGGGCGAGCCATGGAACAGCGTCGCGGTCGAGCGCGGGGTCGGCGAGATCGTGCTCGCCAGCGCGCAGATCTGGCGCCGCGGGGTCGAAAAGGTGCTTGCGCTGCGCGAAAGCCGGCTCGACGAGCGGCGCGGCGATGTCGAGGCGCTGATCCGGGCGCTGATCCGCGCCGGAAAACATTTCGTCGATCCCGAAAATCATGCGGCGAACGCCGCGATCCTCGCCCGTGCCGAGTATCTCGATGGCAATATTGCGCTGATCGGGCGCGCCATCGCCGACCGCATGCTGCTCGTGCGCGGCAGCGAGCCGGTGCATTATCCTGACTTCATGTTCCAATACCGCGAGGCGGCGAATTTTCCCTGGGTCAGCCAGGCCGAGTGGCTTTACACCCAGCTCCTGCGCTGGGACGGGCTCGCCTTCGATCCCGCGCAGGCGGCGGCGGCGGCGCATGTCTTCCGCCCCGACGTCTATCGCGCCGCGCTGATCGGCAGCGGCGAGCCCCTGCCCGGCGCCAGCTCCAAGGTCGAGGGCAGCCTTGACCGGCCGCTCGCGGTGGGGGCGCAGCAGGGCGCGATCACCCTTGCAAGCAACCGCTTTTTCGATGGCCGCGCCTTCGACCCGTCCGATCTTGCCGGCTATCTCGCCTCGCTGCCCTGAGCCGGATTTTCGCTGCAACGCAAAAAATCCTTTCGCTCGTGCAACGAATCGGCTAGGTATTCGTCAGCGCCGTGCGCCACCCAAGGTGGGGTGAAGCAGCGGCGGCGCTGAACAACTGACATCCGCGTGGCAACGGCGCCGCCCGATCTGGTCCTTCATGGACCATGTCGTGGCGGCTTTTTGCGTGCCCGCGCGGCACGCGCCGGCGCCGCGCCCTTGGGGCGAAGTCGAATGGTGCGGCGCGGTTCAGCGATGGAGCAGCAGGCTGGCGGCGAGCGCGATCGCCAGCAGCAGGCTGGCCGCGCGCCAGAACCGCGCCGGATCGGCTTCGAGCAGCGACAGCGGCCGGCGCGGCGCGGTGCGCAGCGGGCCGCCGGCTTCGAGCACGCGCAGCAATTCGACGACATCGCCGAAGCGCCGCTCGCGCTCGGGCTGGATGGCGGTGCGCACCGCCTCGTCGAGCCAGCTCGGGACCTCGGCGCGATGGCGCGACAGCCTGGGCGGCGGGCCGAAACGCGGGTGCTGGAAGGCCTCCTGCTCGCCGAAGGGCATGGCGCCGGTGAACCAGAGATAGAGCGTGACGCCGAGCGCGAACTGATCGGTCAGCGCGTCGCCGGCGTTGCCGCCGAATTGTTCGGGGGCCATGAAACCCGGGGTTCCGGGGATTTCATCGCCGTGGAAATCCTCGACCTGCGGCAG
>JAGWPW010000079.1 GCA_028870315.1 Sphingomonadales bacterium | reverse complement strand
GCCGCTGTCCGCGCGCCGGCGCCGCATCAGGAGCCGCCGCGACCGAGCTTTGCGGAGGCCTTCGCGCAGATGGCGGCGCCCGCGATTGTCGATACCGCCCCGACGCGCGGCGCGGTCGACCTGCGTCACATCACGCCCGCGCGCGCGGCGCCCAAGCCGCCGCCACCGCCGCCGCCGCCCGCCCATCCCAGCCGTATCTGGGTGGAACTGGGGGTCGGGCGCGACTACGACCGGCTGGGTTTCGACTGGCGCCGGATGGTGAAGGACGATCCCGCGCTGTTCCGCGGCAGGAAGCCCTATGTGACCGGCTGGGTGCGAACCAATCGCCTGCTCGTCGGCCCGTTTGAAAGCGCCAGTGCCGCCGACAGTTTCACCGCCAGGGTGCGCAAGGCCGGCCACCCGACCGCCTTCGTCTGGACAAGCCCTGCCGGACAGGTTGTCGATCCACTTGAAACTCGCTGATAAAATATATAACCGCAGGAATTTTGCAGCGCTTGTCCACAGGTTCTGAACAGACTTGTCGGGTTTTGCGCAGATGGCTTGGTCCGTGCCATTGTCCGCGCGCCGCCTTGCAGGGCATTTCGCCCGCCATGACGAGATCAGGATCATGACCGCCATGCACCGCGAATTCGAGCGACAGGAGGATGCCGCGCCGGTCGAAATGCTCGGCGCGCTGTTCGATGCGCGCGGCTGGGCGCATGAGTTCATCGGCGACGAGGAGATTTCCGCCGAGGTCAAGGCGAGCTGGGGCACCTATCAGCTGCGCGGCATCTGGCGCGGCGAGGACAATGTCCTCCAGCTGCTCTGCCTTCCCGATATCCGCATCGCCGATGACAAGCGCCCGGCGATGCACGAGGTGCTGGCGCTGATCAACGAGCAGCTGTGGCTGGGGCATTTCGACATCTGGTCGAGCGGATCGGTGCTGCTCTACCGCCACGGGCTGATGCTGGGCGACGATGGCCTGCTGAGCCTGTCGCAGGCGCAGCAGGTGGTGGAGTTGGCGATCGAGGAATGCGACCGTTTCTACCCCGCCTTCCAGTTCATCCTGTGGGGCGGCAAGAGCCCGGCCGAGGCGCTGGCGAGCGCGCTCGTCGATGCGGCGGGCGAAGCCTGAGATGAACCCGCCCGCGCCCGCCTGGCCGTCGCGGCTGCTGCTGGTCGGCTGCGGCAACATGGGCGGGGCGATGCTCGCGGGCTGGCTGGCGGGGGGCTTCGCGCCCGAACGCTTCACCATCCTCGACCCCGGACTCGCCGCCGCACCGGCAGGGGTGCGGTTGCTGCGCGCGCCCGAAGAAGCGGCGGGCGGGGGCTGGGATGCGCTGCTGCTGGGGGTGAAGCCGCAACTTCTCGACGCGGTGGCGCCGACGCTCGCGCGCCTCATCGACAGCGAGAGCGTGGTGATGTCGATCCTTGCGGGGGTCGAGCTGGCAAGCCTTGCTGCCCGGTTGCCGGGTGCGCGCGCGCGGCTGCGGATCATGCCCAATCTTGCCGCCGCGATCGGCAAGTCGCCGGTGGCGCTCGTCGGGCAGGGGCTGGGCGCAGCACAGCGCGCGGCGATCACTGCGCTGATGCAGCCGCTCGGCACCCCCGAATGGCTCGACGATGAGCGGCTGCTCGATGCGGTGACCGCGCTTGGCGGCTCTGGCCCGGCCTTCGTCTATCGCTTCATCGCCGCGCTTGCCGAAGGCGGGGTCGCGCTCGGCCTGCCCGGGGATCAGGCGCTGCGGCTTGCCCGGGCGATGGTCGAGGGGGCAAGTGCGCTCGCGCTTGCCGCAGCCGATGATCCGGCAACGCTCGCTCGCCGTGTTGCCAGCCCGGGCGGCACCACCGAGGCGGGGCTCGCGGTGCTCGACCGCGACGCGGCGCTCACCCGGCTCGTCACCGCCTGCCTCGTTGCCGCGCGCGATCGCGGCGCGCAGATGGCCGCGGCCTCGCGCGGTTAAGCCTGCGGCAAGCCGGCGCGGGGCATAACGGCAGCAAGCCGATCGCGCGCGGCCGGCTGCGGTTTCGCTTGAAACCACGCAGTCGCGGCACGATATAGGCGCGAACCGCAACCGCTTCCGGGATGCGGCACAGGAGTTTGGTCCATGGCCATCTGGAACGACCCCCAATCCTCGCAGCCGGGGTTCGGCGCATCCGCCAGCATCGGCGCGGTCGGCGGCCGCGCGGCGGGGCTCGATGCGGGTCTGCGCCGCTACATGCTGTCGATCTACAATTACATGGCCTCGGGCGTGCTGCTCTCGGGCGTGGTCGCGCTGCTTTTCGCGCAGTCGGGGATGGCGCTCGCGGTGTTTGGCACGCCGCTGCGCTGGCTGATCGCGCTGGCGCCGCTCGGCTTCGTCATGGCGATGAGCTTTGGTGTCAACCGCATGCGCGAGACGACGCTGAAAATGCTGTTCTGGGCGTTCTGCGTGGCGATGGGGCTGTCGCTGTCGTCGATCTTCTTCGTCTATACCGGCGCCTCGATCGCGACGACCTTCTTCGCCACCGCCGGCGCCTTCGCCGGGCTGAGCCTTGTGGGCTATACCACGAAGCGCGACCTTTCGGCGATGGGTGCCTTCATGGTGATGGGGCTGTTCGGCATCCTCATCGCGATGGTGATCAACCTGTTCCTGCGCTCGCCGGGGCTCAGCCTCGCGGTTTCGGTGCTGGGCGTGCTGATCTTCGCCGGGCTGACCGCCTGGGACACGCAGAAGCTCAAGGGCATGTATTATCAGGCCGCGGGCACCAGCTATGTCGGCAAGGTCGTGATCATGGGGGCGCTCAGCCTCTATCTCGACTTCATCAACATGTTCATGTTCCTGCTGCGCTTCATGGGCGATCGCCGCTGACCAGCCGGAACTGGTCGTGCCCGAAGTGCAGGCTGGCGCTTCGGGCATGGTCCGCAGCCCGGCACCGGGTTAGGCGGAGCGCGAAGGGATGCCGCCCGCGGGGTCATTCGCGTTGTTGCGCCGGGGTTGGCTGGGGTTCGTAAACGCATGAAGCTGTGTATCGGGAATCGGACGCGCCGCGCCGGAGCCGCGCTTTGCCTCATGACGCTGGCCGCGCTCGCCGCCTGTAGCAGCCCGCCGCCGCCGCCACCACCACCTCCCCCGCCACCGCCGCCCGCGCCCGAGCCGATCCCGGCGCGGCCCATGCCGCCCGATGGCGCGTCGGCGACGGTGGTGGTGCCGCAGATCGGCGCCGACGGCCTCTACACCAGCGTTGATCGCCACATCACCCCGGCGCAGACCATCTGGAACCTGCGCTCAGCGTTCAATGTCGCCGCGCTTGACTGTCCGGAGGCCGCCTTTCCCGACCTTGCCCCGGCCTATCGCGATTTCCTGAAGGCGTTCTCCAAGCCGCTGTCGATGGCGAACCGGACGGTCGATGCAGAGTTCCGCAAGCAATATCGCGCGGCGTTCGTCGCCCATCGCGAAGCTTTCATGACCCAGGTCTATAATCACTTCGCGCTGCCGCCGACGCTCGATGAATTCTGCAAGGCGATGGAGCCGGTGGCGCGCGACGCGGTCGCCGTCAAACCCGCCGGCATCCAGGATTTCGCCAATCGCAACCTCCCCAATGTCGAGGAGGTGTTCGACGCCTTCTATCGCCATTATGCGCAATATCAGGCGGATGTCGCCGCCTGGGATGCGCGTTACGGCAAGCATCCAGCGCCGGCCCCGGCCCCCGCTTCCGACCCCGCTTCCGCCGGTGCCAAATGATCGGCAAGCGCGGTAATTTTGCGCTTTCAAGCGCGCGGGCTTCTCGCTAAGAGCCCGCTTCCACGGGCGCGTCGCCCGCTGATACCACTGGAACGGGGCCGTAGCTCAGCTGGGAGAGCGCGTCGTTCGCAATGACGAGGTCAGGGGTTCGATCCCCCTCGGCTCCACCAGTGCAATTCTGTCCGATGTTGGCGGTCTTCAGTCACACCGGCCGGGAACCCGGCGATAACCCGCAGCACGATAAGCTTTTGCAATGCATTTTCTCGACCAGGCCAAGATCTTCATCCGCTCGGGCAGCGGCGGCGCGGGGGCGGTGAGCTTCCGGCGCGAGAAGTTCGTCGAATACGGCGGGCCGGACGGCGGCGACGGCGGCAAGGGCGGCGATATCATCTTCGAGGCGGTGGACGGGCTCAACACGCTGATCGACTTTCGCTATGCCCAGCATTTCAAGGCGCAGCGCGGCAAGGGCGGCGCGGGCAAGAACCGCACCGGCGGCGGCGGCGAGGATCTCGTCGTCAAGGTGCCGGTGGGCACGCAGCTGTTCGATGACGACCAGGAAACCCTGCTTGCCGATCTGACCGAGGTCGGCCAGCGCATCGTGCTGCTCAAGGGCGGCGATGGCGGGCGCGGCAATGCCAGCTACAAATCGAGCACCAACCGCGCGCCGCGCCAGCACGGCCCCGGCTGGCCCGGCGAGGAGCGTTATGTCTGGCTGCGGCTCAAGCTGCTCGCCGATGTCGGGCTGGTCGGGCTGCCCAATGCCGGCAAATCGACCTTCATCAACCAGGTGGCGAACACCCACGCCAAGGTCGGCGACTATCCCTTCACCACGCTGCGCCCGCAGCTTGGGGTCGTGCGGCACAAGGACCGCGAATTCGTCCTTGCCGACATTCCCGGCCTCATTGCCGGCGCCGCCGAGGGCGCGGGCATCGGCGACCGCTTTTTGGGGCATATCGAGCGCTGCCGCGTGCTCATCCATCTCATCGACATCGCCGGAACCGACCCCGCCGAGGCGCTGGCGGTGATCGAGGACGAGCTTGCCGCCTATGGCGGGGGCCTGGCCGAAAAGCCGCGTCTGATCGCGCTCAACAAGGTCGATCTCGCCGATTCCGAACTGGTGAAGGCGTTCACCGCCGAATTGAAGGCCGGCGGCGCGGGGCGGGTGTTCGCGGTGTCGGGGGCGACCGGCAAGGGCATAGCGCGGTTGCTCGATGCGGTGATCGCGCTGCTTCCCGGCCCCTCTCGGCCGAGCGTGCCGGCGCCCGCGACCGACTGGTCGCCGCTGTAGGGCATGTCGAGCTCGGGCGCGATGACCGGACGACCCGGAAAATGCGACAAATCAGGAATCCGCAAGGCGCGATCCGTTACCATCGGATCGGGAGGCGCGCCGGGCCGCATTGTCATATTGCCTTTGCAATACGCGGGCATTCACCCCCTGGCGCGAGGCGCCTGTTGCCCTGAAATTGGCCAAAAATTGCGTTTCCTTGTCCGCGATCAAACCCTGTAGGGCGCCACAGGGCCATGGGCATTCGCAGCAATCACCGGTTATAGGGGGTGAAGATGAGAAACAGGATCATTCGCAGGACCGGCGGCAAGGGCGGCGGATTGCGCCTCGCGCTGCTCTCGTCGGCGCCTGTCATCGCCGGCGTGGTGCTTGCGCTGGTGCCGCCGCCCGCGCGCGCGGTGCCGGCCTTCACCGATCAGACCGGGCAGCCCTGCGCGGCCTGCCACGTCGGCGGCTTCGGCCCCGAGCTGACCCCCTTCGGGCGCGAGTTCAAGCTGGGCGGCTATACGCTGCGCACCAAGGCGTCGATACCGCTGGCGGCGATGGCGGTGGCCTCGTTCACCCACACCAACAAGGACCAGAACCCGCCGCCGCAATATTTCGCGGCCAACAACAATTTCGCGCTCGATCAGGCCAGCCTGTTCCTGGCCGGCGGCATCGGACAGCATTTCGGCGGTTTCGCGCAAGCGACCTATGACGGCGTCGCGCGCCAGTTCCACTGGGACAATCTCGATGTGCGGCTGGTCAATACCGGCCAGATCATGGGCAAGGATCTGACCTACGGCATCTCGATCAACAATGCCCCCACGGTCGAGGATGCGTGGAACACGACCCCGGCCTGGGGTTTCCCCTATACGAGCAGCACCCTGGCGGCGACCCCGGGAGCCTCGCCGCTGATCGACGGGGCACTGGCCCAGAACGTGCTGGGGGTCGTTGCCTATGGCTGGCTCGACCACCATGTCTATCTCGCCGCCGGCGCCTATACGAGCCCCGCGGCGGGAACGCTGACCTGGCTCGGGGTCGATCCGACCAGCCCTGGCGACATTCACGGCCTCGCGCCCTATGGCCGCATCGCCTATCAGCTCGACGCGGCGGGCGGCACCGCCGAATTCGGCGCCTATGCGCTCAAGGCCGAGATCAACCCCGGCCGCCAGAGCGTCATCGGCTACACCGACCATTA
Source organism: Sphingomonadales bacterium (assembly GCA_028870315.1). Classification (GTDB taxonomy): domain Bacteria; phylum Pseudomonadota; class Alphaproteobacteria; order Sphingomonadales; family Sphingomonadaceae; genus Novosphingobium. The sequence continues at coordinate 18,390 of JAGWPW010000079.1, read as the reverse complement.
TGCCGATCTCGGGCTCGATGCCTCGTGGCAGAAGGCGCTGTCCTCGGGCGATACGCTGTCGCTCAACATGCGCTACACGCATGAGGAGAGCAATCTGCTGGCAAGCTGCGCGCTCGGCCTCATCGGCAATGGCACGACGCCGGTCTGCGCGAAGACCACGCTCAGCGAATGGCGCGGTGCCGCCTCCTACAGCTGGCGCGGCAGGATCGGGGTGACGCTGGGCGGGTTTGTGACCAACGGATCGGGCAACGCCAATCTCTATGCCCCGACCGATGTCCCCGACAGCAACGGGGTAATCGGGCAGGTCGATTACACGCCGTGGGGATCGGGCAACTCGCTGCTCGGCCCGCTCGTCAACCTGCGGGTCGGGGTCCAGTACACCGCCTATGGCAAGTTCAATGGCGCGCGCTTCAACTATGACGGCAATGGTGCCAATGCTTCGGACAACAACACGCTGAGGGTTTTCACATGGGTCGCGTTCTGAGCCTTTTTCTCGTCCTTCCCGCCTTCGCCATCGCTTCGTCGGCGATGGCGACCGACGCCGCCAGCGGCGCGCGCGTCTTCAAGGCGCAATGCGCCATCTGCCATGCAACCTCGGACCATGCGCCGTCGGGCATCGGGCCGAGCCTTGCCGGGGTCGTCGGGCGCCGTGCGGGCAGCCAGACCGCGTTTGCCGCCCGCTATTCGCCGGCGATGCGCGCGGCGGGGCGGGTATGGAGCGAAGCGGCGCTGCGCGCCTATATCGCGAACCCGGCAAAGGCCGTCCCCGGCAACCACATGCCCTATGCAGGGCTGCATAATCCGGCCCAGGTCGATGATGTGGTCGCCTATCTGCAAACCCTGCGCTGAGCGCGGGTGGGATGCCCCACGGGGTTCGTCCCGGTGGGGTGCATCCTTGGCTCAGGCTTCGAATTTCCCCGTATTTTCGGCCGCCATGCCCGAAAAGCCGATGCAATAGCCGCCATCGACCGGCAAGGTCACGCCGGTGATGTAGGAGGCCTCGTCGCTTGCGAGGAACAGCGCGGCATTGGCGATCTCGCTGGCCAGCCCCCAGCGGTCCATCGGAATGCCGGGCAGGCGAAAGCCGTCCTTCGGCGGTTCGGCCATGGTCTCGGACTGCTTGACGAGCCCGGTCCAGATCGTCCCCGGCGCGACCGCGTTCACCCTGATGTTGTTTTGCGCGTAATCGAGCGCGGCGGCGCGGGTCATCGAATGCACCCCGGCCTTGGCCGCGCCATAGATCGAATGCGCCTTCCAGCCGACCACCGCCGAGGCCGAGCCGATGTTGACGATCGCCCCGCCGCCCGACTTCAGCATCGAGATGATGCCATATTTCATCCCGAAGAACACGCCGCGAATGTTCACCGCATGGATGTGATCCCACTTCTCGGTGGTCTGCTCGTGCAGCGGCGCCATGCCGCCACCGAAGCCGGCGTTGTTGACGAGGATGTCGAGGCGGCCGAACCGATCCTCGGCAAGCGCGATCATCGCCTGGACATCCGCCTCCTTCGCGACATCGCAATGCACCGGCACCGCCGCCGCCCCGATCGCTGCTGCGACATCTTCCTGCTTGCCGCTGATATCGGCGCAGACCACTTTCGCGCCTTCCTGGCTGAAGCGCTGGGCCATGGCCTTGCCCATTCCCGAACCGGCGCCGGTGATGACGACGATCTTGTTCGCAAGCCGCATGAGTTTCTCTCCCGTCGATGGCTGTCGGGCGGTGTTGTACAGGTGAACAGCACGAGGGCAACACCCTGCTGAAGGATCGCCGGCGCGTGCCCCGTGCGCCCGGCCTGGTGCCGGCGCCTATTGCAATTCGCGCCGGAAGAAATCGACGATCGCGCGATGCGCGTCGCGTGCCTCGGGCAGCCCGGGCATGTACATGTAGCAATGGCCCATGCCTTCGCCGACGATCAGTTCGCTGGGGACATGCGCCTTCACCAGCGCCGAATTGGTGACGATCGCCGGGCTCAGGTCCATGGCGCGGGTGCCGGTGATGAGCAGCGTCGGCGGGAAGCGGGCGATCACCGCGGGGTGAAGCGCGGGCGAGATGATCGGATCGGCCATGTTCGCGCCGGTGAAATAGCCATGCGTCATGTCGATCGCGGTTTCGCCGGCCCGGGGCGGGGCGGGGAAGCTGCCGTCGATATTGGCGGCGATCCAGGCGCTGTCGCCGGCCATGAAGCGCACCCCGCCCGCACCGAAGATGCCCGCGGCGCCCATCTGCGGCAGGCCGTGGCCGGGAAGCCATGCGGCAAGCTGGGCGGTGAGCGCGCCGCCCGCCGAGCAGCCATAGACGCCGATGTGGCGCGGCGCGTAATGCCTGAGCAGCGCGCGATAGACCGCGGCGGCGTCCTCGACCGCGGCGGGGTGCCTTGCCTCGGGCGCCATGCGGTAATTGACCGAGATCACCTTGTAGCCGCCGAGCCCGGCAATCGGGATCGATTCGAGCAGCGAGCACGATCCCCAGCACACCGAGAAGGCGCCGCCATGCAGATTGATGAGCACGCGCGCGGGGTCCGTCGCGCGGCCATGCGGGGTGACGATCCGCACCGGCACCCCGGCGATGGTGCCTTCGGTGATATCGACCGGATAAAGCGCCTTCATCGCCCCGATCTGGCTGCCCATCATCGCATCGATAGCCATGCGGTTCTTCGCGATGTCATCGACGAAGAGCGCGGGCATCCTGACCTGCGCGCGCAGCGTCATGAAGCGCTGCGCCTCGGGGCTGGAAAGCGCCGAGGGTGGCAGGTCGAAGGCGGGGACATGCACCGTGCCATCGGCGGCAAAGGTTGGATGCCCGGGCGTGGGCGTGGGTGCCGGAGCCGGCGCGCTCTGGGCGAGGGCGGCGGCGGCGGTGACGGCAAGCGCCGTGGCGGCGGCGCGCGACATCAGGCGGTGCATGACACTCTCCCCAGGCTATTTTGGCGGGAAATTATGCCCCCGGGCCGCCACCGCCAATCGCCGCCGCGATGGCGTTCGGGGCGGGCTTGCGTTCAGGGCAGGCTTGCAAGGAGCGCGCGCGCAAAGGTGGCCAGCGTATCGTCGCGCGCGCCCATCACCACGATGCGATCGCCGGGCCGGGCGATCGCGGCGATGGCGGTGGCGCATTGCTCGCGGGTTGGCAGGTGCCGGGCGGCGATGCCATCCGCCGCGATCCGCGCGACGATCCGCGCGCTGCCCTCGCTGCGATCGACCGTGCCGCCGAAATAGACCGGATCGCACAGGAACAGCGCGTCCTGTGGCCCCAGTCCTGCGACGAAGGTCTGTGCGAGTTCGGCGCCCATCTGGCGCAGCGGGCCATAGCCATGCGGCTGGAAGAAGGCGATGACGCGGCCCGGATGCGCCCTGAGCGTCGCGAGCGTTGCCGCCACCTTGTCGGGATTATGCCCGAAGTCGTCGATCACGGTGATGCCCGAAGGGCTGGTGCCAAGGATGTCGAAGCGACGCGCGAGCCCGGCAAAGCTGGCGAGCGCGGCCGCACCCTCGGTCACCGGCACGCCGGCGGCATCGGCGGCGGCGATCGCGGCGAGCGCATTGGCAAGGTTGTGCCGGCCGGGCACGGCAAGCCGCAGCCGATGCACGCTACCCGAGCGGCGGTCGAGCAGGCGTGCGGCGATCGCCGCCGGCTGCGGCTCGATACTGCCGGCAACGATGCCGAGCATTGCCTGCGGATGATCGATCGCGAAGCTGGTGAGCCGCCGCGCGCGCCCCGCCAGCGCCGCCGCCTCGGCGTTGTCGAAATTGACCGCGGCGGTGTCGGCGCGCGCGACAAAATCGCCGAACAGCGCGCGCAATTCCTCAAGGCTCTTGTGATCGAGGCTGACATTGCCGAGCACCGCGACGCGCGGCCGGTAGAGCGCGATCGAGCCGTCGCTTTCATCGACCTCGGAGACGAAATCGCCGCCCTTGCCGACCCGCGCGCTGGCAAAGGGCGCGTCGGGGGCGACGAAATTCTTCATCACCGCGCCGTTCATGATCGTCGGATCGCGGCCCGCCTGTGTCAGGATCCAGCCGATCATGCCGGTGACCGTGCTCTTGCCACTGGTGCCGCCGACGGCGATGCCGCGCGGGCTCGCGTTGAACAGCGCGGCGAGCAGTTCGGCGCGGCTCATCCGCGCGCAGCCCAGCGCGCGCGCGCGCACCACCTCGGGCACGGCGTCCTCGACCGCGGCCGAGGCGACGAGCACCTGCGCGGCGCTGGCAAGCCCGCTGCCGTCCTGCGCGAAGAGGCGAACGCCCAGGCTTTCGAGCCAGGCGAATTTTTCAGGCGTGCGGCCCTGGTCGCGGCTGCGGTCCGAGCCCTGCACCTCGGCGCCGAGCCCCTTGAGGATCAGCGCCAGCGGCAGCATCCCCGAGCCGCCGATGCCGCAGAAGAACCAGGGATGGCGGGTGAGGTCGGCGGCGTCCATGCGCTCTGCCGCTATGCGGCTTTGGGCGCGAACTCAACCGCGTCGCGCTTGTGGGCGCGGCAGGCGGTGCGCTAGACGTGTCGCATGAGGATCGCCATCTGCGCGCCCGCGACGCCGATCACCCGCGAGGATGCGGCGCACGCCGGGGCGGCGGCGCGCGATTTTCCCGGCATCGAACTGCACTTCCACCCGCAATGCTTTGCGAGCGATGGCCACTTCGCCGGGCCGGACGCGTTGCGGCTTGCCGCCTTTCTCGATTGCGCGAACGATCCCGGCTTCGATGCGGTGTGGTTCGCGCGCGGCGGCTATGGCTCGAACCGCATCGCGCAAGCGGCGATCGCCGCGCTCGCGCCCGCGGCCGCCGCCAAGGCCTGGCTCGGCTATTCGGACATGGGCTATCTGCTCGCCGGGCTCTACCGCGCCCGAATCGGGCGCCCGGCGCATGGCCCGATGGTCGCCGACGGGCGGCGCGAAGCGGGCGGGGCGGCGCTGCGCCGCGCGCTCGGCTGGCTGGCGGGCGACAGGAGCACGCTCGAGCCCGGGCTTGATCGCCGGCCCGCGGCCGCCTTCAACCTGACGACGCTCGCCATGCTCTGCGGGACGCCGCTGATGCCGGGGCTTGCCGGCCATGTCGTGCTGGTCGAGGAGGTGTCCGAGCATCTCTATGCGATCGACCGGTTGCTGTTCCACCTCACCGCGCATCTTTCCGGGATCGCCGGGCTGCGGCTCGGCCGGGTGAGCGAAGTGCCCGGGAACGACCGCCCGTTCGGCGCCGATGCCGAGGAGATCGCCCGCTACTGGTGCGCGCGCCATGCGATCCCCTTCCTCGGCCGCGCCGACATCGGCCATGACGCGGCCAACCGGATCGTGCCTTTCGGGCTTGTTTCGCCGGCCGCACAAGACTAGGCGGCGCGACACTCCGGGGTGTCGGGCACGGGCAAGCGGCCGCGAGCCGCAATATGGGGAAAGGAGCGCGGCATGCGCGCATTCGTGTTTCCTGGACAGGGCAGTCAGAAAGTCGGCATGGGGCGCGAGCTCGCCGAAGCGAGCGCTGCCGCGCGCGAGGTCTTCGAGGAGGTCGACGAGGCGCTCGGCCAGAATCTCTTCCAACTGATGCAGGACGGCCCCGAGGACGAGCTGACGCTGACCGAGAACGCCCAGCCGGCGATCATGGCGCATACCATCGCGGTGCTGCGCGTGCTCAGCCAGGAGGGCGGGATCGCGCTGGCCGAAAAGGCCGATTTCGTCGCCGGTCACAGCCTTGGCGAATATAGCGCGCTGTGCGCGGCGGGCGCCTTCTCGCTTGCTGATACCGCGCGGCTGCTCAAGGCGCGCGGCCGGGCGATGCAAGGCGCGGTGCCGGTGGGGGTGGGGGCGATGGCGGCACTGCTCGGCGCCGATATCGACAAGGCCTCGGCGCTCGCCGCGGCGGCGGCGCAAGGCGAGGTCTGCACCGTCGCCAACGACAACGATCCCTCGCAGGTCGTGCTTTCGGGCCATGCCGATGCGATCGCCCGCGCCGCGGCGATGGTGAAGGATTTCGGCGTCCGGCGCGCGATGCTGCTGCCCGTTTCGGCGCCCTTCCACTGCCCGCTGATGCAGCCTGCCGCCGATGCCATGGCCGAAGCCCTCGACCGCACCCCGCCCGGCGTGCTGCGCGTCGCGCTGTTCGCCAATGTGACCGCCGCGCTTGCCACCGATCCGGGCGAGGTCAAGCGGCTGCTGGTCGCGCAGGTGACCGGCCGGGTGCGCTGGCGCGAGACCGCGATCGCCATGCAGGCGGCGGGTGTCGGGCACGTGGTCGAGCTTGGCGCCAGGGTGCTGGCGCCGATGATCGCCCGCTCGGCGCCCGGGATCGCGGTGACGAGCGCGGCCACCATGGACGATATCGAGGCGCTGGCGAAGGAGTTGTGAGCATGTTCGATCTTACCGGCATGACCGCGCTCGTCACCGGCGCGAGCGGCGGCATCGGCAGCGCGATAGCCCGCGCGCTCGCCGCGCAGGGTGCGCGCCTCGCGGTTTCGGGCTCGAATGCGGGCAAGCTGCGCGCCTTTCGCGATGAACTGGACGAGCATACCCCCCAGCATCTCCAGGAGGTCGATCACGTCGCCATCACCTGCGACCTGGCGAAGGCCGCAGATGTCGAGAAGCTGGTGCCCGCCGCGCTCGATTCGCTGGGCAAGCTGGACATTCTGGTCAACAACGCCGGCATCACCCGCGACAATCTCGCGATGCGGATGAAGGACGAGGAATGGGACGCGGTGATCCGCGTCAATCTGGAGGCCGCCTTCCGGCTGATGCGCGCAGCGGCAAAGCCGATGATGAAGGCGCGCTTCGGGCGCATCGTCACCATCACCAGCGTCGTCGGTGCCACCGGCAATCCGGGGCAGGTGAATTATGCCGCGGCCAAGGGCGGACTGGTCGCGATGTCGAAATCGCTCGCGCAGGAACTGGCGAGCCGCGGCATCACCGTCAATTGCGTCGCCCCGGGCTTCATCCGCACACCGATGACCGATGGCCTGCCCGACGCCCAGAAAGCGGCGCTCAACGCGCGCATCCCGATGGGCCGGATGGGCGAGGGCGAGGAAATCGGCGCCGCGGTCGCCTGGCTCGCGAGCCGCGAGGCAAGCTATGTCACAGGCCAGGTGCTGCATGTAAACGGCGGCATGGCGATGCCCGGCTGAGATGCGGCGCGCTTTGCGCGCCTTGCGGCGGAAAGGCGGCATGCGAGCGCGAGGGGCTGTGCCCGTCTCCGCATTTGCCTGTTGCCGGGCAGAATTATCCCCAGCTTGCCTAACCCCGTGCGACGCAGCGCTTGCCGCCGCCGCCGCCCGCGCTAAGGGTTGCTGTCCGTATTTCGGCGGTTCCGGTCGCATCCGGGCGTTGGGGGCTGCTGTCGGGGCAACACTGGGCGTGGGACGAACATGAAGGCCACCATCGAACGCGCGACGCTGCTGCGTTGCCTCAGCCACGTCCAGTCGGTGGTCGAACGCCGCAACACCATCCCGATCCTGTCGAATGTGCTGATCGAGGCATCGCCCGACAATACGCTCAGGATCATGGCGACCGACCTCGATCTCCAGGTGGTCGAAAGCCTCGGCGCGGTCAGCGTCGAGGGCGCGGGCGCGATCACCGTCTCGGCGCATCTGCTGTTCGATATCGCACGGAAATTCCCGGAAGGAAGCCAGGTCAGCCTCGAAGCCGCCGACAACCGCATGGTGGTCAAGGCCGGGCGCAGCCGCTTCACCCTGCCGACGCTGCCGCGCGACGATTTCCCGGTGATCGTCGAGGGCGACCTGCCCACCAGCTTCGAGCTGCCGGCCGCGACGCTTGCCCAGCTCATCGACCGCACCCGCTTCGCGATCTCGACCGAGGAGACGCGCTATTACCTGAACGGCATCTTCCTCCACGTCACCGACGACGAGCTCAAGGCGGCGGCGACCGATGGTCACCGCCTCGCGCGCTTCACCCTGCCGCGCCCCGATGGCGCCGAAGGCATGCCCGATGTCATCGTGCCGCGCAAATGCGTCGCCGAATTGAGGAAGCTGCTCGAAGAAGCACTCGACGGCGCGGTCGAGATCGACCTGTCGGTCTCCAAGATCCGCTTCACCCTCGGCGGCGAAAGCGGGGTCGTCCTCACCAGCAAGCTGATCGACGGCACCTTCCCCGATTACAACCGCGTCATTCCCACCGGCAATGACAAGCTGCTGCGGCTCGATCCCGATACGCTTTATGAAGGCGTTGATCGCGTCGCCACCATCGCCACCGAAAAGACCCGCGCGGTCAAGATGGCGCTCGAGCCCGACCGGGTGACGCTCTCGGTCACTTCGCCGGACAATGGCACCGCCGCCGAGGAAGTTCCCGCCGACTACAAGGGCGTGGGCTTCGAAATCGGCTTCAACGCCAATTATCTGAAGGATATATTGGGCCAGATCGACGGCGACACGGTCGAAATGCACCTCGCCGATGCCGGCGCCCCGACGCTGATCCGCCAGAACGAGAACAGTCCGGCGCTCTATGTGCTGATGCCGATGCGGGTGTGAGGCTGTCGGGCGGGTTCTTTCTTCGCCGCTGGCGCGGCGCGCGCTTCCACCGCCATCACCGCACCGAGCGACTGTTCGATGCCGCCTCTTGCCCGCAATTTCGCGGTCCTGACCTTGATGTCCCCGGGCAGGTTGCGGAAGGTCGCGACCGGCATGTTCACGCCGGATGCGCAAGCCCGGTCACGCGATTCCCATCAGCCGCCGGTTGAGCGCGCGATCGGCGCCGCCCGCGGCGAAATCGTCGAAGGCGTGTTCGGTCACCTTGATGATATGCCCGGCGATGAACGGCGCGCCTTGCGCCGCGCCCTGCTCGGGATGCTTCAGCGCGCATTCCCATTCGAGCACCGCCCAGCCGGCAAAGTCATATTGCGCGAGTTTCGAGAAGATCGCCGAGAAATCGACCTGGCCATCGCCGAGGCTGCGGAAGCGGCCCGGCCGATCGACCCAGCCCTGATAGCCGCCATAGACCCCGCTTCTGCCCGTCGGGCGGAACTCGGCGTCCTTGACATGGAAGCACTTGATGCGGCTGTGATAGATGTCGAGGAAGGCGCAATAGTCGAGGCATTGCAGAACAAAGTGGCTGGGATCGTAGAGGATGCTGGCGCGCGGATGATTGCCGACGCGTTCGAGGAACATCTCGAAGGTCGCACCATCGTGAAGGTCTTCGCCCGGGTGGATTTCATAGGCGAGATCGACCCCGTTATCGTCGAAGACGTCGAGAATCGGGCGCCAGCGCTTCGCCAGCTCGTCGAAGGCATCCTCGATCAACCCCGCGGGCCGCGCCGGCCAGGGATAGACAAACGGCCAGGCGAGCGCGCCCGAAAAGCTGGCATGCGCGGCAAGGCCGAGGTTGCGGCTGGCTTTCGCGGCAAGTTTAAGCTGCTCGACTGCCCACTGCTGGCGTGCGGCGGGATTGCCATGCACTTCTGCCGGCGCAAAGCCGTCGAACTGTGCGTCATAGGCGGGATGGACCGCGACCAGCTGACCCTGGAGATGCGTCGAAAGCTCGGTGACGGCGAGGCCCTTGTCGGCGAGCATGCCGGTGATCTCGTCGCAATAGGTCCGGCTTTCGGCGGCTCTGGCAAGGTCGAACAGCCGCGCGTCCCATGACGGGATCTGCACCCCCTTGTAGCCAAGTCCCGCGGCCCAGTCGGCAATCGCGGCGAGCGAATTGAACGGCGCTGTATCGCCGGCGAACTGGGCAAGGAAGATCGCCGGTCCCTTGATCGTTTTCATGCGCTTGTCCTCAAAGTTTGACCCAGCCGGCGGCGTTGCGGCTCGCCTCGACCGCGGTGGCGATGAAGCGCATGCCGCGCAGCCCCTCGGCGATGCCGGGAAGCAGCGGCGCGCCCTCGCCGTGCAGCAGCGCGGCAAAGTCGCGGTAGAGATTGGCGAAGGCTTCGAGGTAGCCCTCGGGATGGCCATTGGGGGTGCGCGTGCGCGCCAGCGCATCGGGGCCGAGCTGGCTGCCGCCGGCATGGATCAGCTCGCTGCGGCCATCGAGGCTGTGGAGGGTGAGCGTGCCCGGTGTCTCCTGCTTCCAGACGAGGCCGCCCTTGTCGCCATAGGCGCGGATGCGCAGCGCGTTCATTTCGCCGACCTCGATCTGGCTGGCGAGGAGCACGCCGCGCGCGCCGTTCTCGAAGCGCAGCAGGATGCTGCAATCATCATCGAGCACGCGCCCCGGCACCACCGATCCGAGATCGGCGAGCATTTCGCTCACCTTGAGCCCGGTGACGAATTCGGCGAGCTGGAAGCCATGGACACCGATATCGCCGATGCAGCCGCCGAGCCCGGCGCGCGAGGGATCGATGCGCCATTCGGCCTGCTTGCCCGCCGCCCCGCCGGCCAGCCAGCCTTGCGGATATTCCACCACCACCTTGCGGATGGTGCCAAGCGCGCCCGCCGCAATCCGCGCCCGCGCCTCGCGCACCAGCGGATAGCCCGAATAGGTGTAGGTGACCGCGAAGGGCAGCTTCGCTTCCTCAACCAGCCGCGCCAGTTCCTCGGCCTCGGCCATGGTCGCGGTCAGCGGCTTGTCGCAGATCACCGGCAGCCCGGAAGCCAGCGCCGCCTTTGCCGCGGGCAGGTGATGGTGGTTGGGGCTGACGATCGCGACGAAGTCGATGCCGTCCTTGCGGCTGCGCTCGGCCGCGAGCATCGCTGCGACATCGCCATAGGCGCGCGCCGGATCGATGCGATAGGCCGCGCCGGCTTCGCGGCTTCTGGCAGCATCGCTTGAAAAGGCCCCTGCGACTAGTTCGATCTCGCGGTCCATCTCCGCCGCGAGCCGGTGGACCGGGCCGATGAACGCTCCCGGCCCGCCGCCGATCATCCCCATGCGTAGCCGGCGCATCCTGATCTCCCATGGGCGCGATCCGCGCCTGCATAAGAACATTGATTCTAATATAGTCGGCTGTCAAGTGCCCGGTGTGATCGCGCGGCAAACGGCGACCAATTTGGTCAATTCCTATGTTCAGCGCGCCCCGGTCGCCGTCCCGGCCGGCGGTGGTCGTCGCGATCACCGTCGGCGCGGCGAGCAGCGCATGGGGATAGCCGGCTGCGGGTGATTCGCGCCGAATAGCGCAACCCGGCATTTTGCAAAAAGCGATGCGACGGCAAGGCCCTGGAGCAAAGCGCGTGATTTCAGGAAATCACGCGCTTTGCTCTCTAGCCGCGGGCGCCTCGGCGGGTCGAGCCACCGGCGCTCGGGCCGGTGCGGCGTTCACCGCCGTGCCCGGCATGGCCGCCATGGCCCTGCGCCGGATGCCGGCCGTTGCTCAGCGGGTTGGTAAGCGGGCCGCGTTCGGCAAGCGCGGGCGCGCCCTCGCGCGCGCGGCCGGGTGAACGGGCCGTATCGCGCGCGCCGCCCGCCCGGCGGTTGGGGGCATGCGCGCCATGGCCGTCGCGGCGCGGCTGTCTTTCGTGGCGCGGCTCGGGCGTGTCCGGCTTGCGCGCCGGCAGCGGCAGGCGCGCCGCCGCTTTTGCGAAATCCTCGGGCAGCGCCATCGCGGCGAGCCGGATTCCGGTCAGCCGTTCGATGTCGCGCAGATAGGCCTTCTCATCCGGGGCGACGAAGCTGATCGCGATGCCGTCGGCGCCCGCGCGCGCGGTGCGGCCGATGCGGTGGACATATTGCTCGGGCACATTGGGCAGTTCGAAGTTGAAGACATGGCTGACCCCCGTCACATCGATGCCGCGCGCCGCGATGTCGGTGGCGACCAGCACCGGGGTCGCGCCCTTGCGGAAGGCGGTGAGCGCGGCGGTGCGCTGCGCCTGGCTCTTGTTGCCGTGGATCGCGGCGGCATCGACCCCGGCGGTGGCGAGATGGCGCACCACCCGGTCGGCGCCGTGCTTGGTGCGGGTGAAGACCAGCGCGCGGTCGATCGTCTGCCCGGCCAGCCCTTCGCGCAGCTTCAGCGTCAGCAGCGCCTGCTTCTCGGACTGGTTGACGGCGATGGCGTATTGCTCGACGCGCTCGGCGGTGGTCGCCTGCGGCGCCACCTCGACGCGCACCGGCTCGTGGATGAACTGGCGGCCAAGCTCGGCGATCGCCTGCGGCATGGTCGCCGAGAAAAACAGGCTCTGGCGGGCTTGCGGCAGCAGCGCGGCGACGCGCTTGAGCGGCGCGATGAAGCCAAGGTCCATCATCTGGTCGGCCTCGTCGAGGACGAAGATCGAGACATGGCGCAGCGTCAGCGCACGCTGATCGATAAGGTCGAGCAGCCGCCCGGGGGTCGCGACCAGCACGTCGCAGCCCGGCACCAGCGCGCGCGCCTGCTTGCCCACCGGCACGCCGCCGAAGATGCACTGCACCGAAAGATCGAGAAAGCGGGCATAGCCGCGCATGTTCTCGGCGATCTGCGCGGCGAGTTCGCGCGTTGGCGAAAGCACCAGCATGCGGCAGGCGGCGGATTTGCGGCCGACGGGCTCGGCAGCAAGACGGTGCAGCGAAGGCAGCGCGAAAGCCGCGGTCTTGCCGGTGCCGGTCTGGGCGATGCCGAGCAGGTCGCGGCCGGCGAGCAGCGCCGGTATCGCCTGGCGCTGGATCGGGGTGGGATCGGTGTAGCCCTTGGCGGCGAGCGCGCGCAGAATCGGCTCGGCGAGCATGAGATCGGAAAAATAGGACATGGAAACCTTCAGGAAAAAAACCGCCGCGCAGACGCGCGCACGGCCCGGGCGAGTGGCCCGGTAGGGGGTCGAGATGCACCCCGCGTGAAGAGGAACGTCGGTCGGCGCAGCCCGATGCCCGAGCATGTCCATCGCACCATGCCGGCGAACCGGGGGCGAGGCCACACGCTGCTGCGGATGCGGCGGGAAGACCCGCACGCCGGCTGCTGAACTTGCCCTTAGCGCGCGCTGCGCGCAAAAGCAACAAAATTACGCCGACGGTGCGCAGGAACCCGGGTCAAGGCGGGCGTCGCAAGCCCCTTCCCAAACTCCCCCGAACGGGGGGACGAGTTCAATGGCTTCATCGCAAACGGGAAAACTCCAGAACAGCATGCGCATTTCCGAAAATCACGCATGTTGCTCAAGGGCGTTGTTGCCGCATCGCCATTTCGCCGAGCCGAAGTTCGTCGCGGATGAAAGCCGGTACCCGCCATTTGGCGCGATGCGCCAATCACATCGTAATGCAAAGGGCAGGCATTTCGCGCGGGTCAGCCCGCGTCTTGCGGCTCGGGGGCTGTGACCACCTGCTTCAGAATATGCCGTCCGGCGCGTTCGACCAGCCCGCAATCGCCGCCGATCTCGCCGATCAGCTTGAGCTTGCCATCGGGCATGCGGCGCAGCAGCGCCAGCGAGAATTCACTTTCGCCGGCGCCGAGATCCTTCATCGGCAGCGGCGGCAGCGCGCGCAGCCGTTCGAGCAGCGGGTCGGGCTGCGGCGCTTCGGCGGCCTGCCCCGATTCGGCGCGGCGCTCGCGCCGCTCCTCGCTGACCACGCCCTTGAGCCCGCCGGGTGCATCGGCGAGCTTGCCGGCAAGCGCGCCGCGTTCGATCGCGTGGCGCCGCGCGTGCATCAGCGCTGCGGCATATTCGGTGAGGCGTGTCTTGTCGTAATCCGCGCCGAACACCAGCTTGACCACCGGGGTCATCGGCGCCCGCTCCTGCACCTTCAGTCCGGCGTCGGTGACGATGGTGCGAAAGGCGTGCGGATCGAAATCGGCGGCGAGCGCGAAATCCCAGGCGCGGCCGATCGCGGCATAGAGCGCGGCCCGGCTGCGATCCTCCGAACCGCGGGCAAGGGCGGCGAGTTCGCGCGCCGAGGCGAGCCAGTCGCCGAGCGACCAGTCCTCGGCGGGCGCGGCGGGCAGCGGTTCGGGCGGGGTCTCGGCGATGTCCGGCGCGCGGGCGGGCTCGTCCCGCGCTTCCTCGCCCCGCGCTTCGTCGTTGCGCGGTTCGCGCGCCGCCTTGCCGCGTCCGGGCTTGGCCTTGGTGACCGCCGCATCGCCCTCCGCGAGCGAGCGGGCGACGTCGCGCTCCAGTTCGGCGGTGGTGGCCGCGTCGGCGGCTTCCTTCCAGTTGATCACCCCCATGATGTGCTGGATGGCTTCGCCATCGCTCGAAAACGGCAGGAGAATGCCGCGGTACAGCACCGTCCGCCCGGCATCGTTGACGAATTCCGCCTCGAAACCGATCGGCGCCTGATTGGCGAGGATCTGCATGTAATGGTCGGTGATCCGCGACAGCAGCGACCGGCTCGGCACATCGGACAGGCGCTTGATCGCCTTGGTCGCGCCGCATTCGGCCGCGAGCTTTTCGCCCAGCATGGTGATCGCCGGGTTCTCGATGCCCCTGGAGAAGTCGAGGATGACCGCGTGATCGGCGAATTCGGGCAGATCGCCGGCGGTCAGATCCTTGATCGCCGGAAAATTGCGGTCGCCAAGCAGGCTTGCCCAGTGATTGTAGGCGCGCACCTGCATGCGTCTTTCGTCCTGGCCGATCGACAGCGGGGGCGATTCATGGCCGATATCGTCCTCGGCCGGGTCGATCACGGCTAGCCCCGCGTCGAAATCGTCCCGGTCGCTCTCGACCAATTGCCCCCGATAGCTTTCCATGCCCAAGATCCGTCTGTCCGTTCCGACCGCATCCTTGGCGCGACATGGTAAAACTTCGGTTAAGTCGCGCCGAGGATTTCTGGCGGCGCTCCGCCCGGCGCCTCGGGCATCGGCGCGATGAGCCGCAGCGCGAGCAGGCTGACGAGCAGGAAGCCCGCCGAGGCGTGAAGCGCGAAGGGCAGCCCGTGCCAGTCGGCGACGCTTCCCCACACCCATGAGCCCAGCGCCAGCCCGCCAAAGGTCACCGCCTGGTAGATCGACAGGCAGCGGCCAAGGATCGCCTCGGGCGAGCGCAATTGCATGGTGACGTTGATCGTCGTCAGCCCGGTCACCCAGCCGGCGCCGGCGATGAAGGTCGCGGGGGCGGCGCCCAGCAGCGAATGCGCGCCCGCCAGCACCAGTTCGGCGGCGATGAAGGCGAAGGTGGCGACGGTGATCACCGCCTCGGCGCCGAAGCGACGGCGCGCCCGGCTGATGAACAGCGCCGCGCCGATCGAGCCTATCCCGAACAGGCCGAGCAGCAGGCCATATTCGACCTCGGTGCCGTGCAGCCGTCCGCGCACCACCGAAGGCACCAGCGCCTGGTAGCCGGCAACCCCGAAACCGATCGCAAAGCCCCGCGCGAGAACGCGGCGGATCGCCCCGTCGTGCGCGCAATGGCGAATCCCCGCGGCGATCGCCGGCAGCATCGGCTGGCGGCGCGGCGGATCATGCGCCGGGCGCCAGGCAAGCAGCACGCCGATCAGCGCGACATAGCTCACCGCGTTCACCGCGAAGCCGACCGCAACATTCCACAGCGAAATGACCAGCCCGCCCAGTCCCGGCCCCGCGCAGCGCGCGAGGTTGAACGAGATGGTGTTGAGCGCGATCGCCTGCGGCAGATCGGCATGGCCGACCTGCTGGCGCACCGAGGCCTGCCAGGCGGGTGAATTGAGCGCGGTGCCGATGCCGACCCCGAGCGTGCAGGCGAGCAGCAGCCAGGGAGTGATGAGCCCCGCCCAGGTCATCAGCGACAGCGCCGCCGAGACCACCAGCATGCCGATCTGCGCCGCCAGCATGACCAGCCGACGATCGAAATTGTCGGCGATCGCGCCGGCGAAAACGCCAAGCAGCATGATCGGCAGGCTGGCCGAAGCCTGGACCAGCGCGATCAGCCGATGCGAGGTGGTGAGTTCGGTCATCAGCCAGGCGGCGCCGACCGACTGCATCATCGAGCCAAGGTTGGAGATGAGATTGGCGGTCCAGATCGCCCGGAAAGCGGGGTGACGGAACGGCGCGAGCGCGGGGCCGTGATGGGCGGGGGCGGAATCGGGGGACAGGATGCGCGCCATGCCCTGCGGTTAGGCAGCAAGCCAGGCGCCGACAAGGGGCCGCCCGGCGATTTCGCGCCCGCGCTTCGGCCAGGGGCGATCAGCCGGGCGCGCCGCCCCATTCGGCGATGCCCGGATCGCCGGCGATGGCATGCCGGCGCAAGGCGGCGCGCGCCAGCCGCTCGGCCTCGGCCTTGCGCCGCGCGGCGGCGAGCGGGACGAGCGGCGCCGGGCGCAGGATCTCGGCGTCATAGCCATCGGCGACGATGAGGCCGCAGCGTTCGGGCTGAAAGGCCGCGGTTTCCATGCAACCGCGGTCGAGATGCGCGGCGAGCCCCCAGAAGAAGCGGTCGCAATGCTGGAAATAATCGGGCCATTTGCCATCGCCAAGCAGATCGGCGCGGCTGACCTTGATTTCGACGATGATGAGATGGCCCCTGGCGTCAATCCCCATCAGGTCGGCGCGCCGGCCCGAACGCAGCGGCATTTCGGCAAGGCACCAGATGTCGTTGCGCGCGAACAGCCGGCAGATGCCACGCGCGACCGCGGCGGCGCGCAAGCGCTCCTCCTCGGCCGGGAGCAGGGGTGATTCGGAGCCGGGCGCGGTCATGCGCGGGCAGTATAGAACATAAAGCGAACACGCCAAGTGCGATTATGCGCAGCGTCAGCCGATCGCCCCTTGCGCCTTGAGCGCGCCGATCTCGTCCCAGTCGAGGCCGAGGCCGAGCAGCACCGTCTCGGTGTGCTCGCCCAGTTCGGGCGCGCGCAGCGGTTGCACCGCGACGGTGTCGAATTGCGCCGGCGAGGTGACGAGCGCGAGGCTGCTGCCGTTCACCATCTCGACCGGGGCGAGGTAATGGTTGGCGATGACCTGCGGATCGGCATGGACCTCGCGCGCGGTCTGCATCGGCGCCCAGACGCCCTTGGCCGGCTTCAGGATCTCGCACCATTCGCCAAAGTCGCGGGTCGCGAAGATCGCATCGAGCGTCTCGACGCAGGCGCGGGCATTCGCCTTGCGTGCCGCCATGTCGACAAAGCGCGGATCGTCGATGAGCCCGGGATGGCCGATCACCCGGCACAGGTCGGGCCAGTAGCGGTCGGCATCGAGCATCACCAGCTGGATGAAGCGCCCGTCGCGGGTCTTGTAGCTTCCCGAAATCGGGTTCCAGGTCGCCTTGCGGTCGGGGATGCGCACCGGCGCGTCGGGCACCTGCCCGGCATGGGTGATCTCGGGCTGGAGCTGCCACATGCCGACATTGAGCAGCGAAACATCGATGAGCGCGGTCTCGCCGGTGGTCGCGCGCTTATAGAGCGCCGCCGCGATCGCGCCCGCGATATGGAGCCCGCCCATGACATCACCGAAGGCCGGGCGCTGCATCACCGGCGTCTCCGCACCGGCCGGGGTGAAGGCGGCACCGATCCCGGCGCGCATCCAATAGGCGGCCGCGTCGTAGCCGCCGCGCTCGACATCGGGGCCGCGCGGACCATAGCCCGAGCCGCGCACATAGACGATTCCCGGGTTGTGCGCGCGGATGTCCTCGGGCTCGATGCCGATCCGGCGGCGCGCGGCGGGGCGCATGTTGGTGACGAACACGTCACACTGCGCGACGATGCGATAGAGCAGCGCGCGGCCCTCGGCGCGCTTGAGATCGATCGCGACCGAGGATTTGCCGCGGTTGGTAAACTGGAAGCTGGCGTCGATCCCGTCATGCGCGCTGTGCAGCCCGGCGGTGACGAGCCCGCGATAGGGATCGCCGGTCTCGGGATGCTCGATCTTGATGACCTCGGCGCCCCATTCGTGCAGCACCGCGCCCGAGATCGGCACGAAGACATGGCTCGCCACTTCGACGATCCGCACTCCGGCCAGTGGGCCTGACATGTCACACTACTCCCTGACCGGACGATTGGCGCACTCTAGGAATTGCGGCCCGGATGACAAGCGCTCAGCCGCCCAGGCGCGGCGCGGCCGGTCATGCCGACGCGCGCGATCTTACGCCGCGCATCGGCAGCAGCGAGCGTTGCCGCGCATCACTTGCGCCGGTTCACGCCCTGCCGAGCAGCCGGCGGGTCGCGATCTCGGGGCCGGCGTAGGCTTCCTGCCGCTCGACGCTCCAATAGCGCAGCATGTCGAGCGCGATCCGCTCGCCACTGACCGCGCAAAACACATAATCGCCCGGCTTGATCACGCGAAAGCCGTTGGCTTCATAGCGAAGGATGGCGGGACTGTCGGCGGACATCAGCATGGCGTCCCTCTAGGCATGGCTGCGCCTCAAAGCAATTTGCCTTGTTCGGGCGCGTCGCCCTTCCGCGCCGGCGCGCGCGCGCCGAGCGGGGTGACGGGCAGGCGGCCGTCGCGGAAATGAAGTGCCAGCGCCGGCTGCGCGGCGGCGGCGGCGCGGCTGGTCAGCGTCGCCCCGTCGGGGGTGGTGACCCGGACATAGCCCTTGGCAAGGATCACGTCGGGATCGAGCGATTGCAGAATCCGGGCGGCGGCATCGAGCTGTGCCGCGGCCGCCTGGAAGCGCCGATGGAGCAGCGCCGGCGCCAGCCGCGCGGCGCGCAGCCG
>JAGWPW010000007.1 GCA_028870315.1 Sphingomonadales bacterium | reverse complement strand
CTGTTCCAGCACCTGTTCTGGTTCTTCGGCCACCCCGAAGTCTACATCATGATCCTGCCGGGCTTCGGCATGATCAGCCAGATCGTCTCGACCTTCTCGAAGAAGCCGGTGTTCGGCTATCTCGGCATGGCCTATGCGATGGTGGCGATCGGTGTGGTCGGCTTCGTGGTGTGGGCGCACCACATGTACACCACCGGCCTCTCCGAGGACGTGAAGATGTATTTCACCGCCGCAACCATGGTGATCGCGGTGCCCACCGGCATCAAGATCTTCTCCTGGATCGCGACGATGTGGGGTGGTTCGATCGAGTTCAGGTCGCCCATGGTCTGGGCGCTGGGCTTCATCTTCCTGTTCACCGTCGGCGGCGTGACCGGCGTGGTGCTGGCGAACGGCGGCATCGACGACAATCTCCAGGACACCTATTACGTCGTCGGTCATTTCCATTATGTGCTGTCGCTGGGCGCGGTGACCTCGCTGTTCGCCGGTTTCTATTACTGGTTCCCGAAGATGAGCGGGCGGATGCATTCCGAGCTGCTGGCCTATCTCCACTTCGCGATCTTCTTCGTCGGCGTGAACATGATCTTCTTCCCCATGCATTTCCTCGGGATGCAGGGCATGCCGCGCCGCTATCCCGACTATGCGCCGCAGTTCGAATACTGGAACCATTTCGCGACCATCGGCTATATGGTGATGGCGGTGTCGATCGTGATCTGGCTGCTCAACATCCTCTATGCCTTCACCCTGGGCAAGAAGGCCCCGGCCAATTACTGGGGTGAGGGCGCGACCACGCTCGAATGGACGCTGTCGAGCCCGCCGCCCTTCCACCAGTTCGAAACGCTGCCGGTGATCGCCCCTGACGAGCATCACTGATCGGAATCGACGGCGCCCCGATGGGGGCGCCCTTTTCCATATCCGGTGCGTTCTCGTGAAGCGTCAGGCGGCGGCAATGCCGCGCCCGGCCTATAGCGCCTCGATCACCACTTCGAGCCCCGAATAAAGCACCATGCCGGTGATCGCGTCGACCTCGCGCGAATCGGTCAGGCGGTTGACGTTGAGTTCGTCGGACCAGCCGTGCGGCACGTTGATGCAACCCGGGCGCAGGCTGTCGTCGATCTTGAGCGCCCGGTGGATTTCGCCATGCGCGCTGCGCACCCGCACCGCCTGCCCCTCGACGAGCCCGGCGACCTGCGCATCGCGCGGATGGACGAGGACGCAGGGCTCGTCGCGCAGGTCGAGCAGCTTCGAGTTCTCGTGGTATTTCTGCCGGCGGGGGATGAGAATGAGCGATGCCGGCTCCTGCGCGCTTTCGCGCCGCTGCAGTCCGGCAAGTTGGCGCGCGAGCGGCGCCGGCGCCAGCCGCCAGCCGCCGACCTTCGCATCGACGAAGCGCTGCACCCAGCCGACCACCGGCGGCTCGACGATCAGCCGCTGCGTCTTGAGCGCGGTGAAGTCGCTTTTGAACTGGCCCAGCACATAGGCAAGGAAGGCATCGTCATCGGCACCGGCGTGCTCGAAGCCGGGGAAGAAATCGAGCCCCATGCGGCGGCCAAGCTCGCCCATGATCCACCAGAACGGCCGGCGCTGGCCGAGCGGGGGCACCATCGCCGGGGTATATTGCGAGACGAGCAGCGAGAAGGCGCTGTCGGTGACGAGCGTCATGTCCGCGCGTTCGAGCTGGTCGCAGGTCGGCAGGACATGGCTTGCGATATCGGTGGTGCGGGTGTGGCGAATATCGAACACCGCGAGCACTTCGAGTGCCTGGAGCGCGGCATAGGAACGCGCGGTTTCGGGCAGGCAGACCTCGAGATTGCCGCCGAATACCGCCATCGCGCGCAGATTGCCCGCGGCGATCTCGTCGGGAATCGCGGCGCAGGGGAAATCGCCGCCGGTGCCGCGCAATTCGGGCCGGCTTTTCGGGCCGGGCCGGTTCCAGCCCTCCTCGGGCGCGGCAGGCATCTCCATGCGGTCCTTGCGGAAGATGCGGCCGGGGTTGACCCAGGCGCCGTCCTCGCGGTCGAGCGAGCCGGTCACCGCCATCAGCGCGAGGCTCAGCCATTGGGTGACGTTGCCCGCGCGCTGCATGGTGACGCCGGTTCCGGTTTCTACCGACAGCCGCCCGGCCTTGCGGATCGCACCAAGGATTGCGCGCAGTTGCGCTTCGGGAACCCCGGCGATCGCGCTGGTATGCGCGAGGGTAAAGCGCGCCACCGCCGCGCGCAGCCCATCGACATCCTGCGCATGCGCATCGAGATAGCGATGATCGGCGCCGTCGATCAGCAATTCGCGGATCAGATAGCCCAGCACCGCATAATCGAGCCCCGGCCGCGGCGCGATATGGCCATCGGCGCGCATGGCGGTTTCGGTGCGCCGGGGGTCGATCACCCAGAGTTGCGCGCCGCGCGCGCGCATGTCGCGCATCGCCGCGGTAGGGGCATGCATCTGGATCGTGCGGGTATGCGAGATCACCGGATTGGTGCCGATGAACAGGACCAGCGGGGTCGTCAGAAGGTCGGCGCGCGGTTCGAGGCCGGTGATGCCGGCGAACATTTCCGAGGCGACCGACTTGGCGACGCTGTCGATCGTCATGTCGCTGTAGGCCGATCGCGTGCCGAGGGTGCGCAGGAACGCCATCAGGCTGTAAAAGCCGCTGGCATCGAGAAACCCGCCGCCGCCGATGAAGCTGCCCACCGCGTCCGCGCCATGGGCGGCGATGATGGCGGTCAACTTGCCGGCGAGGTCGTCGAGCAGATCGTCCCAGTTCGTCGGGTGCAGCACGCCGTTCCTGCGGATCATCGGCTGGTCGATGCGGTCGGCACGGTGGTGATCCTGCGGCAGCGAGCGCCCCTTGGGGCAGGTGTAGCCGCGCGAGACCGGATGCGCCTGATCGGCGTGGACCTTGATCACCTCATTGCCGGCAAGCGTGACGATGATTCCGCAGCCCGAGCCGCAGATGCGGCAATAGGATTTTTTCTCGATCGTTTCGCTCACCGGGGTGTCCTTGTCGAAGCCGGCGTCGGGTTTCGCAAATCCGCGGTCCCGGCACCATCTGCAAAGCGCGGGCAAGGCGCGCGCGAATTGCATGTCGCGGAACAGCGCCGCGCGCAAACGGGCAAGGACGCGCTGGCGACCATGGGCGGCGCAATCGGCGATCGCGGGTGCGAGACGTCTTTCCACCGCGCGGCGCTGCGCCTATAGGCCGCGGCTGATGCTTCCCGCCCAGGCCCAACTCCAGCCCGCCGACTGGCGCGACTTCTACGCTCTGACCAAGCCGCGGGTGATGAGCCTCGTCATTTTCACCGGGCTTTGCGGCCTGCTCGCCGCGCCGCAGACGATCGACCCGGTGCTCGGGTTCACCGCGATCTTCTGCATCGCGCTGGCGGCGGGCGGCGCGGCGGCGCTCAACCAGTGGTGGGAGGCCGATCTCGACGCGGGCATGAAGCGCACCCGCGCCCGGCCGCTGCCGGCGGGGCGCATGGAACGGCACAGCGCGCGCGATTTCGGCGTCGCGCTTTCGGTTACCGCGGTGCTGGTCATGGCGCTGGCGATCGGCTGGCTTGCCGCGGCGATTCTTGTGGTATCGATCCTTTATTACGCGGTCGTCTATACGATCTGGCTCAAGCCGCGCACCCCGCAGAACATCGTCATCGGCGGCGGGGCCGGCGCGTTTCCGCCACTGATCGGCTGGGTCGCTGCCACCGGCCATGTCACGCTGATGCCGGTGCTGCTGTTCGCGATCATCTTTTTGTGGACGCCGCCGCATTTCTGGGCGCTCGCGCTGTTCGTGCAATCGGACTACGCCAAGGTGGGCATTCCGATGATGCCGGTGGTCGCGGGCGAGCCGGCAACCCGACGTCAGATCCTTGCCTATACGCTGGTGCTGCTGCCGGTGACGCTGGCGCCGTGGTGGATCGGCGGGGCGGGCGCGATCTATGGGGTGGCGGCGCTGCTGCTTTCGCTCGGCTTCGTCGGGCTGGCGCTGCCGGTGGGTCTGCGCCGTCGCGCCACGCCCGAGGATGCGATGCGGCCCGAGCGGCGGCTGTTCTCGTTTTCGATCCTTTATCTGTTCCTGTTGTTCGCCGCGCTCGTGGCGGACCACTGGTGGACCCTGTTTGGAGCGCGGACATGAGCGAACCCTGGCGCGATACGCGCGACCCGATGGCCGAGCGCCAGCGCATCATCCGTCACCGCAATCTCGCGCTGGCGCTGGTGCTGGTGTTTTTCGTGGTGATGTTTTTCGCGATCACCGTCGTCAAGATGCGCAACCCGCATCTGCCCTCACCCCGGGCCGGCACCGCCGCCGCGGCCAGCGCATCGGAAGGGACAAGCCATGGGCGCTAACACCCGCAACAATCGCGTCGGGCTGATGGCGGCGGCGGTTGCCGGGGCGATGGTCGGGCTCGCCTTCGCGTCGGTCCCGCTTTACCGCGCCTTCTGCCAGGCGACCGGCTATGGCGGCATCCCCGCGCGGGTCAGCGAGGCCGAGGCGGCGCAGGTCAAGCCGCTCGCCGGCCAGAGCATCTCGATCCGCTTCGACGCCAATGTTGAAGCTGGCATGCCCTGGCATTTCACGCCCGAGATATCCACGCAGACGGTGGCGATCGGCGCCCGCAAGCTCGCCTTCTTCGATGCCGAAAACCCCACCGATCATGTGATCACCGGACAGGCGAGCTACAATATCGAGCCGGGCGAGGCGGCGCATTATTTCACCAAGGTGCAGTGCTTCTGCTTTACCCGGCAGACGCTGCAGCCGCATGAAAAGGTGCGGATGCCGGTGATCTATTATGTCGATCCCGCCTTCCTTGCCGATCCCGACATGAAGGGGATCGAGCAGATCACGCTCAGCTATACCTTCCACGAGGTCCACAGCGGATAGCAGGGCGATTCCGGCGGTCGGGATCGCCGGAGGACGAAGCCGCATCGCGCCGCGACATGCCTCTGGACCAGGGGCGGTCTCGCGGTTAAGGCGCAGGAGACATCGACAGGTCGCGGCAATCGTCCTGTCACAACCGGGGAACCACGCGAACATGGCCGGCACCAAGACTCACGATTATCACATCCTGCCGCCCGACATCATTCCGCTGGTGACGACGCTCGGCGCCTTGGGGTTCACCTCGGGCATGGTGCTGTTCATGCACGACAATCCGGCCGGCAAATTCGTGGTCGGCGCGGCGGTTGCGCTGCTGCTCGCCTCGCTGTTCCAGTGGTTCACCAAGATCGTCGCCGAATCGAAGCAGGGTTGCCACACGCCGGTGGTGCAATTGCACCAGCGCTACGGCATGATCCTGTTCATCGCCTCGGAGGTGATGTTCTTCGTCGGCTGGTTCTGGGCCTTCTTCGATTTCTCGCTGTTCCCCTCCGAACTCGCCAAGGTGGTCGGCGGGCACTGGCCGCCCAAGGGGCTCGATGCGGTGCTCGATCCCTTCGACCTGCCGCTCATCAACACGCTGGTCCTGCTGTGCTCGGGCACCACGGTCACCTGGGCGCATCACTGCCTGCTGCATGGCGACCGCAAGGGGCTGAAGACCGGGCTGTGGTGCACGATCCTGCTCGGCATGCTGTTCACCAGCCTCCAGGCCTATGAATATGCGCATGCGCCGTTCCACTTCGGCCAGAACACCTATGGCTCGGCCTTCTACATGGCGACCGGCTTCCACGGCTTCCATGTCATCGTCGGCACGATCTTCCTCGCCGTCTGCCTGAAGCGCGCCTACAATGGCGATTTCACCCCGCGCCAGCACTTCGGCTTCGAGGCGGCGGCGTGGTACTGGCACTTTGTCGATGTCGTCTGGCTGTTCCTGTTCTCGGCGGTTTATGTCTGGGGCAACTGGGGCTTCCCGACCGACTGATCGCGCCGGATGCTGGCTTCGTGACCGACAAGGCCAATCCGGAAGGGCAGCCGGGCATCACCCGCGCCGCCCTTTTCGCGCTCTGCCCGCGGTGCGGCGCAAAAGGGCTGTTCACCCGGCTGGCGAGCTTCGCGCCGCGCTGCACGGCCTGCGGGCTCGATTATACGCGCTTCAACGTCGGCGATGGTCCGGCGGCGTTCCTCACCACCATCGTCGGCACGATCATCCTGCTGCTCGCGCTGTGGCTGCATTTCGCGCTCGCCGCGCCGATGTGGCTGATCGCGCTGCTGCTGGTGCCGTTGACCGGCGCGCTGGTGATCTGGGGGCTGCGGCTTGCCAAGGCCGCGCTGCTCGCCGCCGAATACCAGCGCCGCGCCGGCGAATTTCGTAGC
Organism: Sphingomonadales bacterium; assembly: GCA_028870315.1. Classification (GTDB taxonomy): domain Bacteria; phylum Pseudomonadota; class Alphaproteobacteria; order Sphingomonadales; family Sphingomonadaceae; genus Novosphingobium. Next base: position 7,496 of record JAGWPW010000007.1, on the reverse strand, counting down.
GAGGGCGACCGCGAGCCATGATCCGCCGGCTTCCCGTGGTTCCGACACTGGTGGTGCTGTGCGCCGCGGGGCTGATGATCGGGCTCGGCTTCTGGCAGATCGCGCGCCTGCACCAGAAGGAAGCGATGCTTGCCCGCTATGGCGCGGCGCAGCACGATCCCCAACCGGTCGCCTGGCCGGGCGATGCCGAAAGCGCGCGGCGTGTCTATTACCGGCACAGCATGATTCGCTGCGCCTCGGCGGAAGATTTCGGCGCGGTCGCCGGCCGCAATGCGGCGGGCACGCCGGGCTGGGCGCATGTCGCGCGTTGTGTGCTCGCCAACGGCGGCGGCGCGGCGCGGGTGGTGCTTGGCTGGTCGGACAATCCCGCAACCATTGGCTGGCCTGGCGGAACCGTGCAGGGCATCATCGCGCCGGGGCCGCGGCTCGTCGCCGATCCGCCGCTCGCCGGGCTTGCCGCCAACGCGCGCCCCGATCCGCGCGAAATCCCCAACAATCATCTCTCCTACGCGGTGCAATGGTTCCTGTTCGCGACAACCGCACTGGTCATCTATACGATCGCCTTGCGGCGGCGGCCGGGCTGAAGGGCACCTGCCGGGGCGTTTTCTTGCCTATTGGGCCTGGCGCGGCTAACCGGCGCGGCACATGGACTACATCTCGACCCGAGGCAGCGCTCCGGCGCTCGATTTCGCCGGCGTGACGCTTGCCGGGCTGGCCAGCGATGGCGGGCTTTACCTGCCCCGCGCATGGCCGCGCCTGTCGCCCGACGAGATCGCCGCGCTCGCCGGACTGCCCTATGCCGAGCTTGCGGCGCGGATCATGCAGCCCTTCGTCGGCGAAAGCCTGTCGCCTGCGCGGCTGCGCGAATTGACCGTCGCCGCCTATGGCCGCTTTGCCCATACCGCGGTGACACCGCTCAGGCAGCTCGACGCGCAGCACTGGCTGCTCGAACTGTTCCACGGCCCGACCCTGGCGTTCAAGGATGTCGCGCTGCAACTGCTCGGTCTGCTGTTCGAGGAATTCCTCGGGCGCAGCGAGGAGCATCTGACCATCGTCGGGGCAACCTCGGGCGATACCGGCTCGGCGGCGATCGATGCGGTCGCGGGGCGTGCCAGGGTCGATATCTTCATGCTTCATCCCAAGGGGCGGGTCAGCGATGTCCAGCGTCGCCAGATGACGACGGTGCTGGCCCCCAACGTCCATAACATCGCCATCGCCGGCACCTTCGACGATGCGCAGGCGATGGTGAAGCGGATGTTCGGCGATCCGGCGCTGACCTCGCGTTTTGCGATCGGCGCGGTCAATTCGATCAACTGGGCGCGGCTGATGGCGCAGGTGGTCTATTATTTCGCCGCCGCGCTGCAACTGGGGGCGCCGCATCGCCCGATCGCCTTTTCGGTGCCGACGGGCAATTTCGGCGATGTCTTCGCGGGCTATGTCGCGGCGCGGATGGGGCTGCCGGTCGAACGGCTGATCGTCGCGACCAACGTCAACGACATCCTCCACCGCGCGCTGAGCACGGGCGATTATTCGCAAGGGCAGGTGACGCCCACCGCGGCGCCGTCGATGGATATCCAGGTCTCGTCCAATTTCGAGCGGCTGCTGTTCGATGTCGGCGGGCGCGACGGCAAGGCGCTGGCGGCGCAGATGGCGGGCTTCGAGGCGAGCCGGGCGATGCTGCTCACCAATGCCCAGCGCGAGGGTGCCGCCGCGCTGTTTGCGAGCGCGCGCGCCGAGCCGGGCGACATGACAAGGGCGATCGGCTGGGCGTGGCAGCAGTGCGGCGAGCTGATCGACCCGCACAGCGCGATCGGCCTCCATGCCGCGCGCGCGGCGGGGATCGATCGGGCGGTGCCGGTGGTGACGCTGGCGACCGCGCATCCCGCGAAATTCCCCGAAGCGGTCGAGCGTGCCACGGGCCAGCGTCCGGCGCTGCCGCTGCGCGTCGGCGATCTGTTCGAGCGCGAGGAGCGTTGCACCGATCTGCCCTGCGATTACGCTGCGATCGCCGACTATATCGCCGCGCGGGCGAGCCCACGCCACTGATGGCGCATCTCGTCGAGGCGCCGCTGCTGCTGACCGGCACCGGCTGGGCTGATTACGGCCTGGTCGATTCGGGCCATGGCCGCAAGCTGGAGCGTTACGGCGCCTGGCGCTTCATCCGCCCCGAACCGCAGGCGCTGTGGGCGCCGCGGCGCGAGGACTGGTCGGCCGATGGCGAATTCGTGCCCGGCTCGGACGAGGAGGGCGGCGGCCGCTGGCGCTTCGCCCGGCCGGTGCCATCCGCAGGCTGGACGCTGCGCCGCGGCGCGTTGCACTTTGGCGCGCAATGCACGCCCTTTCGCCACCTCGGCTTCTTTCCCGACATGGCGCCGGTGTGGGACTGGATGGGCGAGCAGCTTTCGGGATGCAGCGCGGCGGCGACGCTCAACCTGTTCGGCTATACCGGGCTCGGCACACTGGCGCTGAGCGCATTCGGGCCGGTCACCCATGTCGATGCCTCGAGGAAATCGGTGGCGCAGGCGCGCGCCAATGCCGCGCTCTCGGGGCTGGAGGCGCGGCCGATTCGCTGGCTCGTCGATGATGCCGCCAAATTCACCGCGCGCGAGGTCCGGCGCGGGCGGCGTTATGACGGCATCATCCTCGATCCGCCCAAATTCGGTCGCGGCCCCGAGGGCGAGGTCTGGCGGCTGGAGGAGCATCTGCCGGCGCTGGTCGGCGATTGCGCGCATCTGCTCGACGCGGACAGCCGCTTCCTGTTCCTTACCGCCTATGCGGTGCGCATGTCGTCGCTTGCGCTCGCCGGCCTCCTTGCCGAGGCGTTCGCCGCGCGCCCCGGCCGCATCGAGCATGGCGAACTCACCGTGCGCGAGGATGGCGAGGGCGGCCGGCTGCTGCCCACCGCGATCTTCGCGCGCTGGACTTCGCGCGGGTGAACTGCCAACCACGGGGCTTTCTTGCGCGGAAATGCCGGTGGCCGACAGCCTGATCCTCGAAATCGCCGATCTTCCCGTCGATGTGCTGACCGGCATCTATTCGGAGGAGACCGGCCAGCCGCAGCCCTTGCGCATTTCGATCGCGGCGCGGCTGCGCGCGCCCGCACGCTTCCTGCCCGATACTCCGCTCGGCGCCTCGAAGAATTACATGGACCTCAAATTCGCCGCGACCGGGGCGCTGCCCACCGGCCTTCATTTCACGCTGATCGAGGCGGTGGCCGATCACATCTGCGAAACGCTGTTCCTGCGCGATACGCGGGTCGAGGCGGTGACGGTCAAGATCGTCAAACTGGCGATCAGCGAGCATGGCGAGGCGATCGGCATCACCCTGACGCGCGAGCGCGATTGATGGCGCTGTTTCCCGTCGGCGATCTGCCCGCCGAACCGCTGCTCGCCGCGGCGCATTTCCACCAATATGTGCTCGGGCGGCTCAAGCCCGCCGAGGATGCGACGACGCTGGTCTTCGCGCCCGCCGACCACACCCATCGCGGCTGGCGGCTGGCGGTGGTGCAGGCGCTGGCGCGCCGCTGGGCGCCGGCGCGGGTCAATGCCATTGCCGGGGACGATACGCTGGCGATCGCGGCGGCGGATGCCTATCTGGCTAAGGCACCCGGCGTGACCGGCCAATATTGGCCTCTCGCCACGGCGTCGATGGAGGACTAGACTCGCCCGATGGCCGCTCCCGCTCCGCTCATCGATCGCTTCCAGCGGCGCATCAGCTATCTGCGGCTGTCGGTGACCGATCGCTGCGATTTGCGCTGCGCCTATTGCATGCCCGAGCGGCAGAGCTTCCTGCCCCGCGCCGAAGTGCTGAGCCTTGAGGAACTCCACCGCCTCGCGCTGGGTTTCGTGGCGCGCGGTGTCAGCAAGATCCGCCTGACCGGGGGCGAGCCGCTGGTCCGCCGTGACGTCATCGACCTCGTGCGCGCGCTCGGCCGGCGGATCGGGGTCGATCAGGACGGCGGCGGGCGGCTGGAGGAATTGACGCTCACCACCAATGGCACGCGGCTTGGCGAATTTGCCGAGGATATCGCCGCCGCCGGGGTGCGCCGGGTCAATATCTCGCTCGACACGCGCGACCGCGCGCTGTTCGCGCGGCTCGCCCGGCGCGATTCGCTGCCGGCGGTGCTCGACGGCATCGCCGCCGCGCGCGCCGCGGGGCTGGCGGTGAAGATCAACACCGTTGCGCTAAAGGGGTTGAACGAGCGCGAAATCCCCGATCTCGTCGCCTTCGCGCATGGCATGGGCTGTGCGATCACGCTGATCGAGGTGATGCCGCTGGGCGAGGTCGACGAGGACCGCATCGACCATTACCTGCCGCTGACCGAGGTGCGGCGGGCGCTGGAGACGCGCTTCACCCTCATTCCCAGCGCGCATCGCAGCGGCGGCCCGGCGCGCTATGTCACGCTTGCCGAGACCGGCGGCCAGCTCGGTTTCATCACCCCGCTCACCCAGAACTTCTGCGACGGCTGCAACCGCGTCCGCGTCACCGCCACCGGCCAGTTGTTCGCCTGCCTTGGCGGGCGCGAGCAGGTCGATATGCGCGCGGCGCTGCGCTCGGCCGATCCCCAAGCCGCGCTCGACGCCGCGCTCGACGAGGCAATGGCGATCAAGCCGCTGCGCCACCATTTCGCGATCGACCACCGCGGCGCCGCCCCGGCGCTGGCGCGGCACATGTCGATGACCGGCGGCTGATGGCGCGCCTCGTGTTTCTCGGCCGGCTGGAGGATGTTGCCGGCGCGGATGAAATCACGCTGCCGCTCGCCGCGCCGACCCCGCTCGATGCCGTGGTGGCGCAGCTTCCGGCCGCGCTTGCCCGTGCGCTTGGCGATCCGCGCATCCGCGTGGCGGTGAACGGGGCGCTCGTTGCCGGGCCGGCGCTGATCGCGCCCGGCGATGAACTCGCCTTCCTGCCCCCGGTCAGCGGCGGCTGACATGCGCGTGGTGCGCCTGCTCGACACCGCCCTCGACCCCGCCGCCGAGCTGGCGCGCTTTGCCGCCGCGCATGCCGGCGCGGGCGGGCTGGTCAGTTTCCTTGGCCAGGTGCGCGGCGGCGAGGGCATCGAGGCGCTCGACCTTCGCCATTTCCCGCCGCTGACGCTGCCCGGCATAGAAGCGCTCGCCGACAGCGCATCGGCGCGCTGGCGACTCGATGGCATCGCCATTCTTCACCGGATCGGCGAAATGCCGCCGGCCGCGCCGATCGTCCTTGTTGCCGCCGCCGCGCGTCACCGCCGCGATGCGTTCAGTGCGGTCGACTATGCGATGGACCATCTCAAGAGCGACAGCTGGTTCTGGAAGCGCGAGAAACGGGATGGCGCATGGCGCTGGATCGAGCCACGCGCCGAGGATGGCGCCGATCTTGCCCGCTGGGCGCCTGTCACCTGAGCGCGAGGTCGAGCGCGGTGAGCGTGTCGTTCTCCTCGGCGAGCCATTTTGCGATCCTGTCGTGCGCGGCGGTGATGGCCAGCGTCGCCGGGCGGGTTCCGGCATCGCCGCTCGTGCCGTCATCCTCGGCATGGGCAAGGCGGTCGGCGACTTCCACCTGGATGAGCACGGTCAGCGGCTGCGCGGTGGTGGCGCGCGCCGCTGCGAGCGCGGCGACGGCATTGGTGGCGCGCGCCCAGCTTTCGCCGCCCTGCTCGGCGCCATGCGCGGCCTTCACCCTTGCTTCGGCATCGGGACGCGCGCGGATGAAGCTCTGGTAGCCGGCCTGCGCATCGGCGACGAGATCGTCGAGCTGCTTTGCCATCGCCGGGGATACGGCAAGGTTCTGCACCGGGGCCGGGAGCGCCGGCTTCGTCGCCGCAGCGGCGCTTGCGCGTTCGGCCGGACGCAGCGCCAGCGAGGGATAATTGTCGTGCCCGCCGCAGCCTGCGAGCAGCAGGAGGGGGGGCACGATCAGGAGCGGGAGCGGCAGGCTTCGCGGCATCGCCGGGCCATAGCACGGGCGCGCCGATGCGCCAGCCGCCCCTGCATCGCCCGGCATCGCCCGGTATAGCATTGCCGCGTTGACAGCCGGCGATGCTTCCCTTAACGGCGCTGCTTCCCGGCTCCCCTGCCGCTCGCGGCGGGTAGCCTGTGCGCCATCCGCCTGCTTAACCGGGTGCGAAGCGCAAGTTCAGTTTGATGGGATAGCACGATGTTCGCAGTGGTGCGCACGGGCGGCAAGCAGTATCGGGTTGCCGCCGGAGACAAGATCGCGGTCGAGAAGCTCGCCGGTGAGGCGGGTGACAAGATCACGCTGGGCGAGGTTCTGCTCGCCGGTGAGGACGGCAGGCTTGCCGATGCCGGTGCGGTGAAGGTCGCGGCCGAGATCATCGCGCAGGATCGCACCGAAAAGGTGATCGTCTTCAAGAAGCGACGCCGCCACAATTACCGCCGCCGCAATGGCCACCGCCAGGCGATGACGCTGCTGCGCATCCTGTCGGTCGGCGCCTGAGGAGGAACGCAACATGGCACACAAGAAAGCGGGCGGTTCCTCGCGCAATGGTCGCGATTCGGCTGGCCGGCGCCTCGGCGTCAAGAAATTCGGCGGTGAAGTCGTCGTCGGTGGCAATATCATCATCCGCCAGCGCGGCACCCGCGTCTATCCCGGCGCCAATGTCGGCATGGGCAAGGACCACACGCTGTTCGCGCTCGGCGCGGGGCGCGTGCGCTTCCATCCGGGCAAGCTCGGGCGGAAATATGTCTCGGTCGATCGCGAGGCCGAAGCCGCCGAATAGGCGCTTCACGCAAGCATCGCTGCGCTGGCCGCCCTGCCGTTCTGGCGGGGGCGCCGCTGTTCCCGCCGGCTGAAGGCTTGCGCGCTTCTGCGTGCCGCAGATTGCGCGCGCATTGCCGCAAGCCGTCATCACATCGTCACCGGCTTCGGCTAGGACTCGTTCGGACAGGGGTCCGAGCTGGAGAAACAGCATGTTCATCCGCAGCGATCGCCTGTTCCTGCGCCCCGGCTGGCCCGAGGATGGTGGCGCGCTCTATGGCTGCGACGCCGATCCGCAGGCGGTGGCGCAACTCGTCGCCCCGGTTCAGGAATGGCTCGCGATCCGCGAATCGCGCAATTTTCCGCGCTTCCTCGTGACGCTACCGGGTGCCGATGGCGCAAGGGTGCTGGGCGTCGCGGGCTTGCAGCGCGGGCCGCAGCGTGCCGAGCTCGTCGCCTGGATCGCCCCTGAACATGCGGGGCAGGGTTTTGCCACCGAGGCAGGACGCGCGGTGCTGCGGCTTGCCCGCACGCTCGGGCACCGCGCGCTCGATGCGCTGCATACGGCGGAAATGCCCGCCGCCCGCCGCTTCGTCGAAAAGCTGGGTTTCCGGCCGACCGGCGAATGGCGGCAGCGCCGCGGATTGGCGGGTGGCCATGCCGTCTCGCTGCTGGTCAACAGTCGCGAGCTTATAGCCTGACCGCAGCCTCAGAACCGCAGGCCATGGCCGATCCACCAGCCGATCCCGCCCGCGAGCACCGCTGCCAGCACAAAGCGCCAGCGCGGCACTGATGCG